>NZ_JAUOSJ010000005.1:0-407377 GCF_030548385.1 Agarivorans sp. 1_MG-2023 | reverse complement strand
ATCAAGCAATCTGTGTGAACACGTCACAGGGACATCAGCATCATAATAAGGAGGTGATCCAGCCCCAGGTTCCCCTAGGGCTACCTTGTTACGACTTCACCCCAGTCATGAACCACAAAGTGGTGAGCGTCCTCCCGAAGGTTAAACTACCCACTTCTTTTGCAGCCCACTCCCATGGTGTGACGGGCGGTGTGTACAAGGCCCGGGAACGTATTCACCGTAGCATTCTGATCTACGATTACTAGCGATTCCGACTTCACGGAGTCGAGTTGCAGACTCCGATCCGGACTACGACATGCTTTTTGGGGTCCGCTTACTCTCGCGAGTTCGCATCCCTCTGTACATGCCATTGTAGCACGTGTGTAGCCCTGCCCGTAAGGGCCATGATGACTTGACGTCGTCCCCACCTTCCTCCGGTTTATCACCGGCAGTCTCCCTAGAGTTCCCACCATTACGTGCTGGCAAATAAGGATAGGGGTTGCGCTCGTTGCGGGACTTAACCCAACATCTCACGACACGAGCTGACGACAGCCATGCAGCACCTGTATCTAAGTTCCCGAAGGCACCAAACTATCTCTAGTAAGTTCTTAGTATGTCAAGGGCAGGTAAGGTTCTTCGCGTTGCATCGAATTAAACCACATGCTCCACCGCTTGTGCGGGCCCCCGTCAATTCATTTGAGTTTTAACCTTGCGGCCGTACTCCCCAGGCGGTCTACTTAATGCGTTAGCTGCGTTACCCACGAGTTAAACTCACAGACAACTAGTAGACATCGTTTACGGCGTGGACTACCAGGGTATCTAATCCTGTTTGCTCCCCACGCTTTCGTACATGAGCGTCAGTTTTTGTCCAGGTGGCCGCCTTCGCCACTGGTATTCCTTCAGATCTCTACGCATTTCACCGCTACACCTGAAATTCTACCACCCTCTACAAAACTCTAGCTTCCCAGTTCCAAATGCCATTCCCAGGTTGAGCCCGGGGATTTCACATCTGGCTTAAAAAGCCGCCTGCGTACGCTTTACGCCCAGTAATTCCGATTAACGCTCGGACCCTCCGTATTACCGCGGCTGCTGGCACGGAGTTAGCCGGTCCTTCTTCTGTCGCTAACGTCAAAGATATAGCGTATTAAACTACACCTCTTCCTCACGACTGAAAGTGCTTTACAACCCGAAGGCCTTCTTCACACACGCGGCATGGCTGCATCAGGCTTTCGCCCATTGTGCAATATTCCCCACTGCTGCCTCCCGTAGGAGTCTGGGCCGTGTCTCAGTCCCAGTGTGGCTGATCATCCTCTCAAACCAGCTAGGGATCGTCGCCTTGGTAAGCCATTACCTTACCAACTAGCTAATCCCACTTGGGCTAATCTCTACGCGAAAGGTGCCGAAGCATCCCCTCCTTTGGTCCGAAGACATTATGCGGTATTAGCAGTCGTTTCCAACTGTTGTCCCCCACGTAAAGGCATATTCCCAAGCATTACTCACCCGTCCGCCGCTCGTCATCTTCTAGCAAGCTAGAAATGTTACCGCTCGACTTGCATGTGTTAAGCCTGCCGCCAGCGTTCAATCTGAGCCATGATCAAACTCTTCAATCAAAGTTTTTTCGCTCAAAGTAAAAACTGAAAATTATTACTGTTAAAACAGTGCAAGCATCCAGTTCACTTAAGCTAATTTTTTCGCTTAATGCCCTGTGAGTGCTCACACAGATTGCTTGATAAATTGTTAAAGAGCGTTGCTTCGTTGCCGAAGCGAGGTGCGCATTCTACGCTTTCCTCTGTGGCTGTCAACCGCTTTTTAATATTAATTAAGAAGAAGTTTTTGAGCCGCTAATAAAGCCTCAGGCCTTACCAACCCTGACCTCGTTTCAGCCTTGCTTTGCAGCGCCGCTTGCCGTGTCAGTGGAGTCGCATTATAGGGATGCCCTTTAGGAAAGCAACCGTTATTTTGAATTTTTAACGTTTATCCAAACAAAAGTCTGAATTTGATTATTTATAAAGCAAAAAGGCGCAAATAAGTGCGCCTTTTTCAATAATTACACTATATGAGGCTTAGCTTTTGTCTTGCTCTTGTTCCGAACTGACTGAGTCTGCTTTTTTCTCAGTAGGTTTTGATGCCGCTTCTGGAGCATTACACTCTAGATCTTCTTCGTCACCCACCACATGCTCAAATCTAAAGTCCTTTACCGTGCGAATAGTATAAACCGGACCAGACACCGCATAAGCAGCAAACAAGGTAAACAAGATAACCGCTGGCTTAACGGCCACCACAATAAACACTAATACAATAAGCAGTACGGCAAAAAATGGAACTCGGCCTTTTAGGTCAATACCTTTAAAACTGTGGTACTTAAAATTACTCACCATTAGCAAGCCACTTATTACGGTAATTAAACAGGCGATTACGCCTGATTTATTTCCCGGGAATTCCATGTCTTGGGCAAACCACACCATGCCAGCAATGAGCGCCGCAGCAGCAGGACTCGCCAAACCTTGGAAGAAGCGTTTATCAGCAATACCTACCTGAGTATTAAAACGCGCTAAACGCAGAGCTGCACCAACTGTATATACAAAGGCAGCTAACCAACCAATTTTTCCTAAGTCGTGTAAGGCCCAGTTATAAACAACTAATGCGGGTGCAATGCCAAAAGACACCATATCGGCCATTGAATCGTACTCAGCACCAAAGG
The DNA here is from genome assembly GCF_030548385.1 of Agarivorans sp. 1_MG-2023. NCBI lineage: Bacteria > Pseudomonadati > Pseudomonadota > Gammaproteobacteria > Alteromonadales > Alteromonadaceae > Agarivorans > Agarivorans sp. 1_MG-2023. Next base: position 404,697 of record NZ_JAUOSJ010000005.1, on the reverse strand, counting down.
CACTTTCGGTATTGGTTAAACGCGCGACTCTTCCGTCGACACCGTCAAATATCATGGCCACAAAAATGGCAATGGCTGCGGCCTCAAACTGCCCATTCATGGATGCAACTACGGCATAAAACCCTGAAAAAAGACCTGCGGTGGTAAACAAGTTGGGAAGCAAGAAGATGCCCTTTTGCCTAGCACCGTCGCTAATTTTTTGTTCTGTCATTTAGCTACTCTGTGAAACTGCCTAAAAAAACTAGGGCTAAAAATAGCATATGCCCCTAGTTGTTAATAGTGATTCAAAGACAAATTGGAGTGGATGAACTATATCTTAATCAAGTGTCATCAATTTCAGAGATAGACAAACTCATAAGTTGAAAAGTTTTCGCAAATTGGTAGTAGCAAGATGAATATAGACAGATTGATCGAACATTTAAGCCTGAGTTCGGAGCAGATAAGTCAGTTTACCGAGCTAGAACAACAATACAGCCAACTCATGGACAATATGTTTGGCTTTGAAGGCGACCGCAAGCAAATGTGGAAAGCCATGCGGGACCTAGTGAAAGAAAAAGACTTGGAAATAATTAAACTGCTCGACAAGAGCCAACTCGAAACCTATCTCACCCTTAAACAAATTCAAAAACAACAACGCAGGCAAAGCTAATGTAACCCAAGGCTCATTAGCTTGCCGCGCGAGCTCTGCTAGTTAAAGCTGAGCTGTCCGTCTGTTAATTCTATGCGAATTGTTTTACCGGGTTCTATTTGCCCAGACAAAATTGCATTGGCTAATGGGTTTTCCAATTGCTGTTGAATCGCTCGCTTAAGTGGGCGAGCACCATAAACAGGATCGAACCCTGCCTGCCCTAACTTATCTAACACCGCATCACTAAACTCTAACTTATAACCTTTTTCTTCTAGGCGGGGCACTAGGCGCTGCACCTGTATCGCCGCTATTTCACGAATTTGTTCATGCGCCAGAGGATGAAAGACAACCGACTCATCGATACGGTTAATAAACTCAGGTCTAAATTGCTGAGCCAATACGTCCATTAATGCGGTTTTAATTTCTTGGTGAGTCATTTCTCCGTGGCGCTCTTGGATAATGTCGGAGCCTAAGTTGGAGGTCATAATGACCACCGCATTGCGAAAATCTACCGTACGGCCTTGGCCATCAGTTAAGCGACCATCATCCAATACCTGCAATAAGATATTGAATACATCTGGATGGGCTTTTTCTACCTCATCCAACAATATCACTGAATAAGGACGACGCCTTACTGCCTCGGTGAGATAGCCGCCCTCCTCGTAGCCCACATAACCCGGAGGGGCACCAACGAGTCGAGCAACTGAATGTTTTTCCATAAACTCTGACATGTCGATTCGAACCATCGAGTCTTCGGTATCAAACATAAACTCCGCTAACGCTTTACATAGCTCAGTTTTACCTACTCCCGTTGGACCTAAAAACAAAAAGGAACCAATTGGGCGGTTGGGATCAGATATCCCAGCACGACTACGACGAATAGCATTGGAGACAGCTTCTACCGCTTCACTTTGGCCAATCACTCGGCCGTGCAGCTGTTGCTCCATGCGCATAAGTTTATCGCGCTCACCTTCGAGCATCCGATTCACCGGAATACCCGTCCAGCGCGAAAGTACATCGGCAATTTCAGCGTCAGTAACTTTATTGCGCAGCAAGCTCATGTCTTGCATTTCGGCCTGAGAGGCTAAATCTAATTGGCGCTCTAATTCTGGTATCCGACCATATTGCAGTTCGGACATTCGATTTAAGTCACCAGCACGCCTGGCAATATCCATGTCTAAGCGCGCTTGCTCTAAATCAGCCTTAATATGTTGAGTTCCAGACAACGCCGCTTTTTCAGCTTTCCATACTTCATCTAACTCGCGAAATTTGTGCTCTTTATCTACTAACTCACTGTCGAGTAGCTCTAGTCGCTTAACACTAGCGCTATCAGACTCTTTCTGCAGCGCTTGACGCTCCAGCTTGAGTTGAATGATTTTTCGCTCAAGTTTGTCCAAGGCTTCTGGTTTGGAATCGATTTGTAAGCGAATGCTTGAAGCCGCTTCATCAATCAAGTCAATCGCTTTATCGGGTAACTGACGATCAGAGATATAACGATTTGACAAACTTGCAGCAGCCACAATCGCTGGGTCGGTAATTTCTACAGAATGATGCAGCTCATAACGCTCTTTCAAGCCACGTAAAATGGCAATGGTATCTTCCACATTAGGCTCTTCCACCAGCACTTTTTGGAAACGACGTTCTAGGGCTGCATCTTTTTCTATGTATTGGCGATATTCATTTAAGGTAGTCGCGCCCACACAGTGGAGCTCCCCTCGCGCTAATGCTGGTTTAAGCATATTACCCGCATCCATTGCTCCATCGCCTTTACCTGCCCCCACCATAGTGTGCAGTTCATCGATGAACAAAATCACTTGGCCCTCTTCTTGAGAAAGCTCATTAAGTACCGCTTTTAAACGTTCTTCAAACTCACCACGATATTTAGCCCCCGCCACTAACGAGCCCATGTCTAAAGACAAAACGCGTTTGTTTTTTAAGCCTTCTGGTACTTCATGATTAATGATGCGCTGCGCTAAACCTTCGGCGATGGCGGTTTTGCCCACCCCAGGTTCACCAATAAGCACTGGGTTATTTTTAGTGCGGCGTTGCAATACTTGAACAGTACGACGAATTTCATCGTCACGGCCAATCACCGGATCTAGCTTGCCTTGTTCGGCGCGCTCAGTGAGGTCGATGGTATATTTTTCGAGTGCTTGGCGCTGATCTTCGGCATTCGGGTCGTCGACCTTTTGGCCACCGCGCAATTTTTCAATGGCTTTGTTAATGTTTTCTTTATTCGCGCCCAACTCGCGCATGATGTCGCCAAGCTTACCTTTGTCTTCGGTTACCGCTAAGAAGAAAATTTCTGACGAAATGAATTTATCTTTACGCTTTTGCGCCAACTTGTCACAGAGATTAAGCAGCACCACCAACTGATTGGATAGCTGCACCTCTCCACCTGTGCCTTCTACACGAGGCAGTTGCTCTAGGGCTTGAGATAGTTGTGAGCGTAAGGCGCTGCCTTCAATGCCAGCTTCTACCAACAGTGGTCGCAAAGATGCTGCGTCTTGATTCAACATGGCCGACATTAAGTGTACCGGCTCAATAAATTGGTGATCTCGCCCAAGCGCAAGCGACTGAGCATCAGAAATGGCTAATTGAAATTTGCTTGTGAATCTATCTAGGCGCATGTGGCACCTCCACTTGGATAAGCTATTAATGATTATGTGGGATTGAAAGCAAAAAAAATCAAGATATCAGGCGCTAAATATTAACGTTCAACACCAAATCTGTGAACTTTACGGTTTATTCAGATAACCAAATGGCGGCAGCCATACGACCAGTTTGTCCCTCACGTCGATAAGAGAAGTAATGCTGTGGATGGCTATAAGTACAGATACGCTCAGAATAAATAGCGCCTAGTCCTAAAGCCTGTAACCGTTGCTCGGCGAGAGTGAAAATATCGGCGTAATATTTATCGGCTTGAGAAGCTTGAGTAAACGCGCTGGCGGCCCTAGCGTTGTGTTGCACAAAACGCTGTTTTACCTCTGCACCCACTTCAAAAGCCTGAGGGCCAATAGCGGGTCCCATCCAAGCCATAAGCTGCTGCGGTTCTACTTGCATTTTTGCGACGGTTTTTTCCAACACTCCATCTACCAAGCCTCGCCAGCCGGCATGTGATGCTGCTACTACAGTTCCTTGCTGGTCGCAAAACAATACCGGCAAACAATCGGCGGTCATCACTACACATGCAGCACCTGAACTGGCAGCAATACTGGCATCGGCTTCGCTAAGTACATTGGCTTGGTCACTGGCATCGACGACTCGAGTACTGTGTACTTGCTTAAGCCAGCATACCTGCTCGGGCATAGACATTTGAAAATTCGTGCGATTGCTAGTTACCGCAGCAAGCTCATCGCCAACATGGTCACCCAAGTTATACGAATCAAAGGGCACTTGGCTCACTCCCGCTACACGATCGCTGTAAACAGCAACCACGTTTGCGGGGCAAGGCCAATTCACCGAGTGCTTAGCCAAGCTCTAACCCAAATCAGGATTGAGTTTATGATCCGCTCGCAAGGCGTCAGCAATATCAAGCATATCTTGCGGAACCGGCGCATGCCATTCCATCATTTCGCCAGTAATTGGGTGCTCTAAACGCAACATAACAGCGTGCAGAGCTTGACGCTGAAAACCGCGCATAGCAGCAATCAGTTCTTCACTTGAGCCTTTAGGCAAACGCAAACGGCCGTAGGTTTGGTCACCCAATAGCGAGTGGCCAATATGGGCCATATGCACGCGAATTTGGTGAGTACGACCAGTTTCTAAGCGTAAGCGAATACGGGTATGCTGGCGAAACTTCTCGGCAACACGGTAATGCGTAGCCGCAGGTTTACCTGAGGTAACAACTGCCATGTGGGTACGTTTAGTGGGGTGACGGCCAATAGGCTCTTCCACCAAACCGCCGGCTGTCATAGTACCGGTAGCAATGGCTTCGTACTCACGAGTCACTAAGCGTTTTTGCAAAGCATCCACTAAGTGAGTTTGAGCGGGTACGGTTTTAGCCACCACCATCAAGCCAGAAGTGTCTTTATCTAAGCGGTGCACAATACCGGCACGTGCTACCTCAGCAATAGATGGGTATAAATGCAACAAGGCATTAAGCACCGTACCGCTGTTATTGCCAGCCCCAGGGTGAACAACCATGTTAATTGGTTTGTTAATCACTAGAATATCGTCATCTTCATAAACAATATCTAGTTTGATGTCTTCAGCTTTCGCTTCAACAACATCTTCTAACACGGTATTTAAGACGATTTCTTCACCGCCCACTACCTTTTCCCTAGGTTTTACCTTAAGTTCGCCATCCAAACGAACACACTCCCCTAATATCCATTCTTTAATTCGAGAACGAGAGTAATCGGGGAACAACGTCGCTAATGCTTGGTCTAGGCGGGCGCCTGCAAGCTCTTCGTCGACGATTGCACGCAACTCTAATTGTTGACTCATCTTAGGTTTTACCTCTGACAGGAAGGCCAAAACGGGCTATTGTAATCATTCTAAAGCTAAAGCATAGAAGAAAATGGTTTGTTAGACGCTGCTCCCACTATATATATCACTCGGCGATTGACGGTTTAAGTGGCATAGAGGATACTGTTTGCCCATTATTTACGGTGAATGGCGTAATACTTTTAGCAAGTGCAGAGTATTGTTATCGGGCCATCACATAAACGATTAAGACGATTTTTAGCTCATGATGCGCGTTTACAAGCAAACAATTTCAGTAATACTTCTCGGCCTTGCGCTGAGCGCCTGTTCTTCGTCGAAAGAAAAGCCGAAGATCCCAGACAAGCCCGCTTCAGAGCTTTACGCCGAAGCACAAACTGCAATTAACAACGGTGCGTTTACCGATGCTGCAGATAACTTAGAAGCATTAGATACTCGTTACCCATTTGGCCCTTATTCAAGCCAAGTACAACTTGATCTTATCTACGTTTATTACAAGCGCAGTGATACTGCGATGGCACTTGCGAGCAGCGAGCGTTTTATTCGTAACAACCCCACGCATAGCGCCTTAGACTACGTGTATTACATGCGCGGTTTAACCAATATGTCAGCAGATTACAATTTGTTCCAAAGTGTCGTAGGTATTGATAGGTATGACCGCGACCCGAGTTTTTCTCGTCAAGCCTTTAACGACTTTAGCACGCTAATTAACCGCTATCCGCGCAGTGATTATGCGCCAGATGCTAAGCAACGTATGGTTTACTTAAAAGACAATTTAGCTCGTCACGAAGTGGCTGTGGCACGTTATTACATCAAACGCGAAGCATTTATCGGTGCGGTAAACCGCGCACGTTACGTGATTGAGAATTTCCCAGATACGCCTTCAGCACGAGATGCTCTAGAAGTCATGGAGCAAGGTTACAAGGCTTTAGGTGTGACAGACAAAGTGGAACAAACTGCACTAATACGCAGCGCTAACTAAATAACTTTCAGAAATAAAAAAGGCGAGCTTAGCTCGCCTTTTTTATTGGCTATAAATTAAATAGCATCTTCGTTTTCTTCACCGGTACGAATACGGATAACACGGTCTACATCGCGAACAAAGATTTTACCATCACCGATTTTACCGGTTTGCGCAGTTTGTACGATAGTTTCAATACAGCGCTCTAGATCATCTTGCTGAACAACAAGTTCTAGTTTCATTTTAGGTAAGAAATCTACTTTGTATTCAGCGCCGCGGTAAAGCTCGGTATGTCCTTTTTGACGACCAAAGCCTTTTACTTCTGTAACCGTCATACCAGTAATACCAATTTCAGCTAAGGCTTCGCGAACATCATCCATCTTAAATGGCTTGATAATTGCCGTTACTTGCTTCATTTGTACTTCCTTATTTTTATCATTTTGTTGAGTCTGTATGTTGTTTACTTTAAGCCAAGCGCAAGCAAGTAACAACGGCGTAAAGCAAGCTTGGTCGGCAAAACTGCACAAAAAGTGTCAATTATTGGAATTAGAGTGATGCTTAATAGGCTGTTTGTTAAAGTTTTTATGCTTTGCTTGCGTTAAATACGCTTTTCCTCACTTAATCTAGGTGAAACGCGCTAACGCTGAAAAATCGAACAACTTTAACTCATTGCTAGCTTAATGCTCAAATTTCCCAACAGCATACCTTTATACTTTGAATGCCGCTAAGCTCTGGCCTTGCTCATTCGCAATGGCCGCAACTTGGTCAGACTGTACCGATAACTCGTCGATTTGTGACTGACGCAATTGGCTTTGTTTTACCAAATCATCGACCGCTTGATTAACATGATGACTCGCTTGATTTTGCTCAGCAGTAGAGCGGGAAATATTAACAGTTTGCTGTCGCACAGTAGCGACGGCTTGCTCAATATCATTCATTGCAATAGATAAATGCTCACTCAATTGCTGAGTTGATTGCATCTCGTTCTGACAAGAGGCCATCGACTCCCGCGCTTTATTGGTCGCATTATGCAGTGTATTGATCATTTCACTAATTGAATCGGTTTGTTCACGGGTTTGCCCCGCCAGTTTACGCACCTCATCCGCAACCACCGCAAAGCCGCGCCCATGTTGCCCTGCTCTAGCCGCTTCTATGGCTGCATTTAACGCCAGTAAGTTAGTGCGTTCTGCAATACTGTTAATCACTTGCACTACTTCACCCACTTGGTCTACTTGCTGATCTAACTCACTCATTCGTTGCGAGTTACGTTGCATTTTGTCGGCCAAACCTTGTAGGTGCGTACTAGTACTCTCTAGGGTTTGCTTACCTTGTTCTGCCAACTCTGCAGACAACTGACTATCTTGTTCGGCATCATTACCGGCGTTTGCAATGTCTCCCATAGTGGTATCCATTTGCACCACAGAAGAAGCGATTAGGGCTATTCGATTTTCTTGCTCTACTAATTGCTGTTGCTGGCTGTGGGCTATATTAGCACTAGCTTCAGCAGCTTGTTTAAGCTCGATACCCCGGGCGCGGAGTTGAGCAATGTTACTGCGGTTATGCTCGCTGGCTTGGTTAAGCCAACTTGCTAACTGCCTAAATTCTCGAGGACTAGACACAGGGCAACTATGAGTAAAATCACCTTGTGAGAGCTTATGAATAGCTTCGCCTATTTGTTTAACACGGCTGCGAACCAAACGAACAATGACTATACACAAACCAACAAAAACCATAATACCTACCGCACTCAAGGCCAATAACAAACGCTGACTATGCAACATAGTTAACTGCGTATTCTGGGTGGCATTTTCGATAATAGTTACACCTTCTGCTAGTAGCTTTTCTAAATGCAATTGCAGAGTATCGAGCGGTTCAGACAAGCTGGATATATCTTGTTGAATAGCGAAATTTAGCTGTACTTGCTTTGCTTGTAAGCCAAATAATCCAGCCTCGATGACAGCACCTTCAAGTATATCAATGGCCATAGACACACTGGGGTAGTCAGCCAATTCAGGATTGTCTTTAAGTAAAATATTGTAGTTAAACCGCAACCTTGAAATGTAACTTTGCATCTGCTTTAGCTGGGTTTGCGCATTATTTGGATCTTGAGTGGTAACCAGTTGCAACTGAGCGTTCATTAAACTGGCCGCATCAGCAATAAACGCGTCATAGGCCATTTTAGATTCCGCGATATCGGCAAACAATATTGGCACTAATCGAGACATTTCATCGCGCGCAGAACCCATAGCATAAAGCACCAAACCTTGACTAGATACAACCTCATTCTGTACCTCTAAACGTTGCTCGACACGAGTAAGCAAACTTTGCATGTCTTGGTCTAGCTTCGCCACGCTCTCTGCTATACGCGTTTGATCATCGTCGAGTAAATCTAAGCCTTGGCTAAAGTGAGTAAACACACTTAGCGCCGTCACTAAGGTGTTTAACTCAGAATCAAACAGCGCTCGCTGCTCGGCAAAGGTCTCAGGATTTTGGCTACTAATGGTATTTCTTAACTGGCGGTCGAGCTGCAATGCCGCTCTGTCAATTTGCGCAGCCAGCTCTGCAACGGGCAAGGCTTGTTCATCAAGCTGCTTAAAAGAGTGGCTTAGCTGATTCATTCCCCACAATGCAATCATCACAATACCTAAGGCAATGGCAAACTGCAGAGCCATCGATAAGGCAAGTTGATGTACCAAAGTGAGTTGATTCTTGAAGGGCTGTTTTAAAAACATATTTAGTTACCGCTGGAGATCCGCGGCCATTTATAGGGGAGCTTTATGACATTTTTATTAACCCCACTAAGACATGATAATAATCGTACAAAGGCTTGATTAAAATTTGCCAAAGGTGGCAAATAGGCAAATAGGCAATAAAAATCATCTCAACGTGAACAGGCTCATGCACAAAAAAAGCAGCCAGCCTGTGAGGGTATACACTTATAGAATCAATACTCTTTAAAGCAACCGAGCGTTTAAATGAAACAAGCTGGTTTTACTCTTTTGGAACTCATGATAACCATTGCCATCGCGGTTATTTTACTTGGAGTAGGTGTGCCCAGCATGAATGCACTCTTTCAATCAATGGCGGCCGATGCCTCTACCAACCGTATGATGCGAGAGGTTCGTTTTGCTCGCAGCCAAGCCATCAATCTAAACCAGCGGGTGGTGGTATGTGCGTTGCAAATCAACAATAGTGACTGCGGTGGAAATATGAATGCAGGATTAACTGTATTCGCCGACGACAACAGTAATGGAAAATTAGATGCAGGCGAAAAAGTATTGTTAGCTGCCGAGCCATTTTCCGATGCGGGAAATACCAGCTTTAAAGGCTCTGTCACCTCACTATCTTTTGCCAGTGATGGGCTTATTGCAGGTAACTCTGGTAGCTTATATTTTTGCTCTAATGACAATCAATATATAGACGGCGTTGTGGTATCAAAAGGCGGTAACATTCGCTTTGTTGTTGATAGCGAAAAAAACAGCTGCCCAATTTAAACCCCAAAGGCTGTTAATATTGCAGTTCAGCAAAGCGTGTATTGGCAATATCATAGCTAAAGCTATCATTAAACCCAACACATTCAAATTCAACAATACCGCCAAGCTTTTGAACCGTGGGCTGGTGCTCGGTATATCGCCTTTTAAGTTCCTCGCTAATCGCATCGAGATTACTCAAACCTTTAGGACTAGCAATAATGACTTGGTCCATACCATTGCTCCCCGCCATATAACATTTAACCGTTTTGCCCCAACTGCTTGTTGCAGACAGTGTAAGCACCAAAAATATAAGTAATTTATTCATATCATCACCAGCAATCAGCATTCACATTTCCCTGGGCATCAAGCGCAGTTTTTGCCCCTTCGTCATCCATAGAAAAACTTCGGCAATCTTTATCTGCAGTACTTTGAGAACCCTGAGCAGTTGCTTTTACCGTGAAAGTGCTGCTCGCTGACGAAGTCGTTAGCGTAATAGAGTAATAGGCATTTTCGGTGTTGTAGCTGGTTGCGCCGGAAGCGGCCATACCCAAAGCAGCCAGGGTAGATGAGTACTCCGCATTATCGGCATAATATTGCTCTTGAAGTACCGCCAAAGTAGCCAGTTCTTTCATCGCTTCAGTGCGGCGAGATTCAGCCACAAACGAAGTATATGCGGGGTACCCCACCGCCGCTAAAATAGCCACAATGGCCACTGCAATCATTAACTCAATCAAGGTAACGCCGAGTATTGAACGTTTCATTTAGCCCTCATCAAAGTAAAAATAGATTTGTTTGGGACTCATATCCATATTGGCTTCACGTGAGCCTTCTCGACACGAACCAGTTTGCTCACAGGTATGCTGCTGGTCTTCGTCTTCATCATCAAACTGCAGGTCTTCGCCAGGGTCGCCCCCAAATACACGAATCACCGACTCACCAGATTCGTCTTCTCCTGAGTGAATAATCAGATCATCCGGTACCTTGTTATCTACATCGTAGTAACGGCTATGATTGATACTGGTGCCAATATGCATACTGACACCGTAAGTGCGCCCAGTACCAATTGTAGGAATGGTACAGGTGGCTGAGTTGGTGGTTTCTGGAATAAAAGAGGTGAAATACAAGTCGCCGCCTAGTACTAGGGCTGCCCCCAAAGATTTCTCACCATCTTCAACAAGGTTATGTACCCAGCCTTTAGACGCCCCTAGTGCAATAAGCTGAGTCTCTATTGCGGTTTCATCAGTTAAGCTACCGATAGGGTCACTGGTTATGTTGTACAAATCACTACTCGTAATTGCAATCGGCTGCTCGTTGTCATCCAAGGCCGTGAAATTTGTCGATTGCACGTTATAGTCTCTAAACATATAGAAGCGATTGTTTACCCCATCAGGGTCTTTGTCACTGACCGGTTTAGTTCGGTCTCCTGTGCCAATTAATACCGCATCATAAGGGATCTGCTGGGAGTCGGTGATAGTGACTTGGTCACTGCCTTGACCAGTGGTCACCCGAGTAAGCTTTTTGAGATAGGTTCTTACAATTACCGGTTCAGTGAAAAACTTCCTCTTATCGGTAAGCACAGAGTCATCGCTAATCTTGGCCAAGGCCGTCATCTTCCAGTTATCTTCGTCGTTAGAATGTAAGTCTACCCGCCAAAGCTGACCGCTCATATCACCAAAATACAAACGATCAATGTTGCCATCACCGTCGCTGTCTAAACTGGCAACTTTTGCTGGGACGCTATGTGTTAGCCGATCATCTTCGCTATTGGTTAGGCTCCACACTAAGCTGCCATCTAATGCATCTACAATAAAAACGCCTCGCCCTTTGTCATCTATAGCAGGATTGCTTAAATCTTGGTTTACGTCATAACCAGCACCAAATATCACTACCGGATTAGTGTGCCCCGGAACATAACCAACAGTAGGTTGCGACCAGCTTTGACCCAGCTCCGACATTCCAGTGCTAGAACTGTCAATCTTCCAAAGCATTTTGGGTAAATCGGGGTTAGTAAGGTCCATGGCATAATATGCATCTCCCCCTCTGCGCAAGCCAGTAAATACCAGCACCTTATCGCCGCTAGTGCTGTACTTACCATCATTATCGGTATCTTTTAAGAACACTGTAGGTGTTCCATCCACCCCGTAAACATGTTGCGAACTGGCAATATTATTTCGCAGGGTTAACTGCCGGCCTAAAAGCTCATAAGGAAAGAAAGCCCAACTTTCTGTAACGCTAGACCCCGAATCCTTAAACATATGCATTGCACCACCATTGGTCCCCACCAATATACGAATATCCATGTCATCAGGGTCGGTACTACTCGCACTGGCCCCACTACGCAGGCCATAATTAATCACTAATGGTCGAGAATGCAGTGGGTCGCCCATCAAATCACTGCGAATAGTTGTTAAGCTATCGCCATCATCATTGTCAATGTCACTGCCTCGTATCCAATTAATGTGATCAGATAAAGCGGTTTCCACCACCCCAAGATGATTAGCTAAATTGGCACTAGTGCTTGCTCTGGAGACAAGGTTAGTTGAGTTAAGGTTGGCGAAATTGCCACTATTGCTTTGATTGAAATAAACCATGCGAGCATCGTTACTGGCTAAGCTATCGGCCACCCCACCAAGCTCAACATTGTTTCCGTCTTTTACAGAGGACCAAAAGGTTTTCGCTTCATCAATAATCGAACCGTCAGCACCAATTGCTGGATTACCATTTTGATCCACCATGTAGCCTTCAGCAGAGAGTTCGAGTTTCTTCAGGTTTCCTCGCCATCGTGGGGTTAGCGAAGGTTTAAACATCGCATAATAAACCCTATCTAGCGTTCGAGTGCGGTCGAAGTTATTGCTAGTCACCGCAGGAGAAACCAGCGATGAGTTTTCTTCGTAGATACCGATCAGTGCTTGGCGCAATGCCGACTCCAACTCCACCCCGCCCTCTGCAGGGTAAAAACGACCCTCAGCATTTTCGGCCGTGGCAATCAACATCGCAGAGCCACCTTCGATAACATCTTCACCAAAACCAATAGTAGAAATTTTAGCGTACTGGCGCCCATCTACATCGCCATTGATGTCATTGGTATTCATCCATTTGGCCAGTACTGGTAAATATGAACTGGCGCGATTGTCGGTTTCTCCAGCGTCTGGTTCTTCACCATATTTTACTGGGGAGCTCCAAGTACAAGCACTAACAGTAGCCGCACCATCACACCCTGCCACACCGTTAGTATTAATTGGCAAACTGCCTACATTGTCATTTTCTTCAGCATCAACGGTTGGTGTCCCGTCTGTGATATAAATAATGCTAATTGAGCTATCACAGCCAACTTCGTAAGGTGTTATGTAACTGCCCGAAGACTCGATAGAGGTATCGCGATTATTAGCCCCATTTGGCCCCTCTAGGCCATACACTACAGTTTCTCCGGCAAAGTAACGCTTGGCTTCCATAAGCGTCTCAACGAGAGGTGTGCCGCCATCGGCATCAAGCTCAACCACGTCAGTAATCAAACCATCGTTATTATCCGCGGCTTGAATCCTTCTAATCACTCGGCCACCGTGGTTAGATGTATTAAATACCATCAAACCAAAGCTCACGCCGTTAATAGTATCGAGCGCATTAGCCAATGCTTCTTGAGCAATCTCAATTCGTGGCCGCGTAGTTGTGGCGTCTGAATGATGATACCAACGAAGATAATTGGCGCTATATAAGGTAATTAAGTAGCCATCATCAAAGCTATCTTTGGTGGTTTGTTCTGCATCGGTTTTATTCAGTGTATAAAAATCATCAGTATTATTAGAAGCACCGTTGATGGGGTAACCTTGAGGTGCATCAACATAGGAATTGTTACTTTCTCGATATTGGCCAGGATTAATAGTGGATACCACTTTATCAACAAAACTGCCGTCTGATTCTTGAAGTTTAACGGTAAATGATCGTGGATCACCGCTCTCATCCAATAAACGACCATCACTAGCATCACTGACTAACTCATAGTCATCCATACAATCAAGCACGGTGTAATTAGCACCGTTGTTCAGCCGAACATTATCCCAAGATCCAGTGCCACCTTGTACCCGATGCTCACGAAAATAGCCGGTAAAAATGCCATTTTTAGCAAGCGCTTCGTATGAGGCTGCACAGTTGTTAATGTCCCAAATAAATCGGCGGTCGTCGTTCGCACCCGTAGGGATATATGAGCCATCTACACCATTAACTGTAAAGTAGATAAAGTCGTTATCTAAACTATTTTGTGAGCTCACCGCAACGGGATAATCTTGGTAACTCAGGTCGCCACTGCTGTCGCGATTGTAGCCTTGGCGGGTAGTAATATTCCATGCCATACTGCCAGAGGTATCAAAGATAATCAGTACTTTAGGATCAGCAGAACTCAAGCTATTAAAGTCGAATAGAAACAATTCAGTGTCGTCTGCCCATACAGGGCAAGTTACCGACATTGTGCACAAACAGGCAAGCAGCCCCGACCTTAAATGACCATTCATCTGCTCTCTCCTTTTATGTATTGATTTGGCTTATCAAGTGCAGTTTATGATTCACAATATTGGCTGCTCTATGCCCGCTGCGATGGATGTGGATGCTCGATTAGCCTTTCCATAATTTTTGGTTGCATCAACTCGAATATAGCGACACTGAGTAATAGCGTTGTTGCTGCTAGCACTAAAGCTACGGGCGCATACGCTATCTACGGTATGGATTAAGGTGCCGCTCGCCCCAGTAACCATTGTAGATACCGCCATCGACGCCGATGGCGCCATCGAACCAATAACGCCTTGTAAGTTTGGCTCCCATATCAACTGATTCATTTCTCCCTCTAGGGAGTGCTCTGCACCTAAGCGATCGCCCATTGCCGACACGACTTTTAAGCCTTGGTTAGCGGCGCTTAATAACACTCCCCCTAAAAAGCTTAAAATAAGTAAGAACAACATGGCGACAAACAATGCTGCACCTTGTTGGCGAAAGTAGCGAAGGCCGTGATTCATTAATACACCATATTCCTAAGTGACACGACTGACTCAAATAGGGCCCGACGATAATGATCGTTAGCGGCTGCTACCGATACGTCACCCAACTCATAGCTGTTTTCATTAGTATAGTTTTGATCTTCGGTTAAAGAGCGCACCAGTAAAAATACCTTCGCACCAATGACTCGCCCTTCACTCCACTGCTGGGGAGAAACGTTGCTAGCAGCCACAAAATCGTTAATTACTCCGTCTTTACTGGTGTCAGTATCCACGCCAAGCAATACCCGCATCCGCTCAATTCCCTCCACCAATGGACCTGAACCGAGTATTTGCATGCCACTATTGTTATCTAGGTACAACTGGCGTAACACTGGCAAGCCTGATTGCGCACTAACGTCTAAGTAATAAACAATGTGTTGATACTCCCAAACCTGTCGCCCTGGCATGGCGGCTTCAGTTGGCCAAGTATCATCTTTGGTGAAGATTTGTGAACTGGCTGTGTTTGCAGCAAAATAATAGCGGTCCTCGTCTAAATCCGCAGCACTTTGTATTGGAGAGCCAATAACTCGCTTTATACCAATAACATCAGAATCGGTAATCAAATCACTGCGCGAGCTTACGCAAGTGTATTGCCCATCCAGTGAGTTAGCGGCATTCACTTGACCAACAAACAAAGCACTAAAACGGCCATCGGTAGATGGAAACGAACCTTCGGGGGTGGCGCTAACCCAATCAATAATGCAATCGTTAGCGGCGCTTATATCGGTAGCAAGGAGTGTAACACCGGAGCCACGCACCATAGGATTGCCGGTATACTCGCCAAAAAATCCCACCATGCGTAAATCTCGAGTGATTAGATGCATAGCAATACGACCACTCTCCATCATTTGTTCACTGTGATAGGTAGATTCGGTGGTACGTTGCGAAGCGACTAAAAAGCTGCCAATGCCTGCGGTAAGAAATAAGCCAATCACAATCGCAATCAACCATTCAATGAGCGTGAAGCCGCGCTGGTTAAATGGCTTCATGAATTGACCCTAGTATTTAACGCCATTTTCCGACGTTTATCGGACTGAGCACCACAGTTAGCGGTGACCGAGTTAGCGCTGGTAATCCCGCTAAGAGATTGCCGAGATAACCAAGTGACAACTACCGTTAAGTCACCGTTAGCGGCTAACAAAACGCAACCATTAGGTTTCACTAGTCCGCCTTTTGTGCCCGCAGATTTAGCCAGTAATCCATACTCCCAATGGTAAAGATCGTAGTTAACTACATCGGCTAAACTGCAGTCGGCCATTAAACCGCTATTTTCCGCGCAGGTAGGCTTGGTTCTTGCTGTTTGACCTTCACCAACAGTGACGGTTGCGGGGTTATTCGCTTGCCAAGCAATATGATTTAAGCGCACGCGTTCAACCATGTCTTCGGCTAAAAGCATCGCCATAGTACGTTGATGGGTTTCAAAACTTGAACGTTTAGCAACGGCTTGCATAGCAACTACTGCCAGCAGTCCAATAGCCAAGATAAAAGAAGTGATAACCACTTCAATGAGGGTAAAACCGCTTTGGTGAGGTTTTGAGTAGATATGCATCGCTATCTACCTATTCTTAACACTTAAATAATGTTCGATAGGGGTAACCTAAAGAGTTGACCAAGTCTTTAGGGTATAGCGCAAAAAAGAAGGCTATGCCTTCTTTTCTAGATTAAATGAGAGATAACTCAATTAGTTAGTTTGAGTGACTCGTAACTCAGCAGGAACTTCAAAAATGGTGTTTTCTTCACGCCCCGGGTTTTCTACAACAGTCACACCGCCCATGGCTTTTAAACCTGATACTACTTCTTGAACCAGTATCTCTGGGGCAGATGCTCCAGCGGTTACACCAACCTTACTATCATCATTAAACCACTGGCAGTTAATATCGCTAACGCCGTCAATCAAGTAGGCTGCCGCACCCGATTTTTCAGCTTTTTCTCGCAGGCGATTTGAATTAGAGGAGTTTTTAGAACCCACCACTAATACCACATCAGATTTCTCGGCCAAATCTTTTACCGCGTCTTGGCGGTTTTGGGTCGCGTAGCAAATATCATCTTTACGTGGACCTTGAATATGCGGGAAGGTTTCTCGCAAGGCATCAATAATGGCAGAGGTATCGTCAACTGATAAGGTGGTTTGCGTACAGTAAAAAAGTTGATCTGGCTTTTTAACACTTAAGCTGGCGACATCGTCTACTGTTTCTACTAGGTAAATCCCGCCATCAGCGTTGTCGTATTGGCCCATGGTGCCATTTACTTCTGGATGACCATGATGACCAATCAATACACATTCGATGCCTTTGCGGCTAGCACGAGTAACTTCCATATGCACTTTAGTCACTAGCGGACACGTTGCATCAAAAATCTTTAAGCCACGCTGTTTAGCTTCAGCACGCACCGCTTGGGATACGCCATGAGCACTAAAAATACAAATACTGCCTTCTGGTACGTCGCTAAGTTCATCAACAAACTCGGCGCCGCGTTTACGCAGGCCGTCCACCACATAGCGATTGTGAACCACTTCATGGCGAACATAAATAGGCGCGCCGAACATTTCCAAAGCACGTTCTACAATAGAGATAGCGCGGTCAACACCAGCACAAAAACCACGAGGATTAGCTAACAGTATTTCCACTATCGATCCTTAATTAACCGCTAAAATTTCTACTTCAAAAATAACCGTTTGCCCAGCCAGTGGATGATTAAAGTCCACTGTCACTGAATCACCGGTCACTTCACGCACAATACCAGGAATTTCGCTACCGTCAGGTTGAGCAAAAGCAATAATACTGCCTTCTTCTGCGGGGGCTTCGTCGCCAAATTTACTGCGCTCGAAATACTTAATGTTGTCTGGATTACTTGGGCCAAAGGCTTGTTCTGCACTGAGTTCAAATTGGCTTTTGTCGCCAGCTTTTAAGCCCTCTAAGCACCTTTCAAAACCTTCGGTTAAGCTTCCATCGCCCACTACCAGCTGAGCTGGCTTAGGGTAATTGTAAGTGCTTTCGGCAATCGATCCATCGCTTAACTTCAATACAAAATGAAGTTCTACTTTGCTTCCTTGCTGAATCATTTAGCGTCCTTTGGCTGGGGCGAGAAAATGCTGTCGAGCACCAATAACACAGCGCCTACACAAATAGCAGAGTCAGCCACGTTAAAAGACGGCCAATGATAGCTACCTACATAAAAATCTAAAAAGTCGATCACGTAACCAAACACCACACGGTCAACTACATTACCAATGGCCCCACCCAGCACCAAGGCGTAAGCAATCGCTTGCCACTTTTGGTTGGCCGGGGTTTTCTTCATCCACCACAGCAATAAGCCACTAACAAAAATAGCGATAGCAGTAAAAAACCAACGTTGCCAGCCGCCAGCATCACTTAAAAAGCTAAAGGCTGCACCGTAATTGCGTACCGATACTAAGTTAAAAAATGGAGTTACTTCTACGCGCTCGTATAAATCAAAAGTTTTAGCTATTGCCAGTTTAGTGATTTGGTCAAGTGCAAATACCACTACACTCAACCACAACCAACGTAAACCAGTACTGCTCGTTTTATTCGCTACTGCTTCATTATGCATAGTGACGAGACTCACCTTCACCCGCTACGTTGGTAACACAACGGCTACACAAGCTAGGATGCTCTGCATTTTGACCAACATCTTCGCGGTGATGCCAACAACGGTCACATTTCTCACCGCTGGCAACTTCAACAGCCACTTTAAGGTTGGCCAGTTCGGTAACGGCCGCGTCAGCAGTTGCTTGTTCTAGCGGCTGTAAGCTCACACCAGAGGTAAGCAAAACAAAGCGAAGTTCATCACCTAACTGAGTAAGTACTTGTTCTAGCTCGCTATCGACATACAGCGTTACTTTAGCTTCTAAGGTGCCACCAATTTTCTTATCACGGCGTGCTTGCTCTAGGTTCTTGTTCACCTCATCACGAATAGTGATTAATTGTGCCCAGAATGCATCATTCATGCTGTTGTCTTGGGCTAACGGTGTTAAACCTTCATACCACGTTTCAGTGAATACAAATTCGTTACGCTCACCAGGTAGAGCCTGCCAAATTTCGTCGGCAGTAAAGCTTAAGATTGGCGCAATCCAGCGGGTTAATGCTTCAGCAATGTGGAACAGTGCCGTTTGGCAAGAACGACGCGCTAGGCCATCAGTTTTAGCCGTGTACTGGCGATCTTTAATAATGTCTAAGTAGAAGCTACCTAGCTCGATAGAACAGAAGTGCATTAACTTCTGGTATACAACATGGAATTGGTATTGCTCGTAAGCTTCTACAATCTCTTGTTGAACCGCAGCCGCACGGCCAACAACCCAACGGTCAAGCTCAACCATATCTTCAGCAACCACTAAGTGCTGCTCAGGCTCAAAACCAGCCAAGTTAGCTAATAAGAAGCGAGAAGTATTACGAATACGACGGTATGCGTCAGCGCTGCGCTTGAATACTTCATCAGACACGCTCATTTCAGCGGTGTAGTTAGTAGAAGCAATCCACAAACGTAAAATGTCTGAACCCAACTTGTTCCAGATATCTTGCGGCGCAATACCGTTGCCTAAAGATTTAGAAAACTTATGGCCATTAGCATCAACCGTAAAGCCATGAGTCAATACTTGTTGGTATGGTGCTTTGCCGTGCATCGCTGTTGAGATCATCAATGATGATTGGAACCAGCCACGGTGTTGGTCTGAGCCTTCTAGGTACATATCGGCAGCTTGACCATTAAACTCTGCTCGCGCGTCTACTACGCTTGAGTGAGTTGAACCTGAGTCAAACCATACATCTAAAGTGTCTTCTACCTTACGGTATTGCTCGGCTTCGGCACCTAGCAGTTCAGTGGCATCTAAATCCCACCATGCTTGAATACCGGTTTTTTCTACTCGTTTCGCCACTTCTTCCATTAGCTCTACTGCACGTGGGTGAAGCTCATTAGTTTCACGATGCACAAATAGTGCAATTGGCACGCCCCACGTACGTTGACGAGAGATACACCAATCTGGGCGGTTCTCTACCATGCTTTCGATACGGCTTTGGCCCCAATCAGGGATCCACTGGGTCTTCTCGATTTCTTGCATAGCCTGCTTACGCAAACCATTTTGATCCATGCTAATAAACCACTGCGGCGTAGCACGGAAAATAATAGGTGTTTTGTGGCGCCAGCAATGTGGGTAACTGTGGCGGTATGCATGGTGATGCAATAAGGCGCCAGTTTCTTTTAGCTTCTCAACCACATTATCGTTGGCTTTAAATACGTGTTGGCCAGCAAAAAACTCAGTGTCAGATAAATAAACACCGTTGTCGCCCACTGGGTTGGCGACTTCTAGATCGTATTTTTGACCAACAGCGAAATCTTCTTGACCGTGGCCAGGTGCGGTATGCACACAACCAGTACCTGATTCCGTAGTAACGTGGTCACCTAAAATAACCGGTACTTCAAAATCGTAGAACGGGTGCTTAACCTTAATCAGCTCAAGGGCTTCGCCTTGACAGTAACCTAGCGCATTAAAGTGAGTCGCGCCAAAACGCTCTACACATTGCTCCATTAAGTCACGCGCTAGAATTAGACGCTCTTTACCGGCTTCGGTTTCAATTTGCACTAGTACATATTCTAAATGCGCGTTCACCGCTACTGCACGGTTAGCCGGTAAGGTCCACGGAGTGGTGGTCCAAATCACTGTAGAGATCGGGCCTTCGCCAGTAACACCTTCTGGGTGATCGAATTTGGCGAGAACTGCCGCGTCGTCTACTGCAGTGAAACGTACATCAATAGCAGGAGAGGTTTTGTCTTCATACTCAACTTCGGCTTCGGCTAAAGCACTGCCACAATCGGTACACCAATGCACCGGCTTAGAGCCTTGCAATAGGTGGCCGTTATCGATGATTTTAGCCAAAGAGCGAATGATGTTAGCTTCAGTATCAAAGTTCATGGTTAGGTAAGGATTTTGCCAATCACCTAATATACCCATGCGGATAAAGTCTTTACGCTGGCCGTCGATTTGCTTAGCAGCATAATCACGACACTTTTGACGAAACTCAGCAGCAGTTACCTTTTTACCAGGCTTGCCAACTTTCTTCTCTACTTGCAACTCGATAGGCAAACCATGACAGTCCCAACCCGGCACATATGGCGAGTCAAAGTCTGACAAGGTCTTCGATTTAATAATGATGTCTTTAAGCACCTTGTTAACCGAATGGCCAAGGTGAATATTGCCGTTGGCGTAAGGAGGGCCATCGTGCAAAATAAAGCTCTTTTTACCTTTTTTGGCCTGTCTAATCTGGCCGTACAAATCCTTTTCGTCCCAACGCTTAAGCATTGCAGGTTCGCGGTTGGCTAAGTTACCACGCATCGGAAATTCAGTATCAGGTAAATTAAGAGTATCTTTATAGTCGCTCATCGAATCACTTTTCCAGTCAATTACTCAGCAAGGCCATAGTAGGCTTTTGCTCGCTTAATATCGAGATTCACCTGAGCTTTCAGCGCATCAAGTGAATCAAATTTTTGTTCATCTCGTATTTTTAACTGCGGTTCAACCACTAAGCGTTGGCCATACAGATTGGCATCAAACTCAAACAAATGCGCTTCCACCAATAAATCTTTTCCTGCGGCGGTAGGTCGCCAGCCTATATTGGCAATTCCAGAGAATCGATGCTCTGGTTGCCCGTGTACATACACTTTTACCGCAAATACACCATGAATCGGGCAAACATGACGAGCCACCTTTAGGTTTGCCGTAGCAAATCCCAGTTGGCGCCCTAGTTTTTGCCCGTGGATCACTTTGCCACTAAAGCTAAATTTTCGCCCTAATAACTGACCCACGGTATTAAAATCAGAGTCAGCTAAATGCTGGCGCAATAATGTGCTGCTAACTCGCTGTTGATTCATACAAAATGAATCAGTTGAAGTTAGCTCAAAACCATATTGCTGTTTAGCGGCTTGCAAACTAGCAAAGTTACCTTCTCGGCCTTTACCAAAATGAAAGTCATCACCCACTGCTAGATACTTAATACCTAACAACTCTACCAATAATTGACGCACAAAATAGTCAGCACTTTGCTGAGCAAAGGCTTGGTTAAAACGCACCACTAGCAAACGGTCAACACCCAAACTTTTGAGCTGTTGGTATTTATCGCGAAAGCGGCTTATTCGAGCGGGCGCTTTATCTTTAGCGAATATTTCTAAAGGCTGTGGCTCAAAAATCATTACCGCAGCAGGTAAGCCCCGCTGGCGAGCCTGTTCAACTAATCGCTTTATTACTTGCTGATGGCCTAAATGCACACCATCAAAATTACCGATGCTTAAGGCACAGCCATAATGGCGCGCTTTAATGTTGCGTATACCGCGAATTAACTCCATTCCCGCGCCTATTTCGTCAAAAACCGACGGATTATAGCTTGTTTAGTCCGCAGTTACAGCCCCGAAACTGCTTTTCAAGTGCGCTAATCTTATCCCTAAGCAAAATAGTAAAACTAAGTAGCTGACAATGGCCGCCGCAACGCAAATGATCAACTGAATAACGCTGTTGTACCAGTTAAGGGCAAACCATTGCTCAGCCACCGGAGAAAGCCAGTAAATAAGGCCTCCCATGGCAACCGAAGCGAGTACTATGCGCACAATGCACCCGCTAGTGGCTCGGCTCACTTTGTATACTCCTTGCTTGTGCAATCCCCGATACAATAAAGAAGCATTAAGCAGAGCCGACAACGCCGTGGCAATCGCCAACCCTACGTAGCCATAAGGAATGGCAAAAATAAGGTTAAAACCCATATTACTCACCATGGCAATGATGCCAATTTTAACCGGGGTTTTAGTATCTTGCCGCGAGTAATAACCGGGCGCTAATACTTTCACTAACATAAAGAATAACAAGCCACCGCTATACGCCATTAAGCTGTATGAGGCATTAAGTACATCTTGTTGGTCAAAAGCACCGCGCATAAATAATACTTGAAGAATGGGGTGACCTAACAACGCTAAACCAATGGTGGCTGGAATACCTAAAAAGCACACCATGCGCACAG
This sequence comes from Agarivorans sp. 1_MG-2023, assembly GCF_030548385.1. Lineage (NCBI taxonomy): Bacteria > Pseudomonadati > Pseudomonadota > Gammaproteobacteria > Alteromonadales > Alteromonadaceae > Agarivorans > Agarivorans sp. 1_MG-2023. The sequence continues at coordinate 382,147 of NZ_JAUOSJ010000005.1, read as the reverse complement.
CCCAATCCATGGTTTGTTGAAACTGTTTAGGGTTAGCGTCTACATGACGTTGCGACAAACTAGGTAAGATCACCGTGGCGATAGCAATGCCAAATAACCCTAATGGAAACTCCAACAAACGGTCTGAATAATACAGCCAAGAAATAGAGCCTGTGACCAGAAAGCTGGCAATAAGAGTATCGAGCAACAAGTTAATTTGACTGACCGAGACCCCGAATAATGCGGGAATCATTAAAGTGCGAATTTTTACCACACCCGGGTGCTTCCAGCCCCAACTTGGCTTGCGTAGTAACTTAAGCCTAAATAGAAAAGGCAGTTGAAACAGAAACTGAACCAAACCACCAAAAAACACGCCCATAGCTAACCCTACCTCGGGTTGCTCTAACTGCGGTGACACCAGCATGGCGAAACCAATAATCACTACATTCAGTAACACTGGAGTAAAGGCAGCAACCGCAAAACGACCATAAGCATTAAGAATGGCCCCCGATAAACCGGTAAAAGTGACAAACCACAAATAGGGAAAGGTAATTTTTAACAAAAAGGCCGACAGTTCAAACTTTGCAGCATCAGGCCCATCATTTAACCATGAGATAAACCAGCCCGTGCCAAATAGGGCAGCAATCAGTGGCGAGCCAATAATGCCAAATAAGGTCACAATGGTCACCGCCAAACCAAGCGTACCGCTCACCTTGGCAACCAGTTCTCTTACTTCATCTTCGGCACTTTTTTGTTTGTACTCTGTAAGCACTGGCACAAAAGCTTGGGCAAACGCGCCTTCGGCAAATAAACGGCGTAAGAAATTGGGAATTTTGTTGGCAAAGAAGAATACATCGGCGGCTACGCCCGCCCCCATCAAGTTTGCTATTACTACGTCTCGAACTAAACCCAATACGCGAGAAATCAAGGTCATACCGCTAACAATAGCGCCCGATTTTAACAAGGTTTTACTCAATGCACTGTCCTGTTGCCAATTTATACAAATTCCTCTGCCCTAACATAGAAAATGCTGGTAGAATCGCGCCACAGTTTACCCGCCTATACAGATCTATGCTACGGCCGTAACGTTTAGTTGGCCTTTACGCACTTGGATATTTATAGTTGGTTAAAAATTGTTTGACATAAACATGAAAAACGGGCATATTCCACGGCCTTAAAATTCATAATTCCAAGACAAAGTTCAGGAGTTACACTTGGCTAATATTAAGTCAGCTAAAAAACGCGCTGTCCAAGCTGAAAAGCGTCGTCAACATAACGCTAGCCGTCGCTCTATGATGCGCACTAATTTGAAAAAAGTTATTGCAGCTATCGAAGCAGGCGATAAAGAAGCAGCTACAGCAGCATACCAAGCCGCTCAACCAGTTTTAGACCGTTACGCGTCTAAAGGTTTGATCAGCAAAAACAAAGCAGCTCGTCATAAGAGCCGCATTGTTGCTAAAATCAACGCACTTTAATTTAAAGCGCTTGATAAAAAAAACCGGCCTTGGCCGGTTTTTTTATATCTGAAATTCAGCTAATCAGCACAGTACAGCGCGTGCAGCTGGCCTAACACCGCTTTGGCTTCATCACTAGCCAAAGAATAGAAGATGGTTTGAGACTCTTTACGGGTGCTTACCAGCTTATCTTTGCGTAGCCATGCTAAGTGTTGTGATAAAGCAGACTGGCTAAGCTGAACCCGTTGGTTTAACTCCCCTACCGTTAACTCACCTTCGACTAGGTGGCACAAAATCATTAATCGACTTTCGTTAGCTAGGGCTTTAAGGAGCTTTAATGCAGGCTCTGCATTTTTTTGCATGTCTTCTATATTCATCTTTCTACCTAGTGAAGCAATTAAGGCAAACTATACGTGAAATCACTAGAACTCGCTAGCCAGCCGCCTAAGCGCCAATGTGAAGCAAAGAAAAAAGCCGCTATGTAGCGGCTTTTACTTAGGGTGAGATACGTTTATTGAGCGATGATTTTATATTGCATAGTGGCATCATTCACTTCCACTATGTAATTGCCTACTACGTTGGTGAAGATGTCTCCACCCGTTTGCTCTAGTACGCCATCGTTATTATTGTCACCGTAATTATTTGACCAATCCCCACTAACATCAAACTTAAAACGTTGCTCATTCTGGCCGTCAAAGCTCACCGTAGTTTGCCAAGTATTATTTGCCACTAAGCTCATTGCCCCAGTTTGCCAATTGTTAGCCGTTCCTCTAAAGAACAGCTGTTGGAAATTAGCAGTAAAGTTAGCATTTGGGTCAATCACCTCTACAACAACAGACGCTTTTGCCGTTTTACCGCCGTCATCGGTTACGGTAAGGCTCATACCATAAGAGCCTGCAGTAGCGTAATTTACAGTAGTGGTTTCTGTGGTCGCATCATTGCTCCATAGGTAGCTAGCAATGGTGCCGTCACTATCACTAGAACCGGCCGCACTGTAAGTAATGCTTTGGCCAATATCTATTTGAGTAGCCGAGGCACCAATAATGGCCGTGGGAGCTTGGTTAGCATTAAGTTCAGTGATGCTGTAAGCCAACGTCTGGTCATTGACCTCAATTAAGTAAGACCCCGTTAGCGTAGTGAAAATATCTCCACCAGATTGCTCTAGCACTCCGTCAGCATTGTTATCGCCGTAGTTTTGCCCCCAATCACCGTTTACATCAAACTTAAAGCGCTGATTAGCTTGGCCATCAAGTTCAACCACTAGTTGCCATGTATTATCAGCAACCAGATCCATCGCAGTAGTTACCCAGCCGTTTGCTGTTCCGCGGAAATAAAGCTGATTAAAGTTTTTCGCTTTTTCATCGCTTTCCACGCTTAACACAGCGTTAGCAGTTGCTGTAGCACCTTCATTGTCTGTTACTGTTACGCTGATGGTTTTGCTTACATCTACCACTACATCAATGCTGCTCGTTGTTTCGCCTGTGCTCCACAAGTAACTCGCAATAGAGCCATCTTCATCACTCGAACCAGCTGCACTTAAAGTAACAGTAGTCCCAGCGGCAACGGTTTGACTCGCCGGAGAAATGTTGGCAATAGGTGCTTTATTTGGTACTACCGTCAGTGTTACCGAGGTACTGGCAGTTTTACCTTTGTCGTCGCTAACCGTAAGGCTAATGGTTTGAGTTTCATTCACCGTGACCGAAATAGACTCAGTGCTTGCACCAGTACTCCAGCTGTAACTGGCAATTGACCCGTCACTATCACTTGAACCAGCCCCACTTAAGGTCACCACAGAGCCTTTCGCTACTGTTTGGCTGCCAGGGCTAATAGCAGCTACGGGTGCTGCATTACCATCTAAACCATCTGGTATACCTGCTGCGATGGCTCCCGAGACAACATTCCAACTGCCATCATCTACTTTGTAGTTTTGACCGCCATTATTATCCCATGTACCGCTACAGTTGTTAGCGACAAACTCTAGTTGAGTACCATCCACTAGGTCTACGGTTAAGCTGTACCAGTTACCACCAACACTTTGCATAGCTTCGCCAGGTGCCACTGTCCAAGTTACCGCACCATCAACGGTGTAGTGCAAACATACTTGCCCCCAGCCGCTGTTATCTTGATAGTACACCGTTGAAGTAAGAGACTGACCAATAATACGATAAGTCACACTGGTAGAGGCTTTTTGACCCACGCTATCGGTCACAGTCACCGACACTGTGGTACGTTCGTTTAGCGTAACTGTAATTGAAGGGGTAGTTTCACCAGTGCTCCATAAGTAACTAGCAATTGGACCTTCTTCATCTGAAGAGCCTGCAGCACTTAAGGTAACAACGGTACCTAATGCCACTTCTCCACCAGTAGCATCTATATTGGCAACAGGGCGCTTATCACCCACTACCACACCATCGGTAAAGAACATGGCTTCGCCAGCGATTGCACCGTTCACATCTTCAACAGTTTTACCGCCCACCGAACTAAACTGGCCAGCACCTACGTAAACTTGTTGAATCTCAGAACGAGTCACATTGCCTTTGCTATCCGTAGCTTCAATGTAGTAATCAAGCAATTGCTCTTGGTATTGGTCAATGTAGCTGAAGTACAAGTTACCAATTTCTTGGGCAGGTACTACATCAAACATTTCTTTACCAGAAGGCTGCCAAGACACACCATTGATATCGCCACTTAAGTCGCGTTCATTCATGTCAAAACTTTGCCATTCTCCCACGCGCGATGGGTCAACATTTGGATCGCTGCTGTGAGCACTTGGATCGTACAACTTAAAGGTTTTATCGGTTGCGGTCGCCCACTTATCTTTGTGAACACGGACCTTAACTTTAATATCTTGAATGCCATTTACGTCATAACCATAGGTATAAATAGCAAACTTAGTATCGGCGTAAACCGTCGCCCACCCTTCAGCCTTACTTGAGTTGGCACTGCCAGGATTGTATGGGTAGCGCTGAGGCCACCAAACAGACGGGCCGGTTTTATCTTGGCTCAAGTTGGCATCTACATAAGGTGTAGTGAAGTGCAAAGACTGGTTAAACGAAATGGTAGGTTTTACCCCGTCATCAACGTTTTCGTCGTAGTAACCAAAACCCGAATCAATAGATGCTAGCAAGAAATACCAACCTAATTCAGCAGGGTTTGCACCACCGGCGTAGTTGTTTCCGGCATCACCTTTAACAGGGTAAGACATCATCCACGGGTTTAACTGGTTACCTGGGTAGGTCACTTCGTTATCACGCGCGGTGCTTGGGCTCCAATAGTTAGGGTTATTGTCTAACCAGATTTGCTCAGCTGTTTTTGCGTAGTTTTCTGCCGCTTGCAGTAAAGCAAAGTTACGCTCTAGATAATGATAACCTAGTTCTAGCGATACCATATGCTCGCGAGTGGCTACAAAATCAGTGCCATTGGCAGTATTAAAATCAGCCATTTGGCCACGCCACACACCCACTGGAATATGCCAGTGATACCACGTTGGATCAGCAGATGAATCTCGAGTATCAATCCAAGAACCATCTTGTACGTGAACAATGTCATCTGCAGGAATTGGGTAAGCTTTTAGATATTCATCCACCCCCATACCGCGAACCGAACTGTCTGCATAGGTTACGTTACCTGAGTTGGCCCAAGTACCGCCGTCGCCAGCACGTCCAGATGAGTTATCGCCATCGTGAGCAATAGTGAAATACTGAGTTCTACCAAGCGATGCTGCGTCACCTTCAAATGCTTTAAGCACATCAGCAGTTACAGAGCCTTGGTAGCCCTCTTCCCAAGAACTCGCTTGCTCTACCGGAATGCCCGCTACTTTATGTTGCTCACCGGTATTAGGATCTACGTATTGCACCCAGTGTGGAATAGAAGCAAAGGGGAATTTATTGTAGGTAACCTGCTGCTCATTAAACATGTGCAGTTCAGTCCAAGCACCAATATCACTAACGTTTTGTAAGTCGGCACGGTTAGGTGGTGAGATTAAGGTGTCTTTACCTGGGTCGTTTAGGTAAGGGTAATCACGTAAGGTACGCGAGTAATGCACGTTACCTAATACTGACCACTCAATGCCTAACTTGGTCAATACCGGAATAATTCGCTCAGAAAAACCTAACTCTGTTGGGAAGAAGCCTTTAGATGATTTAAATGAATCACCTAAGAAATAATCTTGAGCCAAAGTAACGTTTTGATAAATCAAATCTTTTAAGAAATAGTCATTACCCACCAAAGGCCCCATGGTGTGGTGACCAGAGAAGTGGATAGTGTCTAGAGCATTAAAACCACCGCTGGTCTTAGTGCTGTTTTGGGTATCACGCCAATAAGCGCCCCAGCCCAAATTGTAACCGTCCAAATTACCTAACTCGCCAAAACTCTGCACGTTGTTAATCACTGATGCAGACATGGTGACATGGGTTTGGCTTTGAGGATGATTGCCGTTGTTACCTTTGGCCGTATCCATTGGCCAACTTAAGTAGGCACCTTTTTTAGCATGATGCTGATAATAAGAGACTAAATCGTCGTGCGGCATGGGAGCACCGCTACCCGGAATATAAAACGTGTAGTTAGCTGGAGGACTATTCTTGAGGTTAATGACTTGGCCGTCGTAGGCATAACGAACGGGGTCGCCTACCGACAAACCTTCATATTGACTTACGTCGTAGTACGGCCAAAAATTTGGCATATGATTATGATAAATATGAGTCGCTGCAATTTCCGCCTGCGCAGAGATCGACGCTGCCACCATACTTATGGCAAACACCTTTTTCATGATTTGCTTCCTTTCCCGCACTCGTGGCTTAAGGCCACTCATACGCTTACTCGCTGTTAAAAATACAGAAGCCAAACATGGGAACGTTTAGTGTTAACCGATTTATATAACCCTACTACTGTTTGTTTCTGCGCTCAGATACCTAACGGCATCACCCACTAAATCAGGTTGAGATATACCTATAATTTAGCGAGGCCTCTGTACTACAGCTCGATGCTATGGCGAAAAAATCTTCCACAACAGGGAGTTACCAGAAACATTTTGTGTTGGTCGTTATTGCCAACAATTATTATTCTATTGAGCGCAATAGCAGCTATTGCTTAGCCTATTTTGCTAAAGGCCCAAATATTATTCTGTATTTTATAAATAGTAGAGTAGCGCTTGGAAGGTGAATAATTAAGCAAGATAAGCGCTAAACATGCGCGGCTTCAAATAATGCTCAAGGTCAAACCAAAATATTTGATATTACTCACAATAAGAAAAGTGTTTTAAAACGGTATATTGTTTCGCCTATTCAATAAATAATATTAAATAATTTTTATACCAGCGGCAGCTAGTCACAACTGATGTTTAGAATCTCATCCACATTTTGTAATTGCTGCTCACCTGAGAACAAGGTTGAAAAGTCACTATTACAAAGCTGTTTTACCGAAGGGTGTTGAATCATTCGCTCCGCAAACAGCACGTGATATTCCTCCGTTAACTCATTAGTGATGCCTAATAAGCGTGTATTAGGGTTAGCCAAAATTTCTTCCGTATATATGGCTGGAGCAACAAAAATACCGTCGGTATATGCACCAAACGCTTTCATTAACGCGGCATCATCAAACTCACCTAAAACCGATACTTTTAAACCTAGCTCATCAAACCAAGTCCACAGTTTTCGGCCTAAAGAGCTACGTCTGCCGGGCAGCAATAGACTACGTTGTTCTAAACAAGCAGGAAACGGCAAGAGTGGAAGAGGTTCATTGGCAAAAAACGCGATGCCGCTTTCGCCCAGTTTCTTGCTCAACACACCGTCTTGCTGAGCGTTGTCTAAACCACAGTCTGACAAAATCATATCTAACTTGTGCTCTGCTAACTGAGATAAAAGCAATTCGTGGGTAGACTCAACACAACGCAGACGAATATTACCGTCGGGTGGCACAGCAGAAAGCAAAATACGGCTAGCTAAACGTTTCGATAACGCGTCAGCAACACCCACCTCAAACAATAATTTATCTTGTTGTGAATAGTTAACGATATCGAGCATTTCATAACTGAGACTGAACATGCGATCGGCATATTTATAGACCAGCTGGCCCAGTTCGGTAGGGGTTATCTTAGGGCCTCGGCGAATAAACAACTCACCCGCTAAACGCTGTTCCAGTTGCTTAATTTGGCCCGTTACGGTTTGTGGGGTTAAAAACAACGCCTCAGCGGCAGCGGTTACCGATCCTCGCTTGTAGGTCATCCAAAAGTAGTAAAGATGGTTGTAGTTTAAATGTGACATGCCTTACCTAACAGCAAACCCCGAAAACGGGGTTTGCATCATTGTTATTGTTCGGCCTTCAATTTAACTACATGGAAGACGTACTTAATGTTTTGTTGGATTGACCGAGCTCTAGCTCTGCTAGCTTAGCGGCTTCTTCACGGGTAGACCTGTGCAATAAACCGTAACCCAACAATGCTGCAGTCACCGAGCCTGCCAATATAGCTAAACGCGACAGTCCTATCAAATCAGTTTGACCCGCAAAGGCTAACGACGAGATAAAGATAGACATAGTGAAACCAATACCACACAGCATAGACGTTGCAAGTAACTGCATGTTGTTAGCGCCTTCTGGCAACTTAGCCCAGCCAGCGCGAATCGCTAAGCGGCTACAAGTATAAATACCTAAAGGTTTACCTACTAACAAACCAAGAATCACACCCAAGGCTAACGGACTTTGGAAGCTTTCTAAGCTAATTCCGGCCAGCGGAACCCCCGCATTAGCAAAGGCGAAAATAGGCACAATGAAAAAGCTCGATGCAGGGTGTAAGGCGTGCTCTAGCTTCTTCAACGGAGAGCCACCTGAGTTAGCCTTAATTGGGATCATAAAGCCAACTATTACGCCTGCTAGGGTGGCGTGTACACCCGACTTAAGCACCGCAACCCAAAGCACTAAGCCAAGCAACATGTAAGCACTTAAGCCACCATGTCCGCGACGATTAAGCATCCATAAACCAAGGGTTGCTGCCACCGACCACACCAACGGCATAATTGCGACTTCACTGGTGTAGAACAAGGCAATAACAACAATTACGCCCAAATCGTCGGCGATTGCTAGTGCCAGTAAAAATACCTTTAAGCTTGCTGGAACGCGCTTACCTAGCAGCGCCATAACACCCAATGCAAAAGCAATATCAGTTGCTGCAGGAATCGCCCAGCCTTTAGCCAGCTCTGCATCACCAATGTTGAATATTAAGTATACGGCTGCGGGTACTACCATACCGCCGATCGCAGCGACTACAGGTAATAAGGCACGTTCTTTAGATGACAGCGCTCCTTCAACCATTTCGCGCTTAACTTCTAAGCCAATCACCAAGAAGAACACAGCCATTAACCCATCGTTGATCCACAACAATAAGGGCTTGTTAATATCGAGTTCGGCAATACGCACCTGAAATGGGGTATCAAGAAATGCGAAATATGCAGGAGATAACCAAGCACTGTTTGCCATAAACAGTGCTACCACGGCGGCTAGCATCAGCAAGATACCACCGGCAGCTTCCATTCTTAAAAAACGATCAAGAAATGATTTCATAACAGCTCACAGAGAAAAATGAAGACATTATTTTACTCAGCGATGGGTTAAAACATATTCACTTGTAATTACGCTTATCATCGGAAATTCCGATGATATAAACTTTAAACAACGGTTTAACTATTTATTAATACAAATTAAAAATAAAACCTAACAAGCCTTAAACGATTTATCAGGTTTTATTTGATGCTTTAAACCGAAAACGGATAAGCGATAGGATCGTGGAACTGGTAATCACTGACTTCAAAATCATCCAGCGTTACCCAGGTTTCTAAATCTTCTAGAGATTTAATTTTAGGGTTGATATGTAGCTTAGGTGCAGCATAGGGCTCACGCTTAAGCTGCACGTCTTTCATCAGTGCGAGCTGATCTTCGTAGATATGAGCATTAACAATTTTATGGTAAGCCTTACCCGCCTTGTGGCCGGTAATTTGTGCCATCAACGCTAAGAAAGTAAACACCTGAATTTGGTTGAAGTTTTGCCCTAGCGGCACATCACAAGAACGCTGTGACGAAGTGAGGTACAAAGTATCGCCTAACAACGAAAAGGTATGGGTGTGCATACATGGTCTTAAACACCCTAAGTGAAATTCGCCAGGATTATAAAAGGATAAAATTTCACCGCGGTCATCAATACCATTAGTTAAGTCATCAACGATTTTTTTGAGTTGATCTACCGAGCCACCTTCAGGCTTGCGCCATGAACGCCCCTGAACCCCGTAAACACGCCCCATATCATTGTCCCCTTTACGAGCGGGGTTATTTAGCCAAGCTTGGTTTTCATTAGCGTTAGCTAACCAAGTTGGGGTGCCTAATGCTTTAAATTCAGCGGCATTATCTAAGCCACGAATATAACCTAGCAACTCTGCAATCGCCGCTTTCCAGTAGCTTTTGCGAGTAGTCACTAAGGGAAACTCATTGTTAGCGACATCGTATTCAAGATCAGCATTAATAACCGTTAAACATCGTTTACCGGTACGTTCATTTTCAATCCATGTACCCTCGTTAACAATCCGTTGGCAAAGATCTAAATACTGTTTCATGCGTTACTCTCTTTGGTATTACGGCGGTAAGCCCAAGCGATAAACAAAGCGCCAAATATAATCATTGGCAGAGACAAGATTTGTCCCATGCTCATGCCCAAACTCAGCAAACCTAAATGGCTATCGGGTTCGCGGAAAAATTCGATAATAAAGCGGAAGCTACCATAGCCGAGCAAGAAGGCACCTGATATAGCTCCCATTGGCGGTTTGCGCTTAGCGTAAATTAACAACAACACTAACAGTACAATACCTTCTAAAGCGACTTCATATAGTTGAGAAGGATGTCTTGCCACCATACCACCACTAGGGAACACCATCCCCCAAGGCATGTCTGTTGCACGGCCCCACAACTCACCATTCATAAAGTTTCCTAAGCGCCCAGTTGCCAAGCCAAATGGAATCAGCGGCGCAATAAAATCGGCCACCGTAAAGAAGTGTCTTTTAGTGTGGCGAGCAAACCACATCATTGCGCCAATCACCCCTAACAAGCCACCATGGAATGACATGCCGCCGGTCCAGATTTTAAATAGATACAAAGGATCGTCTAAAAACTGCGGGAATTGGTAAAACATGACGTAGCCCATACGGCCACCAATAATCACCCCAACAAAACCGTAGAATAACAAGTCGCTGACTTCAGCACGTGTCCAACCGCTTCTGGGCTTATCAGCCATACGGTTGCCTAACCACATCGCAAATAAAAAGCCGAATAAATACATTAAACCGTACCAGCGCACGTCTAATGGACCGATGCTTATGGCAATCGGGTCAATCTCAGGGAATTGCAAAGGTGTAGACACGATAAATAGCTCTATTTAAGGAATAAAAAGAAAGGGCATTTTGCAGTGAAAAAGGCCACGAGACAAGCTTTGACTGGTGGCAGTTTTATTAATGTTTACTCACGCGCACTAACTGAGACAGCTGCAGCTGTTCAAGATAGTCATATAACAAGCTGTAAATAGCAGAGCCACTTTGGCTAAGTAAAATTTGTTCACGTAACTTAGTGAGATCAGCCATATTAACGTGGCGAATAATGTACTTGATTTTGGCGAGATTGAAACTGCTCATACTTAAGCGGCGATAACCTAAAGCCAACACTAACAAGGCTCCCACCGGCTCACCTGCCAACTCACCACAAAAGCTCACAGGAGTATTAGTTAAGTTGGCCTGCTCAATAATCTGATTAAGGGCTCGCACAACCGCAGGGTGGAAAGTATCAAATAGCTCAGCAACTCGAGTATTGTTGCGATCCACCGCTAATAAATATTGGGTTAAATCATTGCTGCCCACCGACCAAAAATCAACTCGCTGAGCCAGCTCTGGCAATAAGAACAACACCGACGGCACCTCAAGCATCACCCCATGTTTGGGTCGCTCTGGAGGCTCACGTAAATCTAACTCATCAACCACTTCAGCCCACGCTTGCTCCAATAAACGCGATGCTTCATCTACTTCATTTAGGCAGCTAATCATCGGTAACATAATGCACAAATTGCCACACTCTATCGCCGAGCGATACATAGCACGCGCTTGCACTAAAAAGATCTCTGGGTGATCAAGGGTTAAGCGTATTCCACGCCAGCCCAAAAATGGATTTTCTTCCACAATAGGAAAATACGGAAGCTGTTTATCTCCCCCCACATCTAAGGTGCGCATGCATACTTCTTTACCACTGTAGCTCTTCAATATATCTCGATAGCGAATATATTGTTCGTCTTCAGAAGGGAAGCGGTCTTGCATCAAAAAGGGAACTTCGGTGCGGTAAAGTCCTACACCGTCGGCACCAGCATTAACGGCAATGTCACTATCGGCACTTAAACCGGCATTGATCAGCATTTCTACTGCTACCCCATCGGTACTTAGCGCCGGTTTATCTAAATCATGCTGAACTAAACTATTAATCTCGCTCTCTTGAGCGAGCAAAGCCAAATACTCATCACGAATAATTTTATCTGGCTCTACAAATAACTCGCCTGAATACCCATCTAGAATCAGCTCGCAACCACGGAGTTTATTAACATTGAAACTTAAGCCCATTAGCGCAGGAATGCCCATGGCTCGCGCTAAAATCGCTGCGTGGGAGTTGGCCGCTCCACGTTGTGAAACAACGCCGGCGAGAAATTGACGAGGAATTTGCGCAAACATCGTCGCGGTCACTTCTTCGGCGACCACTATCACTGGTTCAGTAGGTAGCAAATCAGCATTAGGGCCAAGCTCTAGCGCATGTAATAAGCGCAAGCCAACGTCTTTAACGTCAACTGCACGCTCCTTCAAGTAAGGGTCATTCATTTCTTGAAACTGCTTAACGTAGTGCTCTATCACTAAACGTAAAGCCCCTTCAACCTGGTACCCTTCTTCAATTTTACGGCGAATATCTCCGGCCAAGCTGGCATCAGCCAACATGTGCTGATACACCTCAAAGATAGAGGCGACATCTTTTGGAAGTTGTTCAGAGAGCTTAATAGCAAGGCTATGAAATTCATCGCGGGTAATGTCTAACGCGCCATTAAACCGTGCCAATTGATATGAAACATCGCTGGCTTTCTGAATTTGCTGTAATTCCAAGGCGCCAGAAGAGCGGTTAATCCAAGCCCGAGCAATTGCAATTCCGCTAGAGCTAGAGCCTGCTTTAATTGCCTCGCTCCATTTCTGTTTAGAGGGCTCATTCAATACAGCTTGAAAATCAGTATTTGCCAATACACCCGCCAGGTGCGCAGCTAAGGTAACAAGAAAAGATTCTTCACTTTGATCAAAACTACGCGTTTCTGATTGCTGAACCACCAATACCCCTAACACTTTGCGTTGGTGGGTAATAGGCGTGCCTAAAAAGGAAAAGAAACCGTCTTCGGCGGTTTCAGGAAGATACTTAAAATGAGGATTAAGCCGAGCGTCGGCTAAGTTAATGGGTTCTTCGCGCATGGCCACTTGACCAACCACCCCTTCGCCAAGCGGCATGAAGGCTTTACCAACGGCTTCACTAGCGAGGCCGTCGGTTGCACGTAACACTAAATGTTGCTGTTGCGAGTCCGTCACATATACCGAGCAGCAGTCGGTAAGCATAGTGTGACGAATTTGTTTAACTAAAATAGCAAGCGCACTGTCGAGAGTATCGGCATTGCTTACCTGTTCAACAATGGCGCGTAACTCTCCTAACACTTGCTATGCTCCCTTGCGCTTTTTGAAGCGTCGTCGCTTATCTTTACTTTGACCTTTTTCCGAACGGTTAAAGGGTAAAGCCGCGGTAACAAACTCTTTTAAGGCACGACGATACACCTCCCGCTTAAAAGACACCACTTGTCTTACGGGATACCAAAAACTCACCCAGCGCCAATCATCAAACTCTGGGTGACCACAACGGTCAAATTTAATATTCGATTCTTTGCCCACTAAACGCAGCAAAAACCACTTTTGTTTTTGTCCGATACAAACCGGCGGACTATCCCAACGAATTAAGCGTTTTGGTAATTTATAACGCAGCCAATGTCTAGTTGTTGCTAAAATTTTTACGTCTTGCGGCAACAAGCCGACTTCTTCATGTAACTCACGATACATCGCTTGTTCAGCAGACTCTCCCTCGTCAACGCCTCCTTGAGGAAACTGCCATGAATGTTGACCATATCTACGCGCCCATAAAACTTGACCACGTTGATTACAAATAACGATGCCTACGTTGGGACGATAACCATCCCCATCAATCACTGAAACAACCTTCAGCTAAAAACTATAGATAATCTGATTCTTTCACAGAAACACAAGCGCGGCAAATATGCCTATCACAAAGGGAGTAAATTGTACTAACAACGGCTAAGCCATAGTTATTCGATTTATCTGTGCGAAAGGCTGTGCATAACTTGCGTCAAACCGATAAAAGGCTAGTCAAACTAATTTAAATGTACTTACGAACAAGTAAAGAAAAGAAAATAAAAACAATAAAAAACATACACTTAAAATAAAACCTAGTTAGCAAAAGTTAAGTTATTAGCACCCCACTCTGTTTATAACTTCAAGCGCTCAAAATTCACACAATCACCGTAGAACTACTATTTATTAATCCCAATAAGCCGCTGTTCTATACATTTTGAGTTAAACGACGTGGTTCTGTGCATAAAATCCAAGTTAATAACAATTGAGGATAGTTATCCATATTTTTTGTGGATAAGGTTGTTCGTAACTTGCTATTTGTTATGAATAACGGCTCTTAGTTGAGTAAAGCACTCAACCACAAACGATAAAAACGAATATAATCATATAGTTAAAAACAAACCGTCACCTTCACCTCAGCTACTGTATTTACTGAGCAGCTTCTATACAATAGAGCTTTAATGGCAAACGAACTCAGCATGATCAGCACACCAAAAACCGAACAAGAATTGTTTGAGAGAGCCCAATCGTTGGCAGGCCTGAGCCTTGGTGAGCTTGCTCAACGAGAAGGCCTTGCGATCCCCAAGGACCTAAAGCGCGAAAAAGGCTGGGGTGGACAACTTATAGAATGGTGCTTAGGCGCAACAGCTGGCAGCAAACCTATTCAAGACTTTCCTGAACTGGGTATTGAACTCAAAACCATTCCTATCGATAACACGGGAAAGCCCTTAGAAAGCACTTATGTGTGCATCACTCCGCTCACCAATATTGCGGGTGCAACTTGGCACACCAGCAACGTGTATAACAAGCTATCGCGGGTATTATGGATCCCTATTTTGGCTGAGCGACAGATCCCTGTTGATCAGAGAATTGTAGCGAATCCTATCCTTTGGAGCCCAACAGCCGAGCAAGAACAACTGCTCCGATCAGATTGGGAAGAATTAGTAGAAATGATCAGCTTCGGCCAAATTGATCAAATAACTGCGCGCCACGGTCAAGTATTGCAACTACGGCCTAAAGCCGCTAATAACAAGGCTCGCACGGCTGCTATTGGGCCAAACGGGCAGCCAATTCAAACCCTTCCTCGAGGTTATTATCTTCGAACCCGCTTCACTTCAGCACTGCTCCGCGACTACTTTCAATTGTAAAAAAAATAATCAACTATTGACCAAGCTCTCACTTATTTGAAAGAATCAAGCTTGGTCACATTGTATACGGATTTATATTATCTCTCGGAGGAGAAAACCATGCCGTTGAAAAAGCAATATCTAAAGTCCAAGCCAGAAGTAAAAGTTACCTTTGAAATTGAGAAGGAAGCAACTCAAGATGCGGAGCAAATATTTTTGCTGGCAGAGTTTAATGAGTGGCAACCTTTAGAGCTAAGCAAACTTAAGAATGGCAAATTTAAGGTAGTAGTGAATGTACCTACTGACCAACAAGCCAGTTACCAATTTAAATACAAGCTATGTTTAGCTGATGGCGTAGAAGCATACGACAATGATTGGGAAGCTGATGCCTACCAAGCCAATGGTGTAGACGGCGATAACTCTGTATTACAGTTAGCTCAATAACTCATTTTCAGATATAAAAAAAGCCCGCAATTGCGGGCTTTTTGTTCTCGAAGAAGTAGACTTACTTAGTCGCCAACTTTTCTTTAATACGTGCTTTCTTACCAGAAAGTTCACGTAAGTAGTAAAGCTTAGCACGACGAACGTCACCACGACGCTTAACAGTAACACTCTCAACTAGCGGGCTATGAGTTTGAAATGCACGCTCAACGCCTTCACCGTTTGAAATTTTACGTACAGTAAATGCAGAGTGTAAACCACGGTTACGCTTAGCAATTACCACACCTTCAAACGCCTGTAGACGCTCACGGTCACCTTCTTTTACTTTTACCTGAACTACAACTGTATCACCAGGTGCGAACGCAGGTACGTCTTGCTTCAATTGCTCATCTTCGAGCTGTTTAATAATATTGCTCATTACTATTTTCCTAGAATTAACTGAAACTTTATTTATTATCCAAGGGCTTCTGCTCTTGGATGAACTCAGCAAGAATCTTTTCTTGCTTGTCAGTCAGAGCTAGATTCTCCAATAACTCCGGTCGCCTCAAGTAGGTTCGCCCAAGTGCCTGTTTGTGCCGCCACTCTTCAATTTTTTTATGGTTACCACTTAGCAATACCTCGGGTACTGCCTGCCCATCCAAAACTTCTGGACGAGTATAATGTGGACAATCCAACAATCCATCAGAGAATGAATCCTGCTCAGCTGAAGCTTTATCCCCCAGTACTCCCGGAATTAACCGCGAGACGGCGTCTATCATATTCATTGCTGGCAGCTCACCACCACTTAACACATAATCACCAATCGACCATTCCTCATCAACTTCGGCTTGAATCAAGCGTTCGTCAATGCCTTCGTAGCGACCAGCAACTATTATCAGCTTTTGCTGTTGAGCTAACTCTATTACTCCGTCTTGCTTCAAGGTACGCCCTTGCGGTGACATATAAATCACCTTTACCCCATCACCAGCAGCCTGTTTAGCAGCATGAATTGCATCCCGTAAGGGTTGCACCATCATTAACATACCAGGGCCACCGCCGTAAGGTCGGTCGTCCACCGTACGGTGACGATCGTGGGTGAAATCACGAGGATTCCAACACTCAATCTTAATCAGGCCACGTTTAACCGCACGCCCAGTTACACCATACTCGCTTATAGCAGAAAACATTTCCGGGAATAGACTTACTATTCCCACCCACAATTGTGGTGTTTGCTCAGCCATAATGGAACCTAGAAACTAGGATCCCAATCAACAGTAATAGTTTGAGACTCGCGATCGACGTTATCAATTATCTGAGACTCTACAAACGGAACTAACCGTTCTTTTTTGCCAAAGGCATCTTTCAAATTGGCTTTCACAACCAAGACATCATTCGAGCCGGTTTCCATTAAATCGGTTACCTGCCCTAAGTTATAGCCACTGCGATTAACCACTTGCATGCCTATAAGGTCACGCCAGTAATATTCATCTTCAGCTAGCTCTGGTAGGTCTTGTGGCAATGCCGCAATATCCATTCCAGTTAAACTCTGTGCTTGTTCTCTTACATCAAAGCCCGCAAGCTTAACGATGAAAGATTTGCTGTGTCGCCGCCATTCTGTCACTTCAATTGAAGTATATTCGCCAGAACGACCTATCAACCAAGGTTGATAGTTAAATACAGCTTCTGAATCATCGGTGAATGAGTTAACTTTAAGCCAACCTTTAATACCGTAAACGGCACCTAAGCGACCTACCACGATGGGCTGTTCTGTATTGCTCATCTTAACTCCACCAAAAAAACTGAATTATGCTGCTTTAGAGTCTTTGATTAGCTTAGCTACACGGTTAGAAACCGCAGCGCCTTGGCCAACCCAGTGATCAATGCGGTCTTGTTCCAAGCGAATACGCTCTTCTTGACCTTTGGCGATCGGATTGAAAAAACCTAATTTCTCAATAAAGCGACCGTCACGTGAATTACGGCTATCAGTAACAACTACTTGATAGAATGGACGCTTTTTTGCGCCGCCACGTTGCAAACGAATGGTAACCATATCGTCCTCATACTAGTTAAAAAATTTAAGGTCCCGAAATGGGATCCCCGCTAATTGAAGCCGCGGAATTGTACTCCTTTTTAGCTTAATTGCAAGCCATACCCCGCTTTAGCGGCAATCTAAATACAGCGCTTCTTGCCGGCTTTAATAAGTGTGGTAATTCCATCGTGATTTAGTGCTAAAAAAGCCGAAGCACATCAAGCCACTAGCTAGATGCAAGCAACTACTCAGCGGGCTTTGACTTAATCTAAGACTTGCACCAACATAAGCTTCTTTTTGCAGATATGTAGGCGATAAGTTTATGCAGTACCAGTGGATATTGTTTGATGCTGATGAGACGCTGTTTCATTTTGATGCCTTTGCTGGCTTACAATTAATGTTCTCGCGTTACGGTGTGAGTTTTGAACAGCAAGATTACCAACACTATCAAGCCCGTAACCTGCCGCTTTGGGATGCCTATCAGGCGGGCCAAGTAAACGCTGAGCAGCTGCAACAGCAGCGCTTTGAATACTGGGCTAATAAACTCGAACAACACCCTCAGCAGCTTAATGACGCCTTTCTAGTGGCAATGGCAGACATTTGTAGCCTATTGCCTGGTGCTAAAGAACTGCTTGATGCCTTAAAGGGCAAGGTGAAGATGGGCATTATTACCAACGGGTTTACCTCTTTGCAAAACATTCGCTTAGAGCGGACTGGCTTAGCGGGTTACTTTTCGCCTTTGGTGATTTCTGAGCAAGTGGGAGTGGCTAAACCACATATAGACATTTTTGAACATGCATTTGAACAAATGCAGTATCCAGAGAAACACAAGGTATTGATGGTTGGGGACAACCCGCATTCAGATGTACAAGGTGGCTTAAACGCTGGTGTTCATACCTGTTGGTTAAATAGACATGGGAAAGACAGACCTGCAGGAATAGAGCCTCATCATGAAGTGAGCTCACTTAAGCAGCTGCAAACCCTGTTAGAGGCGGCATAACTTTACTCACGCTTAAAAAGTCAAAAGGGGCATAGCCCTTCAGCTTCTGCCCCTTTCGGTTGTATGACCCTTTGCCTTTCTTGGGTCTTTCTACTTTTGCTTTAAATAATGGACTGGTTACCAGTGCCTTTATCGCATTGTCATTTATTTGCCCTCGGCTATGCTCATGAGCAAGCACCGGCTTGGCGGCTTTCTTGTTAGCCATAATATCCTCGTTTAACGGTGTAATTAAGTACCTAATTGGTCACTTGCTGCGCAGTATATCGTAATCTGGCATAAACCCAAATCTTCTTCACTTTTGCAAGTCTGTTTTACCCCTCTAAGTATTCGGATTAAATCTACCCGCAAAAAAAGTAGGCCGAAGCCTACTTTAGAACAACTCTAACTAGCCAAGCTTAGTGACTAATCATCCACGGCCGCATAGAGGGGAACATTTTCTCCCCACTGGCGGTATAAAACAGCTTTGAGCCTCCCCGTTTAGTATGAGTACAACCACAACCTTTTTTCACTTTCTCGGCATTTTCAGCTCTGGTATCAGCCGTTGAATGTTGCGGTTCGTGCCGCGCTTGCTCGTTTCTCTCTATGGCTTGTTTGGTTTCTGCCGCCATATCGAGTACCGAGGGTGGCAACATAATCACCCTTGCAGACAACGCGTCACACTTCGGGCACTTAGCTGGTTTAGCACTATCGTCCATGGCGGCTAATTCATAAAACAAACCATGTTCAGCACATTTATAGTCATAAACTGGCATAGTCCACCTCGCTTACTTATCTAGGTCAGGCGCTAAAGGCATATCAACGCTACCATCTAGGTACTTGGTTGGGCCATCAGCATTAGGTTTAATATCAAACTCAAAGATATCGGTTGGCAACCATAAAGTGGCACACGAGTTTGGTACGTCAACAACCCCACTTAAGTGACCTTGTACAGGTGCAGTGCCCAACAGTGAGTAGGCTTGAGCCCCGCTGTAACCAAACTTTTTCAGATACTCAATGGCGTTCAAACAAGCTTGACGGTAGGCCACGTTGGCATCGAGATAATGCTGCTTGCCGTTTTCGTCAACCGAGATACCTTCAAAGATCAGGTAATCGTCATACCGAGGGGCAATTGGGCTTGGTTTGAAGATAGGGTTTTTAATCGCGTACTTAGACATGCCGTCTTTAATGAGATTAACCCGTAAGTGAATCCAACCGGCCATTTCAATCGCACCACAAAACGTGATTTCGCCATCGCCTTGGCTAAAGTGCAAATCGCCCACCGACAAGCCGGCGCCTTTTACATACACAGGAAAATAGATTTTTGAACCGCGAGATAAATCTTTAATATCACAGTTACCGCCATGTTCGCGCGGTGGTACTGTTCTTGCGCCTTCTTCAGCGGCGACTTTGGCTTCCTCGGGTTTCATGTTACCCATATGCGCGGTAGGCGCATAAGGCAATGCGGCTAACATAGGTACTCTGTCTGGGTTGGTATCAAACAGTTCTTTTTCACGGCGGTTCCACTCGTCTAGCATCTTCTTGTCAGGTAAGCAGCCAATTAAACCAGGGTGAATTAACCCCGCAAACTCAACACCCGGAATGTGCCGAGATTTGGTGAACATACCATTGAAGTCCCAAATCGATTTTTGCGCTTCTGGAAAGTGTTCATCCAAAAAGCCGCCACCGTTTTGCTTTGAAAAGAAGCCGTTAAAGCCCCACTGCGAGTCGTCAAAGGTACCAATGTCTAGAATATCAACTTCGAGCAAATCACCTGGTTCCGCGCCTTCTACACCTACCGGGCCAGATAAAAAATGCACCTGAGATAAATCAACATCGCGAACATCAGAAGCGTCGTCGTCATTTTTGATTTGCCCGCCAGTCCAATCTACACACTCTAAAATAAAGTCGTCACCGGGCTTCACCGTTGCGGCCATTGGAATATCTGGATGCCAACGGTTATGTAGCTTTTCGTTGTCGTATGCTGATTGTTTTAGGTCAATTTTAATGATTGTTTCTGCCATGGTCTTTCTCCTTGAATGTAAACTTCACACACTGGCCGTTTAAACCGACAAATATGCGGCAACTTGTTGTTCATCAACCTCGTCACGCTGAACGTCGTGAACGATTTGTCCTTTCTCTATCACCAATATTCGGTCTGCCACATCAAGGGCAAAACTTAATACTTGTTCCGATACCACTATCGACAAACCACGCTGGTCGCGGATTTGCTTTAGTGTTTTGGCCATGTCTTTAATGATGGAAGGCTGAATTCCCTCGGTAGGTTCGTCTAACAGCAATACGCTGGGGTTGCTGGCTAGCGCTCTGGCTATCGCTAACTGTTGCTGCTGCCCACCCGATAAATTGCCGCCTCGGCGATGACGCATCTCCCATAACACCGGGAAAATACTGTATAAGTCATCGGGGATTTTGCTGGAGCCAATACTGGTTAAACCTGTTTCTATGTTCTCTTGCACCGTCATAGTGGAAAAAATCATTCGCCCTTGCGGCACAAAGCCAAGGCCAGAAGCCACTCGTTGATGACTTTTTTGCTCACTTAGCGATGTTCCCTCTAGCTTTACTTCACCAGAACGGCTTGGAATCATGCCAATCAAAGACTTCATCAAGGTGGTTTTACCCATACCATTTCGACCAAGAATCGCCACAATTTCGTTCTTCTTCAGGCTAAAGTTCATTCCTGATATCACTTCACTTTGACCATAAGCCACGTGGTAATCTGTTAGTTCCAACATCGCCTTCTCCTTAATGGCCTAAGTAAACTTCAATAACTTTGGGATCGTTCTTCACCCGCTGCATCGAGCCTTCAGATAGCACCTTTCCCTGGTGCAACACGGTCACCCGATCTGCAATGTCTTCGACAAATTGCATATCATGTTCAATCACCAATACCGAACGCTGTTTAGTGATGCTTTGTAGCAACTCTGCAGTTTGCTTGCGCTCGGCCACTGACATGCCCGCTACTGGCTCATCAAGCATCAATAGTTCAGGGTCTTGAATCAGTAACATGCCTATTTCTAACCATTGTTTTTGGCCATGGCTGAGTAAGTCGGCTTGGTCGTGAAGCTTGTCGGTGAGAAACACCATTTCTGCAATTTCTAGAATCTTGTCTTGTACTTCCTGGTCACGTTTAAAGGTTAAAGCACCCCAAACGTTACGCCCCCGCGGGTAAGATATTTCTAGGTTTTCAAATACGCTTAGGTCTTCGTATATCGATGGTGTTTGAAATTTTCGCCCAACCCCTGCGTGCACAATTTGGTGCTCTTTAAGCCTGGTCAGTTCCTTTTTCTTAAATTTTATTGAGCCTTCAGTGGCTTTAGTTCGGCCACAGATAAGGTCTAATACCGTAGTTTTACCCGCGCCATTGGGGCCAATAATGACTCTGATTTCTTGCTCTTCTACATATAAAGACAAATCATCTACCGCTTTAAATCCGTCAAAGGACACCGTTAAGCCCTCAACACTTAGTACAAAGTCTTTGTCGCTAGTTTTTTGATTAAGCTGGGACATTGCGGCTCTCCTCAAGTGATGATGACAGGCTAGACGTCACAGGTTCTTTAGCTGGAGTGGTGGTTTTTTCTGGGATTGGCGCTGGCGGAGTTAGCCCCACTTTTTCACGATTAATAAAGTGCTTAAACCAAGGTTGAATGTAGGTTTGATACAAGCCAGCTAAGCCGTCTGGAAACGCCAATACCACGCCAATAAACAGCGCTCCCATGGCAAATAACCACAGCTCGGGAAAAGACTCTGAGAAGCTGGTTTTGGCTAAGTTAACCAATAAAGTGCCGTATACTGCGCCCAACAGCGACAAACGTCCGCCTACCGCACAAAAGATCACCATTTCAATCGACGGCACGATGCCCACAAACGAAGGCGACATAAAGCCCACCTGCAGAGTAAACATTGCGCCACCAATAGCCGCAAATGCTGCGCCTATACAAAAAACAAAGATTTTGAAGCTTGCTACGTTGTAGCCAGAAAAGCGCACTCGGTCTTCTTTCTCGCGCATCGCCACCAGCAAACGACCTAACTTACAGCGTTTGATATACAAGGCTGCAAACAAGCACGCAAATAGCAAAGCAACGTTCACGAAGTAAAGAAGATACTGAGCAGACTCGGTACGAATGTCCCAACCTACAAAGGTGCGTAAATCGGTAATGCCGTTTACCCCACCGGTATACCCTTGCTGGCCAATAATCAAAATGGTGAGAATGGCGGCAATCGCTTGAGTAATAATGGCGAAGTACACGCCACCCACCCGTCGTGTGAACATCGCAACACCGATGATAAAAGCAAATATCACCGGCACCGCAATCACCGCCAATAAGGTAAAGCTTAAGCTATGGAAGGGCTGCCAAAACCAAGGCAACTCGGTGAGCTGATTCCAATCCATAAAATCTGGAATACCAGGGGTAGACTGAATGGCAGTGGCTTCTGGGTTCGAGGCCTCCAGCTTCAAAAACATCGCCATGCAATACCCACCTAAACCAAAGAATACCCCTTGGCCTAGACTTAAAATGCCGCCGCATCCCCAGCACAACACCAAGCCAATCGCGACAAAAGCGTAGGTAAGGTATTTGCCGATTAAATTCAGCCGGAAAATATCTAATGCCAAAGGTAAAACAACTAATAAGATTACAGCCAATAACAGGTACTTCCACCAATCTACTGGGCTACTATTCTGCGCAGGCGCAGCACTAATTTGTGATGACATCATCATTCTCCCTAACGACGAACCTTGAGCGAAAACAAACCTTGTGGGCGTAGCATTAAAATGCCGACCACGGTCAATAAGGTGAGAACTTTAGCCATAGAACCACTAAGGAAAAATTCCATGGTGGATTGAGCTTGTGAGATGGTAAAGGCAGAGGCTACTGTGCCAAGTAAGCTAGAAGCGCCACCAAATACCACCACTAAAAAGGTATCTACAATGTACAATTGCCCGGCGGTTGGTCCGGTAGAACCCACCATGGTAAAGGCCGAGCCAGCGACGCCTGCAATACCGCAACCCAAAGCAAAGGTATAGCGATCCACCTTCTCGGTATTAATGCCTACAGCACCTGCCATAGCGCGGTTTTGTACTACTGCGCGGGTTTGTTTACCCAAGCGTGATTTTTGCATCAACAAGTAAACGCCAATGGTAATAAAGATGGTGAGCACCATGACAAATATGCCGTTAATCGGCACTTCAATAATGTCGGTGATGGCGTAAGATCCCATTAACCAATCAGGTAAACTCACCCCTACTTCCCTGGCACCAAATACGGTGCGGTAAAGTTGCTGCAAAATCAGGCTTAAGCCCCACGTTGCTAATAAGGTATCTAAAGGGCGCTTGTACAAATGGCGAATCATTGCCCACTCCACAAAAGCGCCTAAGGCTCCGGTGACCACAAAAGCCAGCAACATGGCAATAAAGAAGTAGCCGTCAAATAAGCTAGGTAAATAGGCGCTAAATAGCTGAGAGGTAAGGTAAGTGATGTAAGCACCGAGAATCATAAATTCGCCGTGCGCCATATTAATCACACCCATTTGGCCGAATATAATGGCCAAACCTAAAGCCATAAGAACAAATACAGAAAATAAAATTAGACCGGCAAATCCCTGCATGGCGAAAATGGCGGTAAGCTCAGAGCTGGTATAATCGGCAAACATCTTGTGTTCCTCATTAAAGCTATAGAAAAGGAAGGTGACCTAGCGAACTAGGTCACAACACGTGGTTACTGATAACCTTTAGGGAATGGGTTTGGCTCAATCAGGTCTTCTGTTTCATACACCACTTCATACTGGCCATTCGGTAAGGCATGACCGATACGTGTTTTAGACCATAAGTGATGGTTTTCATGAACCTTCACGTAGCCTTCTGGTGCAGTGGTAAGTTCAAGATTTGGTGACGCCGCGCGTACTTTATCAATATCAAACGAGCCGGCTTTTTCTACTGCGGCTTTCCATAACCATGGGCCTAAGTAAGCCGCCTGTGTTACATCACCAATTACGATGTCATCACCCCAGCGCTTCTTAAAGGCAGCAACAAACTCTTGGTTATTTGTGTTAGTCAGGCTTTGGAAGTACTTCATCGCCGCGTAAGCGCCTTGCATGTTTTCGCCACCAATGCCTAAGATTTCATCTTCGGTAACTGAGATAGTCAGAACCAATGGTTTCTCTTTGGTCATATCAATGCCAGCCGCTTTAAGTTGCTTGTAAAAAGCCACGTTAGAGCCACCCACAACAATCGCGTAGATAACATCAGGTTTTTTCAATTTGATTTTGTTGATAACAGAGTTAAATGAGGTGTGACCTAGCGGGTAGTACTCTTCGCCAACTACCTTAAGGCCTAAATTGTCAATGTGCTTACGAGCAATTTTATTAGAGGTACGCGGCCAAATATAATCTGAACCTAACAAGAAAAAGCTTTTAGCATCTTTGGTCTTGGTTACCCAATCGATACCAGAAATGATCTGCTGAGTGGCTTCTTGACCCGTGTAAATAACATTCGGTGACTGCTCCAAGCCCTCATAGAATGTAGGGTAATAAAGCATGCCGTTGTATTGTTCAAACACTGGCAGTACCGCTTTGCGCGATGCTGATGTCCAACAACCAAATACCGCAGCGGCCTTATCTTTTACTAATAGTTTTTTAGATTTTTCAGCAAAGGTTGGCCAGTCACTAGCGCCATCTTCTTGCACATATTCAATTTGACGACCCAGTACGCCACCCATAGCGTTAATCTGTTCAATCGCCAACATCTCTGCTTGTACCGAACCCGTCTCACTAATGGCCATGGTGCCAGTGATGGAATGTAAGATACCTACCTTCACAGTATCGTCGGTCACCGCTAAACCGGTGGTATTCACATCGGCGGTGCTCATGGCAGCGGCTAAGCTTAGCTGTGACACCAACATAGCTGCTGGTAATGCCATCATTCCTTTTAAAATATTCCGGCGTAGCGAATTGCTTAAGCCTGATTTGTTTGATTTTTGCATAGTGGTATCCCTGCTGAGTGTGTAAGACAAAGTGTCCATACTTGCTGACTACCATTTTGCAAAAATCAGCTACACAGCAAAATTAGCCAATTGCTCTAGCCCACTACGTCATTTGACGCATAGCCACAATGCAACGATTGATTTAGGGTCAAGACTCATTAGCGCATGCTGATAACAAGCCATCCCCATATTCTCAACCTATCAATAACATACTGATTCTATTGATATTTATGACATTATCGTGGAGATAATTCGGCGTGATTAATGCTTACTTCTGGCTAAGCCAATAAAAGGAAGGCGCGTAAACCATGAAGGATCAGCACGTATTTAAGGCGAGGCGAAACTACAACCGCTGGGTCGCCAATCAAACCTTGGAAGATTATGCGCTGAGATTTACCTCTAAAAGCGCTAGGCAATGGTCAGTTGCTCGCGTCTCTAATACCGCCTTAGGCGCTATCTCTTTTCTTGCCTTAGAAGCAATAGGCGGAGCGTTAATGCTCAGCTATGGGTTTAGCAACTCACTCGCCGCAATCTTAGTCGTTTCTGCCATTATCTTTTTTTGCGGTATGCCTATTTCTTACTACGCGGCACGTTACGGCGTAGACATCGATTTACTCACCCGGGGCGCGGGCTTTGGCTACATTGGTTCTACCATTACCTCGCTAATCTACGCCTCTTTTACCTTTATCTTTTTTGCCATTGAAGCGGCGATAATGGCCTCAGCCTTAGAACTACTATTTAATATTCCTCTAAGCATTGGTTACTTAATTAGCGCGATCGTTGTTATTCCTTTAGTCACCCACGGCATCACGTTTATTAGCCGCTTTCAATTGTGGAGCCAGCCCCTGTGGCTAATATTACAAATCACTCCTTTTGTATTTATTTTATGGCACGAATCAAGCGCCATCGACAACTGGTTACAATACCAAGGCGCTCAGGAAAGCGATGCAACCGGCCCATTTAACCTGCATCTATTTGGTGCAGCATCGGGAATATTGTTCTCTTTAATGGCGCAAATTGGCGAACAAGTCGACTTTTTACGCTTTATGCCAGAGGCCAACAAAAAACATCGAGCATGTTGGTGGTTAGCATTACTCTCGGCCGGTCCCGGTTGGATAATTGTCGGCGCGGTGAAAATTTTACTGGGATCATTTTTAGTGGTGTTAGCGATTAACGCAGGGGTGAGCCAAGATGTGGCCGGTGACCCGATTCAAATGTACCAAGTGGCATTTTCATATATGACGCAGTCACCGCTGGTTGCCCTATCGCTTGCCGGTATTTTCGTACTGGTTTGTCAGCTAAAAATTAACGTTACCAATGCTTATGCTGGCTCTATTGCTTGGTCTAACTTTTTTTCGCGCTTAACCCATAGCCACCCAGGGCGAGTGGTTTGGCTGGTGTTTAATGTCATCATCGCGCTGCTTATTATGGAGCTGGGTATCTACTCGGCCATCGAAGATATTCTAGGTATCTACTCTAACGTGGCCGTGGCTTGGGTAGGTGCGCTGGTTGCCGATTTGATCATCAATAAACCCTTGGGTTTAAGCCCTAAACATATTGAGTTTAAGCGCGCTCACCTCTACGACATTAATCCGGTTGGGGTAGGTGCCATGGTATTTGCCTCGTTTGCCGGAATATATTGTTATACCGGCAACCTCGGCGATACCGCCCAAGCGCTAGCGCCGTTTATCGGTTTGGGCTGTGCATTTGTTTGCTCGCCCATTATTGCTGTGCTCACCCAAGGGCGCTATTACCTGGCTAGGGAGTCCACACTACCTAATACAATCCAAGGTGAGTGTACGGTTTGCCAAAATAGCTTTGAGATTGAGGATTTAGCCAGTTGCCCAGCCTACGGTGGAGCAATTTGTTCTTTGTGTTGCACCTTAGACGCGCGCTGTCATGATCAGTGCAAAACCAACGCCCGATTTGGCCAGCAATTAAGTCAGTTTGTAGCCTTAATTCTCCCTAAATCTGTCTCGTCGTTAATGAATACTCGCTTGTTGCACTTTTCTGGTTTGATGGCGCTAATCGCCATGCTTATCGCGAGTTTGTTTTATCTGGTGTACGCACGAATACCAGGAAGCGAAGTAGCCACCAAAGCTGCTATTTCAGCCACCTTAAGCCATATATTCTTTTTATTAATGATCATTATGGGGGTGTTGGTGTGGCTGTTTGTATTGGCCAACGACAGCCGCCAGTTTGCGTTAGATGAATCGCAGCGCCAAACCCAGTTACTCAGCCAAGAAATCTCTGCCCACGAAGCCACTGACCAAGCCCTACAGCAAGCTAAAGAAACCGCGGAATCGGCTAACCATGCCAAAAGCCGCTATCTCACCGGCATTAGTCACGAGTTAAGAACACCGCTAAATTCAGTCTTGGGTTATGCCCAGTTATTAGAAAAAGCCCCCACCTTGGCTAACGAACATGTGGCTAAAGTTTCCTTAATCAAACGCAGTGGCGAGCACTTGGCCGACATTATCGAAGGCTTATTGGACATCTCAAGAATTGAAGCGGGTAAGCTTGAACTGCAGCGAGACCAAGTGGAAATAGGTGCCTTACTCAACGATTTGGTCGATATGTTTAGCTTACAAGCCAAGAATAAAGGCATTAGTTTTAGCTACCAACCGAGCCCTTATCTACCTCATTGGGTAGTGGCAGATGAAACCCACTTACGGCAAATTTTAATCAACCTACTATCCAACGCGGTAAAATTTACCCAGCAAGGTGAAGTCTCGCTAAAAGTGCATTATCGCAATCAAGTGGCCGAATTTACCATTAGTGATACCGGTGTTGGCATAAGTGAACAAGACCAAGAACGGGTCTTCAAACCCTTTGAGCGAGTACGTAGCGGTGGCTCAGTTCAGGCTCAAGGAACGGGCCTTGGTTTAACCATAACCCAATTGCTCACCGAAATAATGGGTGGCAATATCAACCTCACTAGCGAGCCTGGAAAAGGCAGCGTATTTAAATTGAGTCTGATGCTCTCAAGCATTGAAAAAGCCCCAAGCCAAGCGCCAACCTTAGGTAAAATAGAATCCATAGATGGGCCAAGTAAAACCGTTATGGTAGTAGACGATGACCCCAACCATCGAAACTTAGTGCTACAAATTCTCCAGCCTTTGGGCTTTAGCGTGTTAGAGGCCAGTGATGCCATTGACTGTTTAAGTGCTCTAGAACACAACAAGGTTGATTTGTTTCTATTAGACATCTCCATGCCCGTGATGAGTGGTTGGCAATTACTGGCTGAGTTGCGTAAACAAGCGGTAGAATCACCCATTATTATGGTGTCGGCGAATGCTAATGAACCCTCGTTTTTAGACGCAGGGATCCGCCATGTTGAACAAGCTCTTCACAATGACTATTTAGCCAAGCCAATACGTTACAACGCGCTACTTGAGAAAATAGCCAAAGCCTTAGCCATTACTTGGCGATTTAGCCCAATAACGCCGCCAACACCACCTCAACCCTCTTCGCTAGTGGCAAATACAGCGCCAACGATCAATCAACATCAGCGAGAACAGCTAAACGAAATTAACCAGATGGCGCAACTGGGTTTTGTACAAGGCATTGAGCAAGGTTTGCAGCACTTAGAGTGTGACCCAAAGCTTTTAGTCATTACCCAGCAGTTCAGACAAGACTTAAGTCAATTTCAGTTTTCTAAAATAAGCATGGCTTGCGAACAGCTCATGAAAAAGGAGGATTTATCATGAACACGGCAAGCTCGAAAGGCGTTATTTTAGTGGTAGACGACTCGGCCGAATCTTTAGCTATGTTAAACACCGCCCTCAACGAACAAGGTTATACGGTACTCATTGCCATGGATGGACAGCAGGCCCTAGATATTAGCCTACGGATTAATCCAGATTTGGTGCTCATGGATGCCTTAATGCCCAACATGGACGGTTTTGAAGCCTGCCAACTGCTTAAACAAGATAGCGATTTTAGCGATATCCCAGTGATATTTATGACCGGTTTGAGCGACAGCGAATCAATGATTAAGGGCTTAGAATCAGGCGGTGTCGACTATATCCATAAACCCATAAAGCTCGATGAGTTATTCGCGCGAATAAAAGTTCACCTTAGTAATGCGCGCCTCACTCGCAGCGCTCACGGCGCTTTAGATGAGTTAGGCCAGGCCACCTTCACCATCAACAATAAAGCAGCTGTTATTTGGCGTAGCTCTAAAGCGGCCGCGCTTTTCAGCTCAATAAGCATAGAGCTTAATCAAAACCTTGAATTACTCACCCAACAACTAAAAACGTGGCTTATGCATAAGCCAGAGAAACATTCGATATTGTCGCTAGCAAAACTAGATAGGCCGCTGCAGATCCGCTATCTAGGGCAATCATCCCCCGGAGAACACTTACTGCGATTAGTCGACAACGACGAGCACAGCATGCGCGATTCACTGCGCCAACGCTTTGCCTTAACTGAACGTGAGTCTGAAGTGCTGTTTTGGTTAGCGCGAGGAAAAACCAATCGAGAAATAGCCCAAATATTGGATATGAGCCCGCGTACCGTCAATAAACACCTTGAAGCTATATTTCAAAAGTTAGCCGTAGAGAACCGAACCAGTGCAACGGCAGTTTGCTTGGCCTATTTAAATGAAATATAAGCTAATGAATTAACGCATTTTACAATAGTTATTGTACCTGAACCGAGTAAGTTGGCTCGGGTAAGTGTAAACAATAGCTAACTGCAAATAAGGCTTTTCTGATGAATCCACGCCTTAGTCCTCCTGCTTAATTGTATAAAAAAGCTTATTGCCACTAGGATTAACAGCTAGCGAGGAGGCTTTATGAAGATTTCTCAAATCCGCATAGAACACACTGCAGGACAGGCTATTTTACGTGCCGACTGCGCGGGTTTTGACTTGTGGTATAAGTTTCCAGAGCAGTACCCTCCGGCCTTAAGTGCTGACCCCTTTATTGCAGCCTGCTTGCTAATAAGCATGGCCAAGAATCAAGATTTACAACTAGAAGATAGCGCCAACTACTCACCCACTTTGCTGAATAACCTAGAGCAACTGCAACATATTTTTAGCCACTGGCAGCCCTACCTTAAGCATCAACTGAATACTATTAAAGTAAACGGCGGTGTCGCGAAAGAGCCGGCTAACGCTAACAACGACACGGTGTCTTTTTTTTCTGGTGGTATAGATGGGAGTTACACCTTTAACCAAAAACAGCAGCAGATAGACTACCTATTGTTTGCTAAAGGCATTGATATGCAGCTTTCCAGCGATAACTTGTATCAACAAGCCTTTAACTGCAACAAGCAATATTTGGCAAGTAAAGGCAAACAACTAGTCCCCTGCGAAACCAATGTGCGTTTTTTAGGTTATCACCACCAGCTGAATTGGGGAGTGTGTTTTGGCGGCGGTTTATCGAGCATTGCTTTAGCCTTGGGCGTGAAAAAATGCTTTATCGCGTCTGGGTTAACCTATGAAAACAATATTCCAGAGGGATCTAATTACATCACCGATCATTTATGGAGTAATCACCATACTCAAATAGAACACCATGGTGCAGCTTGTAAAAGAATCGACAAACTAAAGGTGCTAAGCCAAGACCCTGACTACCTAAACATACTGCGAGTATGCTGGCACGATCATGGTTATAACTGCGGTGAATGCGAAAAATGCCTACGTACCATGAGCAGCTTGCGAGCACTCGGCATAGAGTGCGACACCTTTCCTAAACTTAGCGACCAAAAAATCAAGCAACACCTACGACCACTAAAATTGTATAACGTGCATGATGTGCAGTTTCTTGAAGAAAACATCGAGCAGGCAAAGCTGGCCCACGACAAGGTATTAACCGAAGCCCTTGAGCATATAAAGCGAGACTTTCAACTACGAGAACTGGCCAATCAATTTGATGACTTAGTGCTTCACGGCTACGCCCACAAACTAAAACAACTCGTTAAAAAGCACTAGTCCGCCTTATGCGAATTCATCAACTTAACCTAGAAAAGCACCGTCATTACAATAAACTCTCAGCCATGCTTGGGCCTTTTCCCTTATGGTTTAAGAGCAGCCCCGATTTGGTTTTGGCGGGGAACGATGCCAGCCCATTTATTTGTTCAGCCTTAGCCCCGGCGATGTTTTTGGGTGAAGATATAGTGGTAGATAGGCAGTATTACGTATCCGCAACCTTGCTAGAAAACTTGCAGAAAATCCAAACTATCATGCATGCTTGGAACCCCATTTTTAAGATGATCAATATTCAAGCCACCGCTCAAAGCTTTAAATCGTCAAATAAACAGTTGGGCCATAGCGTATTTTTTTCTGGCGGCGTAGACGGCACCTATTCGTTGATTCAGCATCTAAACCAGCTAGAGAATCTTATTCTGATAAACGGCTTTGATTTCAGCATGGACAAAACCACGTGGCGCAATATGGTGGCGCGCTGTCAGAAAACGGCTCACATCTTCGACAAGCGATTGATTTGTGTTGAAAGCAATTTGAAGGAGTTTACTGGCTGGACCCGTTTAGCGCGTTTCGCTAATTTTGGCGCCTCGCTGGCCAGCGTGGCACTGCTGCTTAACCCTAAAAGTGCTTTGTGCAGCGCAGCGGTTACTTATGATGCAGTGCACCCATCAAACGGCCACCCATTGGTAGATCCACTCTGGTCATCGGAGTCCTGTGAGTTATCACATGTGGGTTTAGAAGCAGATCGAGCAAAGAAAATCGCTGCCATCAAACACTACCCCGATGCCTTGCACAACTTATGGGTATGCTGGAAAGATCCAAACTGCAATTGCGGGCGCTGCTCCAAATGTTATCGAACTCATATGGCGATGCAGCTCAACAATATTACTAATTTTAAATTCTCTGAACCAATTACTACCTCAGACTTAAAACAACTATCACCTAAGAGTGAAGAAGACTTGTCGTTTTATGAGTATCTTTACCAGCTGGCTATGACTAAGCAAAACAAGTTTCTCAGCCGCGTATTAAAACAAATAATATGGCGTTACCGCAGCAAGCAATTCCTTCGTGAAACCGACCGTTTATTGCTTAACGCTAGTTGGGCTAAATGGCGACGAGGCAGGCTTTCTATCAACCAACTTGCTGATGTGAGCGTATTCCCTAAATACAGCGACCAGCGCCAACTCAAGGACTTGCAGCAACAACTTAAACAACAAAACAGTTTTATCTCTACTTCACAGCTAGGCAGTATTTTCGATTAGCGTATTGTTAAACCGCTACTGTCGCTTTTGAAAATAATTGAACCACAAAAAAGCCGACCCTGAGGCCGGCTAAGAATGAACCTATCAGATTACTTAGCGATTAAGTCTTTATAAGCAATGGTTTTACCTTGTGGCTTCTCGTTGGCTAATTTGGCTTTAGGTGAGCCAGGTTGGCTTAACCAGTAAGAGGCGTCTTGCTTAGGATTAAGCTTAGGCCCACATTCTCCTTGCGCGCCACTACGCTCTAAGCGAGTTAACACTTTGTCTTGTGCTGCGGCTAAACCATCCATCGCTTCTTGAGGTGTTTTCTCACCGCTGGCCGCTTCTGCTACGTATTGCCACCATAGTTGAGCCAGTTTTGGATAGTCTGGTACGTTAGTTCCTGTTGGCGTCCACTGAACTCGTGCATCACTGCGATAGAACTCCACTAAGCCATCCTAGCCCCCCGATGAAGTTGCTTACAGCCTCGTGACTTTACCCTCTTGGCTTTGTTTTGAGCGAGATAACGAGCTCGGCCCTTGACCATGTTGTCGAGCATCAAAAGTATAAACCGAGGTCGACTCTCCAGCGTAGTCAACGATGACTTCATAACAAGGAAAATACTGGTGTTCCGCAGCGACAGACACCTTCAGTTGACCATGCTCCCAATTGAAGCTCACTTCAAACAGCGCGTGAACAGAGCCAAGACCAATTCGGTCAACTACGGCGGTAAACACATCTTTTAAGGGCAACTCAAAGTCCACATAATCGCCTAACTTTATGGTGCTCTTCATTTCGCCAAAACTCGCGCCATCGTAAGGTGCGTATGGCCGCGCCCCTAACACTGCCAAAGTCAAAATCCTTCCATTGGCCCCTAGCTCTAGCAGCGATTTATCGCCAAGATTAACGTCGGTTTTATCGAAAACTGTCGCATCAGTCTCCTTACCTTCAGCCCACCAAACGTCACCAACATTCCCCGTAGAATCTAACTGCGTATATAAGCCTGGAGTTCCAAAGGCCTTATTTTGTTCTGTCACTTGCCTAATTTCGCCCGTCGCCCTATTCAACTTAACTTGGACGCTCAACTCGAACATGGAGCCGATCCCCTGAGCATCACCTTCGCTAAACTCTCGGTCATCGCCTTCAAAGCGGAATATTGCCCGTAACAAATCGGCGCACTCAGTGTTGCCAAGCTCACTTTTAGCTACCGCTTTATCCCAGCCCTCACTGATCAACGTCGTAATAAAGTCTTTCATATCGACCAAAGTGCTCGCCACGGAAGTGACTGACATTTCGTTTATATCAAAGGCGTTTGACAGAGCCCATAACTGGCTGGGTACAAAGCCTCTCAGCGTGACATTCACGATTTCCGTTTGTGTTCCACCATGCCCAGAACCACCACTGCTGCCGCCACTCCCTCCAGAGCCACCACCTGAAGAGCTTCCCGCCCCGGCATTTGCGCCTGCACTAGCACCGGTAGCAACGTTAGTTTCATTGTTCGCGGCATTGTCATTTTGGTTATGATTATTATTTTGACTAGAGTTCTCACCATTAAAGGCATTTTGATTACTGTTATTAATTCCCAACCCCTGGTTAATTCCCGCTCCCGCTTCTGTCACATTGCTAGGATTGGCTATTGGACCAGATGGCTTGGAGTTAACACTGGCCAACACATCGGATACTTGTTGACCTAGCGAAACCGCACTATTTAAAGCATCACTGCGCGCATCGCCCGCCAGTGTTCCAGCGTGTTGTGCGGTTTGCAGTGCCACCTCGGCCAAGGTAGATAAGGTTGAGCTCAATAAGGCACTGCCTGAAGCATCGCGGAATAGTCCTGGCGTGCCCAGTGCGGCTAACGTCGCGGCGGCGGTCTGTGAGTTGGGCAAAGGCGTGGGCGGCATAATGCTGAGATTTCCGTCGGTTACCGTGGCATTCATATCGGAGATACCGCTGTCACGGCTCCCCGCTTGAATGGCGGCTATCTCTGAGGCTGTGTGCGGGATAAGCGAGTCTTGCCAATTGAAATAACGACTGGCATCTATCTTCTCTGCGCTATTCGCCCGCCCTAGTATTGCTTCCCCAAAGACACCGGCCGAAGGAAGATAAATGGTGTCGGTAACGCGCTGTTGGCCAATGAGATCCACAAAGCTGCTACGCAGTGTTCTTAAATAACAGTCGATGCTTGAACGTAAAGGATGAGGCTCGGCAACAGCGGGGCTAATGACGCCCTCTAAGTCATAGTGGGTCACTTTACCCTGATTCAGAAATTCACTATAAAGCTCAAACTTAGTGTCCTGCCAATCCAAGCTAACCTTGTGAAGTGAAATGCTTAGTTCTCCGTCAGGACTAGGCTCTCGGATAAAGCCACTTCCCTGATAACTCGGACCTTGGCCATGCAGTTGTAGGGTAATTTCTGCAATGATGTCATCACTGCTGCGCTCCGCTGAAGACATCAACTCTATTTCTATTTGACAACACTCTCCCTGCTTTCGTACTTTTAAGCGCCCAGATAGTGGCCGATTAAAAGAAGCTTGCTGATCCTTACCGTGAACCGTACTCACAGCTTCACTTAGCACCAAAGATTGCTCTGCCGCTTGTTGTTCCGACTGATGAAGCTTAAGAATGATGAAGTTCTCGGTGAAGCCCACCGGTGTGGCGGAAGCCAACTCCATCAAGGGTAATGGTGGATGAAGTGCCGATTGGATGTGGAGACTTTCTAGCACCGCACTTAACTGCTCGCGTTCAGTCGAAAAAATCAATAAACGCGTAGCAGCATAACGCTGTCGATTAAAAAACAACTCAATCTCTTTAATGTAATCCAAGGGGACAATGCTCGCTTGCTGCTCAAGCGCACTGATCACTTCAGATTTCAAATCAGAAAACAGTACTTTAGAATCCCGAGCAAGCAAAGTATACGGGACGGATAGACTCACCTTAGTTTCGTTCGCTCCCTCATCGACTATTGTCATATCCAATTCAGCTTTGATAAATTGAATATGAGATAAATCCGGGCTACCTGCTACTGGAGGTAAAACAGCCGTCACTTCCAATGAAACTAAGTCATCCAAGCGTATGCGGTCGCGACCACTGAAATCAACATCGCGAGATATTTTAGGCCCGAGTCCCGTCACCCGGTGTTCAACCGAGCTACTGTTACGGTAGATCAAGGCCCAATGACTATCTTCAAGGGTGACAATATGAGCGGTGATCGCGGTAACAGAAAGATCGCTGCTGATATCAATCACTTCTGTCGAATAATCAGGCCGCTCTATGATTGAAGCAAAACGCTGATAGAGCCGTGCTGAATCCTGTTTCACTAAGGCTTGCAATACCCGCCAATGGGCACGGATAAACTCGAAGTCAAAAGTGATGGGGCGATAGGGCAAGTACATGATCGGGGTGTAATCGAGCGTATCTATTTCTACTTGATACTTCTGTAGCACCTCAAAATATTGCACGGTTAAGGCGTGCATATGATTGTAATTGGTAACATTACGGGTAGTGATTTGCTCAGATTCTTGTTGTTCATCAGTCACCACCACCGAAGAGCGAATAGAGCGCATTGATGAGGCGTTTTGCACACTGCGGTCGGTAATGTTCTGCTGCAACTCAGACACCAGTTGCCGAGTAGAGTTGGTCTCGGTTTGCACCACCCCTTCTTGAGCCACATGCGAAAACACTGCAGAGCCCCCTGCCCCGCCAGCGCTGGATAAAATACTGGCAGCAGAGAGGTCTAGATCCATCGGAATACCGGTAAGCTCTTTAAGTGGCAAGGTGCCGCTGGCGTTTCCCCCATCGGAGCGTCCACCTCCGACACCGGCAGACAAACCAGTACCCACCGAGCTGGTAGAGGCCTCGCTATTGGTTTGGCCACGTTGATGCTCCAAAGCCGTAGCTTGAGTCACTTCATCCAGGGCCCGAGTGTGAGTCATGCTATTGCTTAGTTGCTCGTCAATCCGCGTGGTCTCGCCTCTACTAGAGCTTTGTTTGCGATACCAATCAATCACGGCAATATTGCGCGACTCGCCGGGTGCTAGCGCCAACGAATGAATAACCTCGCCTAAATGTGTCCCCATGTTGCGCCAATATTGCTTAAGATGAACAATGTATCCAAGATAGAAACTTAGCGGTGGCTTTTGTTCCATAAGCGCCGACACGCTGTCACTCATTAACAGGCCAGCAAAGCTATTATCAGTAGTTTGAGCATCTATGCGTAACCCTTGCAGTTGATATCTCTGTCCCTTCACGTAGCTAGAGAAGCGAACGCTGCTATGAGTGCTACCAATCATCCCTGGCATTAGTTCATCGGGCGCAGAAGGGGCCTCATCGAAACCTTGTTCTGGTTGCGTTAAATAACGCTGAGCGGCATGATAAAGCCCAAATTCTGCCAGTTCATTAATTGAAACAATACCGAAAAAGCTTTCCAAGATTTGCGCTGACCTAGCGCTTAGTTCGCGCAAGGAATTTGGGGGCAAATAACCAACGGCAGCCACTTCAACTGCAGCAAACTCGTCCTTCAAGTAGGCTGCCCGCTCTATATGGTGATTAATCAAACCTTGGCTATATGCTTTTAGGATCTGGGCATAGTGAACAGGCTTAAAGTGCAATAAATCGCTCACTGAGAAGATATCTATTTGCCGCAGCGCTGCTATATCGCCTTGGCTAATCCCTGGTAGTGACTCCAGTGTAACCAGAGGATCCATCATTCGAGTAAAGCTGGAAGAGCTTGGCATAAGACATATTCCTCTTATCTCGCATAAATACGGGCTGTCATAGAAGTTTAAAAGAGAGCTACAAGACGCCACACGGCTAAGTTGTGAGAATACTGACGAAGGCTAATCAAAAACTAATAGCTGACAAAACCTGAATAAGCCAATAGAAGCAGGCGTTTTGTTAATGAGTTTATCCGCAGGCCTGTAAAAAATGGTGCACAAGCTTGGTAAAGAGCCTCTCAAGAAAAGGGGCTGATACACTTTTTTGCTTTAAGAAGGAAGTTGGCTGAGAATGAAAAGATTGGGAAGGACAAAAATAAAAACTCTATAGAAAAAGAAATAGCAAGACTACAGTTGTGTGAGCCCAACAAAGACAGAAGTAGGCTTATAAAGGCACACGAAGAAAAATAGAAAAAATATACCTAGCAAGCTCAAAAGTGTTGACTCTTATTTAAAACCAAACCTGCTATTTATCCCGACTTAAAAAGCTTACAAAAAGACCCAGCTTGGCTGGGTCTTTTGTTTGAGTCACTTGCTTATTGGGCGATTAAATCTTTATAAGCAATAGTTTTACCCTGTGGCTTCTCGTTGGCTAATTTGGCTTTAGGTGAGCCAGGTTGGTTTAACCAGTAAGAGGCATCTTGCTTAGGATTAAGCTTAGGTCCACATTCTCCTTGCGCGCCACTGCGTTCTAAGCGAGTTAACACTTTGTCTTGGGCTGCGGCTAAACCATCCATCGCTTCTTGAGGTGTTTTCTCACCGCTGGCCGCTTCTGCTACGTATTGCCACCATAGTTGAGCCAGTTTTGGATAGTCTGGTACGTTAGTTCCTGTTGGCGTCCACTGAACTCGTGCATCACTGCGATAGAACTCTACTAAGCCACCGAGTTTAGGTGCGGCATCAGTCATTGCTTGCGAGTTAATATCAGACTCACGAATAGGCGTTAAGCCCACCAAGGTTTTCTTCAATGATACCGATTTAGACACCACAAACTGGGCATACAACCAAGCAGCTTGGCGTCTGTCTAAAGGCGTAGAGTTTAGGAAAGTCCACGAGCCAGTATCTTGATAACCCAGCTTCATGCCCTCTTCCCAGTAAGGGCCACGCGGCGATGGAGCCATACGCCACTTAGGTGTGCCGTCTTCGTTCACTACTGGTAACCCTGGCTTGGTCATATCAGCAGTAAAGGCGGTGTACCAGAATATTTGCTGGGCCACGCTACCTTGAGCAGGTACCGGACCGGCTTCGCCAAAGGTCATGCCGGGGGCTTCTGGTGGCGCGTATTTCTTCAACCATTCAACATACTTTGCGGTAGCATAAACTGCCGCAGGGCCGTTGGTTGCACCGCCGCGCTCTACACTTGAGCCCACAGGGTTACAGCCTTCTACTCGAATGCCCCATTCATCAACCGGCACACCGTTAGGAATGCCTTTGTCGCCCGCACCCGCCATAGACAACCAAGCATCGGTAAAGCGCCAACCGAGTGAAGGATCTTTTTTACCGTAATCCATGTGGCCGTATACACGCTCGCCATCAATGGTTTTTACCTTCTCCGAGAAGAATTCAGCAATGTCTTCATAGGCTGACCAGTTAAGTGGTACCCCTAACTCGTAGCCATATTCAGCTTTAAACTTCTCTTTTAAGTCGGTGCGTTCAAACCAATCGGCACGGAACCAGTAGAGGTTGGCAAACTGTTGGTCTGGCAGTTGATAAATTTTTCCATCTGGGCCGGTGGTAAAACTCAGACCGATAAAGTCTTCTAAATCGAGGGTTGGGAGGGTGACATCTTTACCCTCACCTTTAATAAAATCACTAATAGGCACCACTTTACCGTAACGGAAGTGAGTACCAATTAAATCTGAATCGTTTACGTAGGCATCATAAATATTACGACCCGACTGCATTTGCGTTTGCAGTTTTTCTACTACGTCACCTTCTTGAATCAAGTCATGATTAACCTTGATCCCAGTAATCTCGAAAAACGCCTTGGCTAAGGTCTTACTTTCATATTCATGGGTGGTAATGGTTTCTGAAGCAACATTAATTTCCATACCGCGAAATGGTTTTGCCGCTTCTGTAAACCATGCCATCTCATCCATTTGCTGCTGCTGACTAAGCGTAGAAGGTGTAAATTCATCACCTACCCACTGTTTGGCGGCATCACTGTATTGATCTGCTAAGGCTACGCTACTGCAGCCGGCAATAACCATTGCCACGCTAAGGCGAGCTAGCTTAAACATTGATTTTTTATTGTAGGGCATTTCTTCATTCCTTTTGTTTTTAAAGTGCATGTTGTTTTTTCTACGGCATCTACTGATGCCTTCGCACATCCTTTTTTGCTCTCAAATTGTGTGCAGGTCACCCCCATTTCATCACAATAAACAGCCACACCACCGCTACCGAAAACGGTAACCAAATGCTCAGTTCAGTCATCCCAATAAAACCAAGATGAATAAACGCACTGCTTAATAAACCAATAAACAATCGATCGCCACGGGTGGTAGTGATCGGTAAAAACCCTTTACGTGCCACACAAGGGCTCTTTAATTCCCAGCAAGTCATGGCAAACAAAATGCAGCCAATGCCGGTAAAAAATAATGCTGATGGAGTCGTCCAAGCCATCCAATTCATGCTGTTTCTCCTATACCCGTCCGAGGGCAAAACCTTTCGCCACATGGTTTCTCACAAACCAGATAACCAATACGCCAGGTAAAATGGTTAATACGCCTGCCGCCGCGAGCACGCCCCAATCAATGCCCGAGGCGCTGACGGTGCGAGTCATTACTGCGGCAATGGGCTTCGCGTCTACCGAGGTGAGTGT
The DNA here is from genome assembly GCF_030548385.1 of Agarivorans sp. 1_MG-2023. NCBI lineage: Bacteria > Pseudomonadati > Pseudomonadota > Gammaproteobacteria > Alteromonadales > Alteromonadaceae > Agarivorans > Agarivorans sp. 1_MG-2023. The sequence goes on along the minus strand of NZ_JAUOSJ010000005.1, from coordinate 342,000 downwards.
TCTCGCCAGCAACAGTTCCACCCAACTAAACATGAAACAGAAGAAGGCGGTGACACCAATGCCAGAGCGGATTAGTGGAATGAAGATTTTGGCGAAGAAGCGCGGAAAGCTATAACCGTCGATGTAGGCGGTTTCATCAATTTCTCTTGGTACACCAGACATAAAACCTTCGAGGATCCACACCGCCAACGGCACATTAAATAGGCAGTGCGCCAAGGCCACCGCAATGTGGGTATCGAACAAACCTACCGACGAATAAAGCTGAAAGAAGGGCAGCAAAAATACCGCCGGAGGCGCCATTCGGTTGGTAAGCAGCCAAAAAAACAGGTGCTTGTCGCCGATAAAACGAAATCGCGAGAAGGCATAAGCCGCAGGTAATGCCACCGCTAAGGTAATCACCATGTTTAGCGACACGTAGTAAATTGAATTGACGTAGCCCATGTACCAACTGGCGTCGCTGAAAATAGTGATGTAATTAGCCAACGTGAAATGCTCAGGCCAAAAACTTAAGCCGCCCAAAATTTCCTGATTACTCTTAAACGACATAATCAATAACCAATAAATCGGTAACAGTAGAAACAAGATGTAAGTGCCCATTCCTAGTGTTTTTTTAATGTTCATAGTTGCATCCTTTCGCTAGTGCTTACTTACCGTCGTTATGGGTCATGGCGGTATAAAACAGCCAGCTGACTAACAAGATGATTAAGAAATAAATGATGGAAAATGCGCCTGCCGGACCGATATCAAATTGACCTACAGCCATTTTGGTTAGAGTTTGGCTTAAAAATGTGGTGGAGTTACCCGGGCCGCCACCGGTGAGCACGAAGGGTTCGGTGTAAATCATAAAGCTGTCCATAAAGCGCAATAACACGCCAATCAGCAGCACGTTTTTAAGTTTAGGAAGCTGAATAAAACGAAATACCGCCCAGTTTGAAGCACGGTCAATTCGCGCCGCTTGGTAGTAAGCATCAGGAATAGCCCGCAAGCCGGAGTAACACAGCAAAGCCACCAGCGAAGTCCAGTGCCATACGTCCATCAGCAACACGGTAAACCAAGCGTCCATGGGGTTTGCCGCATAGTTGTAGTTGATACCAAGGCTATTTAAGGCCCAGCCAAATAAACCAATATCAGCCCGCCCAAAAATTTGCCAAATGGTGCCCACTACATTGAGTGGAACCAACAAGGGCAAGGCCAATACCAGCAAGCACACTACCGAACCAGGGCCGCGAGCAGGCATCATTAACGCCACTAAAATGCCCAATGGGATTTCAATTAACAGTACCGAGCCAGAGAAAATAAACTGTCGAACCAGTGAATCGTGCAAGCGAGTATCGTTGAGGATTTCTCGATACCATTCGGTGCCCACAAAATAGCGAGTATTGGCATCAAAAATATCCTGAATCGAGTAGTTCACCACCGTCATCAAAGGGATGATGGCGCTAAAAGCCACCAGCGCAAATACTGGCAAGACCAAGTACCACGCTTTGTTGGTATAAGGTTTAATCATGATTGTCTTCCTTGGCTACCAAGTATTCGTCTATGTACAGCATCAACCATTGTTCGGGAAAGCTAATGTAGGCATGTTGCTGCGGTACGCGTTGGTCTTCTTGTAGACGGGCTTTTATTACTTGCTCACCCAGCTTCAAACTGAGGATTTTGTAGGTGCCGAGATCTTCTACAAACAACACTTCAGCTTGGTAAGCATCACCATTGGGCTTATCCCAAACATGCACAAACTCAGGGCGAATACCTACTTTTAGGTTATTGGACTGGCTGGCGTTTACGGCAGCCATCTCGACCGGACTTAAGGCAATTTTTTGTGCCCCAAAACACACACCTTGCTCGCAACGCTCAACTTCCATCAAGTTCATCCCTGGGCTGCCAATGAAGTAGCCCACAAAGGTATGGTTAGGTTGTTCAAACAGCTCTCGCGGGGTGCCAAACTGTACTACTTGGCCGTTGTACATCACGGCAATTTTGTCGGCAAAGGTTGAGGCTTCTAGCTGATCGTGAGTCACGTAAACCATGGTAATGTTGAACTGCTCATGAATTTGCTTGAGCTTCCGGCGCAACTTCCACTTAAGGTGTGGGTCAATGACTGTGAGCGGTTCATCAAACAAAATTGCTGATACATCATCACGTACCAAGCCACGCCCCATCGACACCTTTTGTTTCTCATCGGCGCTTAGGTTGGCGGCCTTTTTATTGAGCACCGCGGTGAGATCGAGGATCTCGGCAATTTCCCCTACTTTTGACTGCACTTTGGCCTTGCTAGCGCCCATGTTACGAAGTGGAAAGGCTAAGTTATCAAATACCGTCATGGTGTCGTACACCACCGGAAACTGGAATACCTGAGCAATGTTGCGCTCTTGCGGCGGAATATCGTTTACCCTCACCCCATCAAATAAAACCTCACCGTCCGAGGGTTCTAGCAGACCAGAAATAATATTGAGCAAGGTTGACTTTCCGCAACCCGAAGGCCCAAGCAACGCGTATGCTCCGCCTTTTTGCCACACATGATTCATCTCTCTAATGGCATAGAGTGGTTCGTCTGCTTGCTTGTCATAGCAGTGAGCCAGTGATTTAAGTTGGATCTCAGCCATGATAATGGTCCTCAATGCGACGGCTCGAAGCCTGAATTAGTTGCCCGTCACCGTTAAACACGTGTAATTTGTGGGTAGGCACATAGATTTTTATTTTTTCGTCCACATGGTAGGAATGCACGCCAGATAAATGCAGCACCAATTGGAAGTGCTCATTACGTACATGTAAAAAGGTTTCGGAGCCCGAAATCTCAGCCAACTCAACTTGCACCGAGATTTCTAGATCATCGTCATTTTTAGGCAATAAACTCAAATGGCTTGGTCGAATACCAAACTGATAATCCCCCTCGCCCAAGGCTTTTAAGTCAGCATTAAGAGGAAAATGCACTTTGTCATCAAAGGTCACTTCAGTGGCGCTCATTTTGCCGGTGATGAGATTAATCGGTGGCTCATTAAACAACGCCGCAGCAGTCACATTGCAGGGCGAATGGTAGGTTTCAGCAGTGGGGCCACTTTGAATAATGCGCCCTTCATGCAATATGGTGGTGGTACCGCCTAGAGCTAAAGCCTCATTAGGTTCGGTAGTGGCATACACCGCAATGGTATTGCGTTGAGCAAACAAATCTCGCATTTCTTGGCGCAGCTCTTCACGTAACTTGTAATCTAAGTTCACCAAAGGCTCATCAAATAAAATAATATCGGCATCTTTTACCAAGGCTCTTGCCATGGCTGTACGCTGCTGCTGGCCGCCAGAAAGCTCTAAAGGCAAACGCGATAGGTAAGAAGTAATGTGCAGCATTTCTGCTGTTTCCATCACCCGCTTGTTAATCAGCGTTTCCGATTCGTTAGCTAAACGCAAAGGTGAAGCAATGTTGTCGTAAACCGTCATGTTGGGATAATTAATGAACTGCTGATACACCATCGATACATTTCGTTCTTGTACCGACACTCCGGTGACATCTAATCCGTTCATCAGTACTCGACCAGTATTGGGTTTATCTAAACCCGCCATTAATCGCATCAAGCTGGTTTTGCCCGATAAGGTGCGACCAAGTAATACATTAAACGATCCCGGCTCAAAGTTGAGACTGGCTTGATTTATGTAGTATTGACCGTCAACCATCCGTGTAACGTTTTCCAATGTCAGTGACATGGGTGGGGGATCTCCTTTTACTTAGCGCTAAACAATGTTCGCACTGTGTTCACAATCGCAAATCTACGAAGATGATTGCTAGAGCCGTGCCATATTCAATAATTTTATTAACCAACTGATTTAAATGAATTTAATTATAATTAAAGCTTTTATTGAAATTAAGTATGTTCATAAAACGTGATCAATGTGAACATTTTGTTAATCAGTTTTGACCAAATAATGTTCGTATGCGAAAGTTCAGCCCTGATCAAGTTCACGTTTACTGATGTGATGCTGATTAAAGGACGAAAATGAGCGAAAAAACTCAGTGGTATTTGGAGCATGAAGCACTAATCAAACACTCTTGGCAGCGTTGCCGAGACTTGGGGTTAAGCCACCACAGTGAGCCGGAGGTTGAACATAAATCTGCGGGCGATTTGTCTTGCTTGTTAGAGCAGCATCATCAACTGTTAGAAACCACCCATCACCAAGTTTTGCCTTATTACGAGAACCTTTTAGCTAACAGCAACAGCCAAGTAATGCTGGCAGATCACCAAGGCTACGTATTAAAAAGCTGGGGGGAGCAGCGCTTTAAGCAACAACACCAAGAGATTTTTGCTCCAGGTACCGGCTGGCAAGAACCGGCATTAGGAACTAATGCAATTGGTACCGCACTAAAAACAGGGAGTGTGGTGCAAATTCATCACGATGAGCACTTTTTGGTGGCTAATCGATTTATGACCGGGTCTGCTGCACCTATTTTTGGAGTGGACCGAGAAATGGTTGGCGTAATCGATATCTCTAGTGATACCTACCTACCTGAATCTCATACCTTAGGCATGGTAAAAATCATGTCGCAAGCGGTAGAAAACCAACTCATTATCTCCCACTTTAACAGTGAACACTTTTTACTGCGTTTTAATACCAGCCCCGAAAACATAGATAGCCAATGGTCTGCATTGATTGTATTTGACGAGAATGGGCTCGTTATCTCAGCTAATCGCAGAGCAGAGCTGGTGCTAGCAACAGATTTAAAACTGGTAAATATCAGTGAATTATTCGACATAAGCGTGAGCCAGCTCATTAACCAGCCAGAGAGCTTTCAAGTTCCTTTGCTCACCTGTCAGCAATTTAGAGTGCATGGCATTTTACACAAACCTAAACAAGCTAAACCTAGAGTCTTAGACTTTAGGACACTGTTGAAAACTGATACCTACACCGATAGTCAGCAAGGCAATAAGAAACAGCCGTTCTTGTTAGATGACCTCAACCTCGGCGATCCAGTAATGGCGAAAGCCGTGGCACAAAGTAAGCGTATTGTTGATAAAGAGATCCCAATATTGATCCGCGGCGAAACCGGTGTAGGCAAAGAAGTGTTTGTAAAAGCGCTGCACCAATCTAGCCTGCGTAGTAAACAAAATATGGTAACGGTAAATTGCGCTGCTATTCCCCAAGAGTTGGTCGAGTCAGAGCTATTTGGTTATGAAAAAGGGGCGTTCACAGGTTCAAGCAATAAGGGGTATATTGGTTTAATACGTAAAGCCGATAAAGGCACTTTGTTTTTAGACGAAATTGGCGACATGCCCTTAAATGTGCAAGCTAGATTATTGCGCGTGCTGCAAGAACGCCGTGTTAACCCGTTGGGCAGCACTGAGTCATACCCAGTAGATTTTAAACTGGTATCGGCGACTAATCGTAATTTAAAAGATGAGGTAGAAGCCGGCGGTTTTCGCCAAGATTTATATTATCGGGTCAGCGGTTTAAACATAGAGTTACCTGCGTTACGCCACCGCAGTGACCGCCAACACTTGATTCAGTTCTTACTTAATTATTACGCTGAGACGCCACAAGATGGCTTAATTACCGAGCGTGCCATGCAGAGCTTTTGCCAGCACCCTTGGCCAGGTAACATTCGCCAGTTAGTGAGCGTGATTCAAATTGCACAGGCCATGTCTGACAATCAAGCCATCGATTTTCAACACTTACCCGATGATTTCTTTGCTGACTTAGACAGCAAGAATAACAATGTGGAAGCCTTTACGCCTTCTGCAGAAACGCTCAGCAACGACGCCGAACGCCTAACTAAAAGCTCCAGTACTCAAGATATTGTTGCGGTTTATCAATCCTTGTCATGCAACATATCTAAAACGGCTCAGCAGCTTGGTGTAAGCCGAAACACTGTTTATAAGCGCTTAAGAGAGAGTGGTTACAAGTAGCCTTAGCTGCGTAATAATAACTATCAAACAATAAAAAAAGGAGCCATATCGGCTCCCTATTTTTATCTACTGTTTAGATGATTAATTCAATACATCTAACTGTACTTGATAGTTACAGCCAGCGCCTTGCAGCTCTAACTTATAATGTGGATCTTTATACTCTTTCTCATTCACATCCTGCCAGTTCACAATATTTAGTGAAGGATTAGCGGGGGCAATAGGAGTAATAAGTAAATTACCAGCAGTTATGGTGCCATCATTATTAACAATGGGCTCTACAGGAAGGTTAATTTGCCAAATAGCCGACACACTGTCAGCTACAACACACTGGTCACTTACCAGTACTCGGTTTGCAGTGAAGTTAATCTTGCGCTGCCATGACGTCACTGAATCATAAGCCGCATAGATTTGGCTTAAATCCATGTTGATAATAGTTTCAGCGCCATTAACTGTGTAATCCATGGTCGCTTCAGTACGGCGTTTTTGCAAAATGGTTTCACCATCTTCGACAAAACGCACCATGTTATGTACTTCAGATTCTTGATGGATGCCACTGTGTGACCAAATGTTTTGTGTTACCGCTAACCAATCATCTTTATACAAACTGAACGAACCTTGATCACGGTGGGCATGAGACTCATCATAAATACCCGCGACTGCAGATAGCCAAGTAGCATCGGTTTCCCAAGAAGATCTAACAAACAAGTGCCCAGCACCGGTCGCGTGATATACCAACTCGGTTGGTTTTAGTTGATTAAGCTCTTGCTGTAGCAATGTGGTATCTAAGTTAAACCCATAAACAATTGGATTTACTGAGTTATTATCTAGCCACCACTTACCGCGTTTAGCTTCATCTGTACCAATATTTAAAGATGCAGCTCGGTGTATCAAGTTTTCATGGTAGTCAAATAACTTTGGTTTAGAAACTCGAGACTGATCGCCAATCGGGGCAAACATTTCTAGGGGAGGAGTGGTTGCGTGTATCCAGTAATCGATAGTCTCCTTAGAATGAACAGACTGGGCTGAAAGGTCTTCGCCACTTGAATCCTTCCATATTTGGTACAATTCAAACAGATCGCGCTGAGCAACACCATAACCGGTTCCTTCTCGACTACCACCTTTCTCAAATTGGTCATAGTACGCTACCAACTTTGGCAGTTTATCGTTGCTTAAAAGGTTTAACCATGTGTCATTTTGAGTAACCACCCCCCAAGTTATAGTCGCCTTCAGGAAACTAAAATGGTAATTATTGCCTGGGTTAGTAGTCGCCCAACCGCTCCATGAAAAGGAATTACCCGCCCATTCCGCATCTTTATGATTCCACACATTCCAAATCGCTTGTTCGGCGTAGTTTTCCCATCGTTTTCGCTGACTCTCACTAAGTAACTCGTAACCATAGTCATAAGCATAAGCTAGCTTAGAAATGTAGTTACCAACATGTAGGTAAGAATCTGCACTAACAGCAGGCTTCTCATTAGCAGCCATTTTGGCTTCAGCTGCAACCACTTGCGCTTCGACATCTGCAATCGCTAAATCAATATACTTTTTATCTTGGGTTAGGTAGTACATATAAATGGCGTCTGTCGGTGAAAAGCCATAACCTGGTTTACCTTCCACCGCTTTATCTACCCAAGCAGTGAATTTACTGTAATCTTCATCGGAAAAACGTAGGTGGTCGAGGAAAGCCAGAGACAGTTTACGTTGGGTAGCTGCAGAATCAACCACAGTGACCAGAAGCTGAGCAGTCTTTTCTTTCCAAGTAGCGGTACAAGTGGCTTGGCCAACACTCTCGGTTGTCAACACATTCTCTGCACTTAAACTAACGTTACTAGTATCGCAGCTCAATGTTGCATCAGAAGGCTCAGACTCGCTGGTGCCATTGGAGAAGTATCCGGTAAGCTTAATGTCTTGCTTAGTAGCCAAAGGAAGAATCAAATGCCCTTGAGGAATGGTACTAATAAAATCAGGTAGGACTTCACTGGCTGTTACTACGAAGTTTACAGAGAGCGTCAACGCGTTCCAACTGACTTTACAAATAGACTCGCCAGCTTTATATGCACTTAGGAAGCTAGTGGCGCTAATATTCACTGCTGGGCTATCACATTGCCAAACAAGCTCAGAGTTTGCTATAGGCGTAGCTGAATTATCAGCATAAACACCGTTAACAACTAATTGAGAGGTGTCACCTTCTTTCAAAGATGTTTCCCCAGCACCTAAACGAAGCTTGCGAACATCACTTGGTGAAGTAGTATTACCATCACCCGGTGAAGTCGTATCACCTTCTCCTGGTGAAGTCGGATTATCATTTGCTGCGACGACAAAATCTACTGCGAGTTGCAACATACTAAATGAAACAATGCAGTTTGACTCACCAGCTTTGACCGCACTCACTTCACTACTTGAACTAATATCTACAGCAAAGCCTTCACAGCGCCAAATAAGGCCTGATTTAGGCAAAGGCTTGGTAGTACCATTATTGTAGTCAGCATTAACAACCAACTGAGAGGAGTCACCAACGGCAAGCTCTGTAGTACCTTCTTGTAGGCGCAAGTTTTTAACCTGCACTGCTGCATCCGAGTTAGGTACAGGAGATACCTCTTCCTCTTCATCGATACAAGCAGTTAATAACAACAGCAAAGCAATCAAGCTCATTTTAAGAAATTGATTTAAAAGCCTGTTAATTTGAACAATCATTATTACTTCCCTGTATTTCATTGCTGTAACTACCAAAGCAGCCATGCCCAATAAGTGGGCAGCTAAATGCCTAATCTAACCAAGCAAAGCTGTTGCCACTTTGTATCCAAATAAAATGACTAAGCTATAGGTAAACCTACGTTTCTCAAGTGTTAAAGAAAAGTAAACCTTAAAACTCACTAAGATTAAGGACTATTACTCAAGCCTATTACGCCTTTAAGACAATCTATAGGCGAGTTGACGGATAAGATTAACGGGGAATAATATGAGAGATTAATCAATAGCGCAAATCAAAGATCTGCGCTTCGTGACAAAAGTTTGATCTGAATTAAACGCAGGCATCGATTGCGGTTTGAGCTAAGGTAGCGTCATCTTGCTCACTCATACCACTAATACCTAGCGCTCCAACCACTTGATCATCCAGATAAATTGGCACGCCGCCCTGAATACCTGTAAAACGAGCATCACTCCAATAGCCCATATCTTTGCCGGTTTCTTGAGCCCAAGCAGCTAAATTGGCGGTAGGTTGGCGATCACGCGCCGACGTATAGGCTTTATTCTGAGCCAACACCGCGGCATGAAATGCGACACCATCCATACGGGCGAAACTCACTAACTCACCATGTGCATCTACTACTGCTACCGCAATATTTGCTTGTTTCTCACCAGCAAGGCCTAAAGCTTTTTCAGTTAATGCACGGGCAAGGTCAAAGGTAATATCCATAATTAATCTCTTCAAGTAACAATAAGTGGCTTGAGTCTAGAAAGGTTTAGGCTTAAAACCAATGCTTCACACTCAAATATCTCGCACAATAGTTCGAAGGTTCGCCACTTAATACGAGCAGTAACGCTATTCAGTTAAGGTGTTAAGCTTGCTAGCATAGAATAAAGTGTTGAAGCGAAGGAGAGCATGGATGAGCAAGGTTGCTTTGGTTACAGGTTCGAGCAGAGGGATAGGCGCAGCCACGGCATGTTTGCTCGCTGAACAAGGCTATTCAGTATGTATCAACTATAAGAAAAACCAAGCCGCAGCATTAGAGGTCGTAGAACGTATTCAATCTACTGGAGGTACCGCCATTGCGGTAAGAGCGGACATCAGTGATGAACACCAAGTTGAGCAACTGTTTAATCACATTGACCAGCAACTTGGGCCAATCAACGCGCTAGTCAACAACGCCGCAATGTTGTTTCCTCAAATGCGGCTTGAAGCAATGACCGCTCAGCGAATTAATCAGCTTTTTAGCGTTAATGTCACGAGTGCATTCATGTGCTGTAAATACGCGATTAAAAGAATGGGAACTAACCATGGCGGATCTGGAGGAAGCATTGTTAATGTATCTTCAGCTGCGGCTCGTGTAGGTTCGCCTTTTGAATACATTGACTATGCAGCAAGCAAGGGTGCCATAGATACGCTAACCAAAGGCTTATCTCTCGAATTAGCCGAGCAAGCAATACGCGTAAATGGTGTTCGTCCTGGGTTTATACACACAGAAATGCATGCAGATGGTGGCGAGCCAAATCGTATTGAGCGATTAAGAAGTGCAATTCCACTACAGCGAGGCGGCGAGCCAGAAGAAATAGCCGAAGCGATCGCTTGGCTTATTTCAGATAAAGCGTCTTACGTAACTGGTAGTATTTTGGATGTAACAGGTGGGCGCTAAGTGCCTAAAACCCAGTTATGCTGGACTAAGTAATATGACGTTATAAGTGAGAAAAATGGTAAAAGATCCTCGAGTCATCGATAAACGCATCCCTTTTGTATTAGCCTTATTAATTGCTTTGTTTTGCTACTACACTTGGGCCCCAGCCAGCCCATTTAAGAAACTCCCTAAACTAGCCCTAGAGCAAGCACTAAACAGTCAAACTGCAGCTTGGGCAGAAGGAAGCATTGTGGTGAAAGGTATCAGCCCATTGCAAGACAATACCCTCTATATACATGCTAAAGTTTTACCCAACCAAGCTCTCTCGGTGATTATTATCGCTCCAGCGGCCAGCAATCCAAACTTAAACTCCCGCTGGCGAGTAGAAGGGAAGCTATTATGGCAAGACAACATTGCAGTATTAGATACCATAAGCAGCAAGGGGAAATTTGAGGTTGTAAGTAATCAGCCTTAGCCTGCGCTAGCGCAAAGCACACCAAATTTTACTGCTCAATAATAGTCGTCATCGCTCAAACCATAGACACTAGCAATGACTCAAAAGGCTTGGACATATTTGTTGTATATCGTAATCGCTATAGGTTTAGCGTTAGTGATACTGGGCGTGGGTTTAGCACTATTTTCCAACATTAGCGTATCAATGGGCGTTCGTGGTGTGCAGATTATCGCCGTTACTATTGGTCTGGGTTTATTACTAATGGTACCGAGTAAAATAGTACTGACCTTGCTGCTAATGAAAAACAATAGCCAATAGTTAGTCTGTCGCTGCTAAGTCACTTACTTATAAGCCCATTTTTGTAATCTCGCCTAGTTCTATCGCCTCACATAACGCCACCACTAACCATCTTACAAAACAACAGACCAGCTAATGAGCTTTATGTCATTATCGTGCGTTTTTCGAATCTAAAACAATGACGTCATTCGAAGTATTAACGGAATAAACATGAATAAAACCTTAAGTGCCATAACGATAGCAATCAGTTTGACCTTGGCAGGATGTGGCCGAGGTGATGATGGAACGCCAATCGCAAACAAACCCACTACGCCTCCGACTACTCCTGGTGAGTTTTCACCTAGCAGATTGAGCTTAGAGCAGTACCAACAGATATTAAGCTGGGATGAAAGCTACATCGCTAACGTCTCCAACGATCCGCTCAACCACTTTGATGAAGATACCATCAATATCGAAGTGTTTGCCCAAGATCCTCAGCCTTACTCCATTGCTTATTCGATGAGTGACAACACTTTTAAAGAGCAGCAGTCGGAGACAAGCTCACTTACCTCAAATGTTTGGAATGGAACATCATGGAATATTCTTCCTGAAACAGAGTTCTTTAATGACGGCGATGACATGCAAGTGGTTGATGATTACTTGTTAGTATCCAGTGCTATTTTGGACGTGAATTTTAAAATCTACGCAGAGCAAGTTGATCTATCTAAACAAGGCGCATTAAATGCAGCGCTAAACATTAGCGATGTCCCCTGGACCTGGGATGACGCTAACTTTGCAGGATATGGCTACAAAATGGTGTCTTATCCTACTGTTCCCTTGATTATGGTAGATGTCAGTGACGAAGATAGCTTCATCAGCAATGGCTCTATCGAGGGAAAAACTTTAGAGAAAATTGCTGAATTAATTCTTCCTGGGCAAGTTAACTACGTGTTGATAGACGACGATACCATCGAGATAGGTGATAGTCGCTGGACAGTAAAACATGACACGGTAGCTAATTTAGCTATTGTAAGAATTAACTCTCCCTACGAGTATGCGGGCGCTTACATGGCAATAGACTGGGCCCTAATTGATTACAATGGTGCTATTCACCAAGCTGTATTAGTAGAGCCCGAAAGCTTAGAAACACTTTTGCTCGCCGAGCCCAATGTTGCCTTTTCTTTCGATAATGCGATTAAAGCCATCACTCACCTTCATAACTTAACGACCAACTAACTAAACTATGCCCAGCGATGTGCTGGGCATTTTATCTAGATACAGCTTTGACTCATTACACAAACTGCTCAATCCATTGCTGCATAGCTTGGGCAGGTAAAGCCCCTGCTTGTTGTCCGAGCAGCTTACCACTTTTAAAGCACATCAATGTGGGAATAGAGCGAATTTGATAGCGCTGCGCTAAGGCTTGTTGCTCTTCAGTATTCACTTTTAAAAACTGTGCTTGGTGAGCAAACTGCTTAGCCACTTGTTCGTAGGCTGGAGCCATACTTTTACATGGGCCACACCAAGGTGCCCAAAAGTCGACGATAACAGGTAACTCGCCACCAATATGGCGTGCAAAACCTGCTTCATCAGTATCTATCGGTTCGCCCTTAAATAAGGCTTCACTGCATTTTCCACATTTAGCCTGTTCGCCAATACGTGATTGAGGCAAGCGATTACCTGCGTTACAGCTAGGGCAAATAACGATGAGTGATTCAGACATTTATTTCATTCTCCAATAACGAGCAACTTACAGTGGCGCTAAATGTTCAACCATTAACTGCACACTACGGCGCCCTCGAAACTCATTTACATCTAATTTGTAAACCAACTGCACCTGTTTTAGGCTGGCATTTGGCCAAATACTTCGATCCACATTAAATGCTATAGCATCTATTTCTTGCGACATGCCGGGTAGCTTTACACTCATTTTTAAGTGTTTCTCGCCTACTACCCGTTGCGCACAAAGCTCGAATTCGCCATCAAATAATGGCTCAGGAAAACCTTGTCCCCAAGGACCTGATTCTCTGAGCATTTCGGCAAAGCCTAATACCAATTGCTCGGGTAGCAGCTCGCCATCACTAAGCAGCATATGAGTAAGACACTCTTCATCTATAAAATCTTTCGCGGTATTTTCTAAGCACGCTTTAAACTCAGCAAAGCGCGCTTGCGGGAGAGATAAACCCGCCGCCATAGCGTGGCCACCGAACTTGCTAATTAAACCAGGATTCTGAGTGTCGATACGCTCTAACAAATCACGTAAATGAACCCCCGCAACGGAGCGACCCGAGCCTTTCACCTCGCCATTATCGCCATCGGCAAACGCAAACACTGGGCGGTAATACTTTTCTTTAATACGCGAAGCCACCAATCCCACCACACCCTGGTGCCAATCTGCTTGATATAAACACAAGGCTTTAGGTAATGATTCTGCATCTAAGCTCAGCTCGTTCACACTAACCAGCGCTTCCTGCTGCATGCTTTGTTCAATATCTTTACGCTCGCTGTTCAGGCTATCCATTTCGCTGGCTAACTGGCGAGCATGGTGAATATCGTCACTCAGTAAGCAGTGAATACCCAAGCTCATGTCATCTAAACGACCAACTGCATTTAAACGTGGACCAATAGCGAATCCTAAATCACTGGCCACCATATTGGCTTTATTTCTGCCAGACACTTCTATTAAGGCTTGAATGCCCGGGCGACATGCACCCGCTCGAATACGCTGCAAGCCTTGGTGTACCAAAATACGGTTATTGCTGTCTAAAGGCACTACATCAGCTACTGTGCCAAGCGCCACCAAATCCAATAGGCTGGCAATGTTAGGTTCTTGCAAACCTTGTTTTGCAAACAAATCTTGTTCACGCATTTTGCTGCGCAGCGCCATTAGCAAATAAAAAGCAACGCCCACACCGGCTAAATTTTTACTAGGAAAAGCACAAGCCGACAAATTAGGGTTAACAATCGCTGCTGCTTTGGGGAGTTGCTCCCCAGGTAAGTGGTGATCGGTAATTAATACCGGGATCCCCAAGACGCTGGCTTTTTCTACACCGCTAATACTCGAAATGCCATTATCAACGGTAATGATAAGCTCGGCGCCCTTAGCGGCAGCCAACTCTACAATCTCAGGGCTTAAGCCATAGCCATACTCAAAACGATTAGGCACTAAAAAGTCTACCGGACGAAAACCAAATTGTGGCAAGCCCGCCATTAATAGCGCGGTACTGGTAGCGCCATCGGCATCAAAGTCGCCCACAATCACTATCTTCTTTCTTACGTTGAGGTTTTCGATGAGTAAATTCACCGCATCATCCATGCCTTGTAAACCTTGAAACGGCAACAAAGCTTGCGCTCGACGTTCTACATCGGCTGCGGTTTTTACGCCACGGCGTACATAAACCTGCTTTATCAGCTCTGGCCAGTCTTTGGGTAATGCTTGGGTATCTAGGTCTTCTCTGCGGCGTAATAACACGGTTGGTTTACTCTTTTTTGAAGTAAATAAAAAAGGCTCCGCTCTAATTAAAAAGCAGGAGCCCAATTATAGGCGCTTAATGTTTAGCCGCGCTCTAAATACTCAAGCAAAGCAGCGGGTGGGCGGTAGCCTGGTAACATAGTGCCATCTTCCAATACCATAGCTGGCGTGCCACGCACTCCAAAGGCTTCGCCTAATTGATACTGTTTTAATACCGTATTATCGCAGCTACTACGTGCTACGTTGCTACCATTTTTAGCCGCGCTCATAGCGGCTGTTTTATCATCGGCGCACCATACGCTTTGCATTTCACCATACACTGGTGACTCCACTCCACCACGCGGGAAAGCTAAGTAACGAACGGTAATACCCAAGTCGGTGTAACCTGGAAGGTCTTCCACTTTATTGGTTTCTGGGTTCTTATCTCTATAAGTATAAAGCTCGTTATGCAGCTTACGACAATAGCCACAACTCGTATCGGTAAACACCGTAATAACGTGTTTTTCATCCTTAGCTTTAAATACGATCATGTCATCTTCAAAGCTAGCCAGTTGCGTTAAACGCACATTAGACATACTTTGGTCGGTTAGGTTTACCCGATTCACCAAATCAAACAAGCTACCTTGCAATAAATAGTTTCCGTCTGAGCTTACGTAAAATAAACCTTGGCTGGTGGCTACTTCATAAATACCCGCCAGCGGCGTTTCAGCAATAGAGTCAACACTCACCCCTAAACGTGCTTCAATGACATGTTGGGTTTTACTGGTATCTAGTTTAACAGCGCTTAACTGGGCTGCGTCTTCACTCCACGCGCTATTTAGGCTCAGGCCGAATAAACTCATCGACAACAGTAAGGCCTTGGATAATTTCATTAAATCTTCTCCGAATTAGGGGTGTTTAAGCAGACCGTGCAAACACAGCAAAACTTACCGTCTCTATGGCTTAAATGCAAAAATTTTAATTACAAAGCGGTTACTAGCACGTTTAAGCGCGCGGATGATGCTGCTGGTACACCGAGCGTAAACGCTCATTAGCAACATGGGTGTAGATTTGCGTAGTAGACAAATCGCTATGGCCTAACAGCATTTGTACCACACGCAAATCAGCACCATGATTCAACAAGTGGGTAGCAAATGCATGACGCAAGGTATGCGGCGACAAATGACTATTTATACCCGCCAAACTCGCATAACGCTTAATGCGATGCCAAAAAGTTTGCCGAGTCATTTGGCTACCACGCAAGCTAGGAAACAATACGTCACTCTCTTGTTTAAGTAACATTGGGCGGGCGTGTTTTAAATAGCGCTCTAATACATCGACAGCCTGTTCACCTAAAGGCACTAAACGTTCTTTACCGCCCTTGCCTACAACTCTGACTAAACCTTGGCGCAAACTCACCTGTTCTATTTGTAAACTCACTAACTCGGTAACACGCAAGCCAGTGGCATACAAAACCTCTAACATGGCTAAGTCTCTATGCTGAATCGGATCATCGAGTTGCGGCTCATCTAACAAGGCTTCAACTTCACTTTCACTTAAGGTGCCAGGGAGCTTCTTCTCCAGCTTGGGCTGTACCAGCAATGCACAAGGGTCGTTGGTGCGGATTTTATCCTGCAGTAAAAAACGATAAAAACGCCGCATGGTAGATAACTGCCTAGCCGCACTAGCAGGCTTTTGACCTAACTCAAATCGGGAAGCGATAAACCCTTGCAAATCCAATGCTTCAGCTAATTCAATCGCAAGCTGTTTGCCCTGTAAATAACAGGCAAGCTGGTTAAGATCGTTTCGGTAGGAATTAAGGGTATTTTCTGCAAGGCTATGCTCAAACCACAGTTGCTCGATAAAACGGTTGATATGCGGATTATCTATTTTGCTGGCTTTTGGTTTAACTTGCTTACTTGGCATTTCGCTCACTACATTACAAAGCTAAGACTTAGCATATTGGTGTTACTAAAGGCTTTTGGTACACTGCCCGCGCACTCTCCAACGCTTTAAAGGATGCATAGCATGCGCATTGGCCTGTTCTACGGCTCTTCTACCTGTTACACCGAAATGGCAGCTGAAAAGATTCAAGCTGAATTTGCTGAGCACAACCTTGATGTATTCAACATCAAAGATTGCGACGTGCAGCAAATGAGTGATTATTCGCTACTTATCCTCGGTATTTCTACCTGGGATTATGGCGAATTACAGGAAGATTGGGAAGCGGTATGGGACAACCTTGAAGGCCTAGATTTAAAAAACAAAACCATCGCCCTGTTTGGCTTGGGTGATCAAATTGGTTACAGCGAATGGTTTTTAGATGCAATGGGCATGTTGTTTGAGCAATTAGCCCCTTCTGGCGCAAACTTTATTGGCTTTTGGCCAAACCAAGGTTACGAATTTGAAGCCTCTAAAGCGCTTACTGAAGACGGAGAATTCTTCTATGGTTTAGCGCTAGACGACGAACACCAGTTTGAACAAAGTGATGAACGCATTCATCAATGGTGTGAGCAGCTGAAAGAAGAACTGAAACAGTTAGCCTAAACCTAAGCCAATGCTCGTTAGAAGCTTACTACTCCAAACATAAAAATGCCCTGACAGCTATCAGGGCATTTGATGTTCACCTAATATAAATTAGTTTACTTTACGCTTTCGAGCAAAACCAAGCCCCACCAAACCTAAACCAAAAATAGCCAAGCTTGCAGGCTCAGAAACTGTTGCAGGAACGTCTTCATTTAGCACAATATCATCAACTAAAAAGATACCACCAAAACCCAAGCGTAACTCATCGATCAAGCCTGTTTGAGCGCTATAGTACTCATAACTACCATTTAAACTAGTATCAACAGTCCACGCTAACACACCATTATTGTAACCTTGCAATACACCAAACGAAGAGTCTGCGCCGCCAGATTCTTTACCTGTAGCCCATTTCTTCGCCCAAAGGCCATCAAAAGTAAAATCTGCACCATTTTGTTCTGTAATAACGCCCACACCACCACGGTTATTTAGCATACCAAATTCACCGCTTTTAGCGCCATAATTCCAACTAGAACCTTCTAAATCTAACCAGTCTAGAGTGCTAGAGAAGTTAAAACCTTTGTAAGTTTGGGCATGCCCGTATTGGTTTTGCACACTACCGCCAGGTATATCTTCGAATGATAAGATAGTGGCACTTAGTTGATTGGCAAACAAAGTTAGAAACAATAAAGGGAACAGCTTAGTCATTGATAATTATCCTAAAGTAACATCATATTTTATATATTCATCGCAGGCTAAAGCAAAAAACAGACCATCCGCAAATATTCAAATTAATCAGTAGGTTAAGATTATTTCGAATATCATATCACTAAAAATGTAAATAAAGCCGACACATTTAACCGGCTTTAATAAGATTTAAATTATAAATATATGTAACTCAAAGCTTTATCGTGCAAGAACAGTTAACCAGATACCCTACCTAAATAAACCTTAGCGCTTAATATTTAGCTCTTTAGTCAGTAGTTCCAGCACTTCGACTTGTTCTAACAAAGACTTAATCGCTTGGTCTGAACCTTGAACGAGTTCGGTCACCAACACCGTTTGATCACGCAACTGGTGAGTATCGTCCGAAATGCCTGTCGCTACCGCACCTTGTTCTTCGGAAGCGGTAGCAATCTCAGAAATTTTTGCCGAGACCATATCAGTACGCTGGTGAATATCAGCAATAGTTTGGTGCACCCCGCCCATCATCTCTTTGCTGGTTTCGCCGCGCTGCACACTTTCTTTCACTGTAGAACTTAAACCGGAACTGGTAGATTGCAGCTCTTCAATCATCGATTGAATCTCTACCGTAGCTTGTTGGGTGCGCCCAGCTAAACTACGTACCTCATCGGCCACCACCGCAAATCCGCGGCCTTGCTCGCCAGCTCGTGCCGCTTCAATAGCCGCATTTAAGGCCAGTAGATTGGTTTGCTCTGAAATAGAGTTAATAGTGGTGACCACCGCGCCAATATCTTGCGTGCGCTGTTCTAGCTGAGTTACCGCTTGTTCCGCCCGTTGCACGTCATTCATTAGGTGCTCAATGGCGTCTACGGTTAGCTCAACTTTTTGTTGCCCATCACTAGTGGCTTGATTAGCTTGGTCGGTTTGCTCGGCGGTATCATTAGCGTTTGCGGCAACGTTGCGAATTGTCACCACCATTTGCTCAATAGCACTGGCCAGCGAGTCAACCCTGTCTTGCTGCTGAACACTAAGGCTGTTGCATTGTTCACTGGTACTGCTTAGTTGCTCGCAAAGCTGCTTTACCAAGCCATTGGTGGCATTGGTTTCGCTTACCAGTTGATGCTCGCGCTCTGCGACTTTATCAATAATGATGGCGATAGAGCTAAATTCATCACGTACTGGGAAATAGTTTAAACGATAGGTTAAGTCACCTTTGGCCAGCATATCTAGGGCGTTGTGTATTTGGTACATCGCCCCACCAATAAAGGTCATGATGTAATAAAACAGCAAACCCGCCACAAATAAAATGGCCGCGATACTGGCGTACTGAAATCCCGAAAACAAATCAAATATTGAGGTATCGTCGTGTTGTGAGGTCACTGTATTTTGCCGTAACGAATATCCCGCACGCGATAACACGCTGCGTAGTTGCTCTGGTTCGGCTTGAATCACTTGGCTTAGCAATTGCGCTTCTTGCAAATGTACCTGCGCCAAATGCTGTTCAAAATTACTTGATACAATCAGCAAAATGGCCACCAAGGCCAACATGGGGAAGGCAAACATTAACAGGAATTTCTCCTGTAACTTTAAATGAATGTTATAGCGATCGATCCATCTAAATGGGACTTCTTTCATGACAAACTCCATTTTGTATTGCACTGCGCAATTAATGATCATCCATGTTATGACCCGTGCTGAATGAATGCGAGATCTCGCCGTTCAGCTAATGAGATAAGACAAACAAAAAAATCGTAAGCTAACCGATTGTGTTGATTTTTTATGATGAATAAGTAGAACTAAAGCGCCAGCAGGGCTGCTAGCGCTTTAACAATTAAGCGGTTTCAACCACTTGTTGTTTGCTATCGCGAACAAATACGCTAACCATTACCGCTGCTAGAGTGGGTAGTAACCAAGCAAAACCTTGTGAGAAACCAGGCAGTACATTAAAGGCATCCATATTTACGCCTGCCGCTTTAATCGCATCCAGTACCCCAAAAATAGCGGCTACACCAATAATTAAACGAGCCGCCATTTGTGGGCGATTAAACCAATCCACTAAAAGATTAAAGGCAATCAATGCTACTGCAACCGGGTAAATACCTATCAGAATAGGAATAGACACAACCAATAGTTGATTCAAACCAATGTTAGCAACCAGCGCACAACACGCTGCCGTTAGAATAGCCGTGAGCTTGTATGAGATTTTGGTATTGTCACTCACATAAGTAGAAAACGAAGAAATACCACCAATAGCGGTGGTGAAGCAAGCTAAGCCAACCACTGTAGACAATAGAAACTGTCCTTTGGCACCAAATAGCACGCCAACATAGGCAACAATGATTTCGCCACCGTTTTTAGCCTCTGGCGCTACACCAGTAGCGGTTGCGCCTAAGTAGAACAGCACTACATAAAACAAAGTGAGTCCCACTGCGGCAATTAAACTGGCTTTAACCAAGTAACCAAATTGCTCAGACTTACCCGATACACCTTTGCCATTTAGCGCATCAATCATCAATACACCAAACATTAGGGCAGCCAAGGCATCCATGGTGTTGTAACCATCGATAAAGCCTTGACCAAATGGCATATAAGCAAAGTTTTGTTGAGCCGAGGCGATTTCGGCAAACGGTGCACTAAATACACTCACACCAATCACTGCGATACAAATAACCAACAGCGGCGTAATAATTTTACCTACGGTGTCGATCAAACCGCCACGACGTAAAATAAAGAATAGTGCTGCGACAAAGTAAAACAGAGAGTAGCCAATTAAGGTTAGCTGGCTAGCGCTTTCCACCAAAGGTACAAAACCTAGCTCATAGGCCACTAAACAGGTACGAGGAATACCAAACATTGGCACTAACACTAAATAAATAGCCAGTGCGATAGCATTGGCCACTTTACTTGGCAAATAACGACCTAGATGAACAATGCCACCGCCAGCTTTGGCAATTGCCAACAAGCCTAGCAATGGCAAACCTACCGCTGTCACTAAAAATCCAAGCATCGATAACAGCAAGTTATCGCCAGCTAACATGCCCGCCATAGGTGGAAAAATTAAGTTACCCGCGCCTAAAAAGAAGGCAAATACCATCATCCCTAAACTAATTGTGTTCCATGATCCAAGTGCTTTGGTCACGTGTATTCCTCGTTGTAGATTGCAATCATTTATAATTTTAAGCAGAGAAGTATATAGCATGGCTTTTAAACATAAAACCAGTATATCGAACTACATTAATGATAATTGATCCAACTCAACACCAACAAAAATCACATTTTAAGGTACAAATCCCTACAGAGATTAACGAACTGAGTAGAGTAGCTTTTATCTTGTTGATAGATAAGAATTTGCTCTTGCTGGCAACACGAAACCGGTGATTTAGTAAGTAACAACATACTGCGAATAGCTGGCTTATTGGTGAAAGAATGAACTTGAGCACGCCTCGCTAAATGCCAATCATCCAATTCAGCTAAACGCAGCCATTGCTCGGCCACGTCACAAGGTAGGATCACCGCCAGTTGAGTGTGTTGATGGGCTAATTTTGCTAGCGCAGCAAAAAACGCCTGGGCATTTAAACTACCGCTATGCCTAGCTTGTTGGCGTTTTTCTTCAAACACTTGCCCAGCCGAAAAATATGGTGGGTTAGAAATAACCAAATCGTAGCTCTGCGCGCTCTGATGGTTTTGCATACTTTGTAATTGAACATTAACCGCCAAGGGCCAAGGACTATGTGCTACGTTTTGTTGGGCTTGAGAACAAGCATCGGCTTCGATATCGATGGCATTAATAACCACCTCACCAGCCAATCGCTGGGCCAAGATTAAACTAATCAGCCCAGTGCCAGTTCCTACATCTAAAACACGCTTAATATTATGCAGAGGCGACCAAGCAGCTAACAGGATCCCATCGGTTCCCACCTTCATTGCGGTTTGATCATGAGCCACATGAAACTGCTTAAAAGTAAAACCTGGTCGTTGATTGTGTTCGATCACTTCTTGCTTGCCCCTGTTTGGCGCTATACTATGCCGCGAATGTAAATGACCCGCGCTTTTGGTTCAAGTCGATGGCGCCTGACAACTTGGTAGATTTATGACCTTTGAAGACCTCGACCTAGACTCACAAATATTAGCCGCTGTAAGCGACATGGGCTTGCAAAAAGCGACGATGGTCCAACAGCAAACGATCCCAGCTATGCTTGATGGTCGAGATGTATTGGCTAGCGCCCCTACAGGCACCGGTAAAACCTTGGCATTTTTACTGCCGGCTATTCAGCACTTGCTGGATTACCCGCGCCGTAAAGCAGGCCCAGGGCGAGTACTGATTTTAACTCCTACTCGCGAACTTGCTATGCAGGTTGCCGAGCAGGCACGTTTAGCCACTGCTCACACCAATCTGACTACCATCGATATTACCGGTGGAGTTAAATACGATGTACACGCCGAGCAGCTTAAAGGCAACATTGATATTGTTATTGCCACGCCGGGCCGTTTAATGGAGTACATCACCTACAAGGTGTTTGATACCCAAGCCATTGAAGTTCTCATTCTTGATGAAGCCGACCGCATGCTCGATATGGGCTTCATTAAAGACATGGAAACCATTAGTGATGCAACCAGTGAACGAGGCCAAACCGCGCTATTCTCTGCCACGTTAGAAGGTTCAGGTTTGTTACGTTTTGCTGAAAAAGTAATGGAAGACCCTGAGCAAATTGAAGTAGATTCACCGCGTCGCGAACGCGCTAAAATTCATCAAATATTGCACTTTTGCGATGATGCCGCCCACAAATACCAATTATTACGTCATTACCTACTCAACGAAGAAATCGAGCGTTGTGTGGTTTTTGTAAAAACCCGTGACCGCCTATATGCACTAGCGGAGCAACTGCAAAGTGACGACATTAAAGCGTCTTACTTGCGTGGTGAAATGGCTCAAGACAAACGTAACCAAGCGATGCAAGCCTTCCGAGACGGCGAAGTGAAGATCCTTATTGCCACTGATGTGGCAGCCCGCGGTTTAGACGTGCCAGAGATTAGCCACGTATTTAACTACGACATGCCTCGTACACCAGACGTATATGTACACCGCATTGGCCGTACCGCTCGCGCAGGTCGTAAAGGCATGGCTGTAAACCTAATCGAAGCGCATGATATGGGTGCGTTAGCCAAAGCAGAGCGCTATACCGATGAACCGATTAAACGCCGCGTGATTGACAGCTTGCGCCCGACACATCGTGTTGCAGCGCCACCAGCCAAGAAGAAAAAGCCAAAAACAGTAGAGGCTAAAAAAGCGGCTAAGAAGAAGGCTAAGGGACGAGCTAAAAAGCTGGCCAAAAAAGCCAAAAAGTAAGCCTTAGCCAGCCACTAAAAAAGCCACGCTATGCGTGGCTTTTTGTATTTAAGAGAGCAGTAATGTTAATGGTATACGCGTACTTCCACTCTT
Organism: Agarivorans sp. 1_MG-2023; assembly: GCF_030548385.1. NCBI lineage: Bacteria > Pseudomonadati > Pseudomonadota > Gammaproteobacteria > Alteromonadales > Alteromonadaceae > Agarivorans > Agarivorans sp. 1_MG-2023. Next base: position 318,947 of record NZ_JAUOSJ010000005.1, on the reverse strand, counting down.
CGGTTATGCGCGCGTCCTTCTTCAGTTGCATTACTAGCAATGGGAGCGGCAATACCTTTACCTTCTTCAACTGCAGCATCCCTAGTGACACCGGCAGCCAATAACGCTACACCCACGTTATGAGCACGGCGATTACTTAATTCTATATTGTAACCTGGGTCACCAATGTTATCGGTATAACCAACCGCATCAATTTTGAGGTCATTGGCAATCACGGTTTTAGCAATACACTCTACTTTATGTTGCTCGTCGTGATGATATTCATCTTTATTAAAGCCAAACAAAATGTGTTCAAAGCTCATTATTTTGTTGTCTTCAACCAAAACATATTGCTCACAAGATTCGGGGATTAAAACCGCTGCTGCAACAGCCACTACCGCGACTTCTTCAATGACGACTTCTTCAACAACAATTTCTTCAACGATAACTTCTTCTACAATTTCACAGCCACGTTCATCAACTTTTGCACCAGCAGGTGTGTCTGGACACTCATCAATACTGTTGGCCACGCCGTCGCCGTCTAAATCAGGGTTTGAACATATTAAGGCACCGGCGATAACACCACCAACCATGCCTCCTCCGCCAGCAACAGAACCAAACGCGCCGCCAATAATGGGACACAATACTCTAACATCTCCTTCAGGAGGACTTGAACACCCTGCCAAGGTGGTTGCGCCAACTAGCGCCAATATCACTGCAATCTTATTTTTCATATTATCTCCATATGGCCTTGCTCGACGATTCTTGTCGATTACCTTGAGTAAAAAATAAGTCAGTTATTTACCAAAAAAAGCTGCTCTCCGGCCGCTACTTTTGATATTGGCAGGGCTGGAGTAAAAGCTCAAGTGAATTTAAGGTTAAAATCAATAAGGTGGTTTTGTTAAGTCGATCAACTAACTCCAACAGAGGCCTTTAGCGACTCGCCATCAGGGCTTATACCAGTAGCAGAGCAGCTGCGTAGATCATAAGCGAAATCAAAATAACGGTGAGCAAATAACAATTCATTAATATCTATAGAAGCTTTTAGTGACACCTTGCTGAAGAATTCTTCTACCGTGTAATCCCGTCCAACTAACTGCGCAGTAGCGACAAACCCGCATTTAGGAAAGTTCGATCTCTAGGTTCCGCTTTAGCGCGAGAGTTTAACCCCTTCGAATACTATGCTTGATTATCTGACCCTATGGCGAATAACGAGTTTGTCTAATTTGCAGATGGGGCTTTAAAAAAATGATGGGCTGGAGAACGCTACAAACAATAGGCGCGAGCTTGGTTAAACCGAACCTTAGCGTAAACAGTTCACCTATGTTCGCGAGGCGCCGTAAAGATTTACGTATAAAAAAGCCCCATAGAAATGAGGCTTTATCATCTAAAAAAGAGAATGACTATTGCTGGGCTTCATCGCGCAGAAACACTAGAGTGCTGGCATCAGAACTCGCTTCATCAAAGTAGTAACCCTGGTAGTCAAAATCACTCAATTGTTCCAAGCTAGTCACCTGCTTATCGAACATGTAGCGAGCCATTAAACCGCGCGCTTTTTTCGCGTAAAAGCTGATGATTTTGTATTGGCCGTTCTTTTGGTCTTTAAAGACCGGCGTAATCACCGTGCCATCAAGTTGCTTGGTTTTTACTGCCTTGAAGTACTCATTTGACGCCAAGTTCACCAGCACATTGTCACCTTGTTCAGCTAAAGCCTGGTTTAACTTGTTGGTGATAATGTCACCCCAAAACTGATACAAATTAGTACCGCGAGCATTGGTCAGCTTTATGCCCATTTCTAAGCGATAAGCCATCATCAAATCAAGCGGACGTAACAAACCATATAAACCCGACAATATACGTAAATGCTGCTGAGCATAATCCAGCTGTTTGCCACTTAAGCTGGAAGCATCTAAGCCGGTATAAACGTCGCCTTTAAACGCAAAAATAGCCTGGCGAGCCAAGTCTTGCGGTAGCTCAGTGCTCCATTCAGCAAATCGAGCCGCATTTAACCCAGCAAGTTTATCGCTAATTTTCATCAAGCTAGAGATGTCAGCCGGGCTTAACTGCCTAGCCACATCAATTAGCTCAGCACTATGCTCTAACAACTCCGGGCGAGTATGCGATTGCTTGGCTAACTCTGAACTAAAATCTAAGGTTTTAGCGGGTGAAATAACGGCTAACATAATGCTCCTTTAATGACCTTAAAAATCGATGGTTACCCCATCTAACATTCCGCCATCTAAGTTATTCGATTTTTCAGAGCCATGCAATTTAATCATCAAGCGTAAATCGTTTGGCGAATCTGCGTGCGCAATTGACTCGGCATAGCCAATCACACCCGATTCATAGAGTTCAAACAAGCTTTGGTCAAAGGTTAACATGCCCTGTTCACGCGACTTAGTCATGAGCTCTTTCAGTTTATGCATGTCGCCTTTACGAATTAAATCTGCAGCCAATGGGGTGTTAAGTAGGATTTCAAATACACCACGGCGCCCATTACCATCTTTGGTTGGCACTAACTGCTGCGCCACAATTGCTCGCAAGTTAAAAGACAAATCAAAACATAACTGGCGATGACGCTCTTCAGGCACAAGGTGCATAATCCGGTCTAAAGCTTGGTTGGCGTTGTTGGCGTGCAAGGTCGCCATACATAAATGGCCGGTTTCAGAGAACTGCAGGGCAAATTCCATGGTTTCACGAGTACGGATCTCACCAATAAGAATAACGTCTGGCGCTTGGCGCAACGAGTTTTTCAACGCTTCTTCAAACGACGGCGTATCAATGCCCACTTCTCGCTGATTAACAATACAACCAGCATGTTTGTGCATAAATTCCACTGGGTCTTCAATGGTAAGAATATGCCCACTAGAATTGTGGTTGCGGTAATCAATCATGCTCGCCTGAGTAGTTGATTTACCGGCACCTGTTGCCCCTACAAACAGAATCAAACCACGTTTAGACATCCCCACTTCTTTAAGAATTTGTGGCAGTTGAAGCTGCTCAAAGCTAGGAATATCGGTTTCAATTCTACGAATCACCATACTTGGCTGTTCGCGCTGAAAAAATGCGCTCACACGATAACGGCCCAAACCTTTACGGGCGATAGCAAAGTTAGCCTCTCGTCCGCTTTCAAATGCCTCAATTTGAGCGGGCGTGCGAATGGTCGCCAGCATTTCCATAACATTTTCAGGCATGAGCTTTTGCTCGCTTAACGGTGTTAAGCGACCACTCACTTTTGCACTAGGAGGAACGCCAACCGATAAGTATAAATCGGAGGCTTTACGCTCCGACATATCACTCAGTAGTTCATCAATAAACATGGTGACTCCTAAAAGTTATTTGCGTCAGCTGCTTTAAGCTTAGCGTCTTCATATGACACCATGCCTTGGTTCACTAACTCTTTAAGGTTTTGATCAAGGGTTTGCATGCCATGTGCCATACCGGTTTGAATTACCGAGTACATTTGCGCCACTTTATCTTCTCGAATCAAGTTACGAATGGCTGGTATACCAATCATAATTTCATGGGCTGCAACACGGCCGCCACCTAGTTTTTTAAGCAGGGTTTGCGCAATTACCGCACGTAATGATTCAGACAGCATTGAACGAACCATGTCTTTTTCAGCCGCTGGGAATACATCAATCACACGGTCAATGGTTTTAGCGGCTGAGGTAGTGTGTAGGGTGCCAAATACTAAGTGACCGGTTTCGGCCGCGGTAAGCGCTAAGCGAATGGTTTCCAAATCACGTAATTCACCCACCAGAATAATATCGGGATCTTCACGCAGCGCCGAACGTAAGGCGTTGTTAAAGCTGTGCGTATCACGGTGAACTTCACGCTGGTTAATCAAACAGTTTTTGTTTTTGTGTACAAATTCGATAGGGTCTTCAATCGTCAAAATATGCTCGTGGCGTTGCTCATTCACATAATCAATCATCGCCGCCAAGGTCGTTGATTTACCCGAACCAGTAGGGCCGGTGACCAAAACTAAACCACGAGGGTGATCTGCAATTTGGCGAAAGATAGCAGGCGCGCCCAATTGGTCTAGATTCAATACTTCCGAGGGAATGGTACGAAACACTGCTGCTGCACCGCGGCTTTGTTGAAAAGCATTTACCCTGAAGCGAGCAACACTTGGCACTTCAAACGAGAAATCGATCTCTAAGTTTTCTTCGTACTCTTTACGCTGCTTGTCGTTCATAATGTCATAAATCAAGCTGTGTACTTGTTTATGCTCTAATGCTGGCATATTAATTTTACGCACTTCGCCATCAACTCGAATCATTGGTGGTAATTCAGCAGATAGGTGTAGATCCGACGCGTTATGTTTTACACTAAAGGCCAGTAATTCAGTAACATCCATTTAATTGTTTCCTCAATGTGAGACTATGAGCAGTATTACCCAAGCACTTCAATTTGTTAACCACGAAATTCAGCAAGCGTTAGCTCAAGCACATCGCCCCAGTGATGCTGTTGATTTATTAGCCGTTAGTAAAACCAAGCCTTTGAGTGACATTGCTGCCGCTTATCAAGCCGGCCAGCGCAAGTTTGGCGAGAACTACGTGCAAGAAGGCGTGGACAAAATAAACCTTAGCCAGCAACAAGCGTGGCTAAACGATCCCATTGAATGGCATTTTATTGGTCCCTTACAATCCAATAAAACCCGCTTGGTCGCAGAACATTTCGATTGGATGCAAACACTAGATCGCGCCAAAATCGCCGACCGCCTAGCTGCTCAACGCCCTAGCAACATGGCACCGCTACAAATATGTATTCAAGTTAATATTAGCGGAGAGCAAGCCAAATCAGGAGTGAGCCTAGAAGATGTTAATCATTTGGCTGCACACATATCGCAACAGCCACAGCTGTGTTTGCGCGGCTTAATGGCCATTCCACAAAATTTGAATCAAGGCCAAGAGCTTGCGCAACAATTTGCCGCAATGGCCCAAAAATATGCTGAATTGCAAAGCCAGTATGCTAGTGTCGATACCCTTTCCATGGGGATGAGCGGCGATATGCAGCTAGCCATCAATAACGGCAGCACCATGGTGCGGGTCGGCAGTGCTATCTTTGGCCAACGAAGCTAACTTTTACGAATAAAGGAATACAACATGACAGCTCGAATTGCGTTTATTGGTGGCGGTAACATGGCCAGCAGTTTAATTGGCGGCCTAATTGCCAACGGCGCAGATGCTGGCGACATTACCGCTAGCGATCCCAATGTTGAACAACAGCAAAAGCTTCAGCAGCAGTTTTCTGTAAATGTTACCGGTGATAATGGCCAAGCCATAAACCAAAGTGATGTTATTGTGTTAGCGGTTAAACCGCAGCTTATGGCAGTTGTTTGTCAGGCCATCGCCGACTTAGGTATAGACCTAAGCAGTAAGCTATTTGTATCAATTGCCGCTGGTATTAGCGTACAACGCTTAAAAGGTTTGTTAGGTGAGCAAGTAGCCGTTGTTCGCACCATGCCTAATACTCCCGCTTTAGTTGGCCGCGGCATGACCGGTTTATACGCCCCTGGCGACGTAAGTGCTGAGCAAATCGCCGCAGCAGAACAGCTAATGCAAGCGGTAGGCGAAACCTGCTGGGTGAAACAAGAAGACGACATTAACCACATTATTGCTGCTGCAGGTAGTGCACCTGCCTATTTCTTCATGTTTATGGAAGCTATGCAACAGCATGCTGAGCAACTTGGCTTTAGCCCAGAGCAAGCCAGAACCATAGTGCAACAATCAGCCTTAGGCAGTGCCGAACTGGTTGCAGCAAACCCAGACCTTGATTTAGCGACACTTCGGGCCAATGTTACTTCTAAAGGTGGTACCACTGCCGAGGCGGTTCGAATTTTTGAAGAACAAGGTTTACGAGAAGTGGTTGCCAACGCCATGAACGCTGCGGTAGAACGCGGTCGTGAAATGGAAAGTTTGTTTTAATTTAATCAGAGGATCCTATGCAAGCGTCTAGTTACTTAATTGAAGTTGTATTCAACCTCTACTTAATGGTGGTGTTGTTACGTGTATGGCTGCAATTGGCTCGTGCCGATTTCTACAACCCACTCAGCCAATTTGTGGTTAAAGTTACTAACCCTGTGGTAGTGCCATTGCGTCGAATCATTCCCGGTTTTGCCGGAGTAGATTGGGCAGCAGTATTTTTAGCCTTAGTGATCTCTTTTGCTAAATGGGCGATTTTGATGCAACTTCGTGGTGGATTTGAAATCACTGCGGTAGCCATTCTAGCGTTATTCAGCACCTTAAAAGAAGCCGGTATGCTGCTATTCTGGGTATTATTACTGCGCGCTATTTTAAGCTGGGTAAGCCAAGGTAGAAGCCCGGTTGAATATGTATTAGGCCAGTTAACCGAACCGCTACTGTCGCCAATTCGCCGAATTCTTCCATCGATTGGTGGTTTAGATTTATCAGTATTAGTGTTGTTTATTGGGCTTAACTTTCTTAACTTGCTGATTGCTGGTTGGGTACCGTTTTGGAGCTCTTTATAATTGGCCAGCCCGGTTAGTTATGATGACGTAAGCCTGCTTTTGCAGGTTTACGTGCAACCCAAGGCCAGCCGAGATGCCATTGTAGGTTTACATGGCGAAGAGTTAAAAATTGCCATTACCGCCCCACCCATTGATGGTAAAGCTAATCAGCACCTCGCCAAGTATTTGGCCAAGCAATGCAAAGTCGCTAAGTCTCAAGTGAGCATTATACGGGGCGAACTAGGGAGACATAAAACGGTGAGCGTAAGCAATCCCACTATTATTCCCGAGATAATTGCCAAGTTGATGTAACTTTTGTTAGCTACATTCTTTCTATACTAAAACCATATTTGTTTAAAAGGTTGCCATTATGAGTAAGTTTTTATTAATAAGCTTAATCTCAAGTTTGATGTTGTTTACCCTGCCTAGCCGCGCGGAACAAAAGGCAGTATTGGGTGATTACGAAGTCCATTACGTGGCATTTAATTCGACTTTTATTCCCGCAGAAGTCGCCAAAGTATATGGCCTGCAACGCAGCCGCTATAACGGCCTAATCAACATTACGGTATTGGATGGTAAATCGGCCGATAAAAAGCCAGTCGCCGTAAAAATATCAGGCACAGCGCGCAACTTAATTGGCAATCAAACCAATCTAGAATTTAAAGAAATTCGCGAAGGTGAATCGGTGTATTACATCGCCGAATTGCGCCACAGTAATGAAGAAACCTTTCGCTTTAAAGTGATTGTAGATGATGGGAAACGCCAGCAAACCCTCGAGTTTCAGCAAAAGTTTTACGTTGACTAAACGTTTGTCTGGCTAGGTTTCGCCCTAAGGTTATCATTAGGGCGAATGGTTTTAAGCCCCAATCTCCATTCTTCAAGCATCACTACTTTATAGGAACCTTCATGCAAAAAGTTGTACTGGCCACCGGTAACCCCGGCAAAGTTGCCGAGCTCTCTGAGCTACTCAAACCACTGCAAAAACAGATTATTGCCCAAAGTGAATTTGCAGTTGAAGACGCAGACGAAACCGGCACTACCTTTGTAGAAAATGCCATCATCAAAGCCCGTCATGCAGCCAAAATCACTGGCCTTGCAGCCATTGCTGATGACTCAGGGTTAGCCGTAGATTATCTAAATGGTGCGCCAGGCTTGTACTCTTCTCGCTATGCAGGCGCGAGTGCAAACGACCACGATAATGTGCTTAAACTGCTTGAAGCATTGAAAGACGTGCCTGGCGACCAACGCGGCGCTGAGTTTCATTGTGTATTGGTGTATCTACGCCATGCTGAAGACCCTGCCCCGCTAATTTGTCATGGCAAATGGCGTGGCACAATTACCACAGATATTCATGGTGCTGGCGGGTTTGGCTATGACCCTGTGTTTTGGGTTGAGCAACACCAAGCGACTTCTGCGCAAATTAGTAAAGCAGATAAAAATGCCTTAAGCCATCGCGGCAAGGCATTACGCCAGTTGCTTACGCAAATGGAAATAGAAGCATGCTAAGCCCTGCGCTAAGTTTGTATGTGCACGTGCCTTGGTGCGTGCAAAAATGCCCCTATTGCGATTTTAATTCCCACGGCTTAAAGCAAAACCTGCCCGAGAAAGAGTACATTCAAGCCTTGCTGGCTGATTTAGACCAAGATTTACAACGCTTCCCTGCCATGCAAGGGCGAGAATTACACAGTATTTTTATTGGCGGTGGCACTCCTAGTTTGCTTTCCGCTCAAGCAATTAGTGATTTACTTAATGGTGTAAAGCAGCGCTTAGTGCTCAGCCCTAACACTGAAGTCACCATGGAAGCTAACCCTGGCACCGCAGAAGCCGATCGTTTTGCTGGCTATTTTCAAGCTGGCGTCAATCGCTTATCAATTGGTGTACAAAGTTTTCAGCAACAACACTTAGACAAACTAGGCCGCATCCATAACGGTGATGAAGCGATTCGTGCCTTTGAGTTTGCCCAGCAAGCGGGCTTTAAACGGATTAACCTAGATTTAATGCATGGCTTACCTAATCAAACGCTTGAGCAAGCCATGCAAGACCTACAGCAAGCTTTTGCCCTTGGCCCAAGCCATTTGTCTTGGTATCAACTTACCATTGAAGCCAACACCGCTTTTGCTTCACGCCCGCCTAAGTTGCCTAATGAAGATTTACTCTGGGATATTTATGAACAAGGCCACCTGCAATTACAGCAAGCGGGTTTTAATCAATACGAAGTATCGGCGTATTGCCGCGATGACGACCGCTCGCAACACAACCTCAATTACTGGCGCTTTGGCGATTACCTCGGCATAGGCTGTGGCGCTCATGGCAAACTAAGCGACTTAACTGGCCAGCGTTTACTTAGAACCGAAAAAGTAAAACACCCTAAAGGCTACCTGGAACAAGACCGCGATTTTTTGTTTAAGCAATGGGCAGTGGAGCCTAGCGACTTAGCCTTTGAGTACTTTTTAAATCGTTTACGTTTGTTTGAAGATATTCCTAAGGCCGAATTTGAAAACCTAACGGGCTTAGGGCTGGATACGCTTGAATCTTCAATAAGCGATGCCAAGCAGCAAAGCTTATTGGAAGAAAATGAGCACTATTGGATAGTGACAAAAAAAGGCCGTTTATTTCTAAACGACCTTCTCAATTGCTTTACCGATTAAGGATTAGCTTAGGCTTCTCTAGCGAAGATTAAGTCCCATACTCCGTGGCCTAAACGGTGGCCGCGGTTTTCAAACTTGGTTAATGGGCGCCATTCTGGGCGTGGCACGTAATCATTGGTTTCTGAGGTGTTTTTATAACCTGGAGCCGCTTGCATCACTTCCAACATATGCTCTGCATAGTTTTCCCAATCGGTCGCCATGTGGAACACACCGCCAACTTTTAGCTTTTTGCGCAGCACTTCTACAAACTCTAATTGCACAATACGGCGTTTATGATGGCGAGATTTATGCCACGGATCTGGGAAGAACAATTGCACAGTATCGAGGCTGTTATCAGCAATACTATCATTCAATATTTCTACGGCGTCGTGTTCAAATACACGCAGATTTTTAATCTCAGCGTCAATGGCGTCGGCCATACAAGCGCCTACGCCAGGGCGGTGCACTTCAATGCCAATAAAGTTGGTGTCTGGTGCGTTTTTAGCCATTTCAACTAACGATGCGCCCATACCAAAGCCAATTTCTAGTACCGTTTTAGCGTTGCGACCAAATACTGCTTCAAGCGAATAGTTGCTTGCCTGATGATCCAAGCCTAATGTAGGCCAAAACTCGCTTAGCGCATTCTCTTGGCGTTTGGTTAAACGGCCTTCGCGTTTAACAAAGCTACGAATCTTACGTAAACGTTTGTCTTCTACTTGCTCTTGAGGTGCCTCAGGAGTTGGATTTTGGTCTTGCTCGCTCATGATATTTCCAGACTAGATATTACAGTGACATTCTAAATGTAGAACAGGGCTGGCATTATCCAAAGATCTCGCAGTTGTGCAAGCTTTGCACGCGCGGGTCCTTAAGATTTTCCTAGCGTTGTTCAGGTAATTTACCCGCCAAGCGCGTGACTAAGGCCTGCTGAACAAGCGGGTCTACCGGCTTAACGACCCGCTCTCTGCTAGCGGGATAATTAGTGACACAATTGCCGTTTACCCAATCGTGCTTAGGCCGAATAGGCCGCGCAGTAAAACCACCGCCGCAATTGGGGCAAACATTATCTAAGTGGGTCTCCACGCATTCCACACAAAAAGTGCACTCAAAAGAGCAAATCATTGCGTTGCTAGCATCGGCAGGTAATGGTACTTCACAACACTCACAGCACGGACGTAATTCCAGCATAGTCACTCCTATTCGTTATTGAGTATCTATAATAGAACAAGAAACGGCTTTATAAACATATTGGATAAAACACTATTGATGGCAAGTTTTAGGCAACAGCAATTTGGCTTCACCCTGATTGAACTAGTGATGGTGATTGTGATTCTTGCCATTATTGCGGTGGTGGCAGTGCCTAAACTTATCAACCTGAAAACCGATGGCAAAGCTGCAGTACTCAACACCATCGGCGGCTCTATGCAAGAAGGCCTGAGACTGGTTTACACTGAGGCAGCACTGGAAAATAAAGCCACTGGTAATCAGCAAATCAACTACCTTGGCACGCCTTTACCGATTTACAATGGTCATCCTGCCGTCGAGGGAACAGACAGCTTTGAAGAGCTGAATCGACAAGTACAGGCTTGGCTCAGCATCAACTCTGTAGCACTAACCACCATTACCGCTAACAACGATGCTGCCCCCTTTTTTATAGATAAATCCACCGCGTTTAATCATATCTATATTTTCTTTTCTGAAGACTTAGCAAGTAAGAGTGTGTTCTTTAATTGTCATGTGCTTTATACCAATCAAGAAAATGGTAGCGGACCTAGCGTAACGGTAAAAACCAGTGATTGTTAAAGCAAACCGCAGCTTCATCATCCCACTGATATCTATTACACTAAGCTTGAATACATTAAAGGACACATCATGAAATCAAAGCCAACAGCGCGCTTGTTTAAAGAACAGCAATTTCATGGTGGCGACGACCCACTTTATCTCGGTAACGGACACAGTTTTAAGCAAGCAGAACACATGGCCACCGTGGTTTACCAACCCGCTCATTTAAACCACAACGCACCACAAGGCATGCAGGGTAAAGGCCGATTAGACGGCACTTGGATTTATAGCGAAGAGCCAGATAAAGCCGAAGGTATTCTGGATAGCGGCATTGAACTGGTGATGGACTCAAGCTTAGAAGCAAACGCTAGCATCGGACTACATCAGCATACACACACCGAAGAACTGTATTACCTGCTGAGTGGCGAACTTCAGATCACTGTAGTCGACGGGGAGCAACAGCAAACCCAGCACTTAAAGGCTGGTGACTCACACTGCATTCACCCAGGCCAAAGCCATTTTGTGCAAGCCGGTGAAGATGGTGCTCGCTTTATTGTTGTTGCCGCTAAAGTCAGCGCCTAGAGCATATTGCTGTGTTAAAAAACCCGCTAAACAACACCATTAATACCGCGGCAATAATTGGCAGTAACTGGGGTATGGTGCATGTTGATGCACTCAAACAACGTGGCCTAAAAGTCGTTAGCCTTGTCGATTTGGATCTGGCAAAAGCTCAGCGAGTTGCCCAGCAACACAATATTGCACATGCCTGCAACCACATTCAGCACGTACCCGCTGTAGACTTGGTGCTAATTGCCACACCAGCGCTAAGCCACCAACAGGTTATTCAACACTTTAAAGACAGTGCGATTATTTGTGAAAAACCACTACTGGGTTTAAGCCAAGTAGATAACAACTTTACTTGGCCGCAGCGGCTTTGGGTGAATTATGCCTTTAGCCAACTAGCCAGCGCTAAACAGCTTGATTCATTGCTTAGTGGCTATTCTCAGCCAGCCCATGTGCGCTTGAACTCACAGGTTAACCTGCCCCTCAACTTTACCTTAGAGCAGTGGTTTTTAGAAACCACTAGCCATCCTTTATCTTGGCTATTACACCGTTTTGGTAAACCTTCTCAACAGAAAAAAACAGTGGACGGCCAAAGGCTGAAATTACAACTGCAAGCTGGTAAACACCTCATCGATGTGGATTTTAGCTTAGGTGGACCTGCTGGCATTTTTCATCAAATAGACATCACTATTGGTCAGGATAGCTTATCGCTGAACGGTGAATATGTGCCGGGTAAACCTTGGCGGTTTTCGCCGATAATGCTGAATCAACAAACGCAAAACCAAGGTGAATATAGCCCACAAGACTGCTGGATTGAGGCTAATCAACGCTCCAGCCAAAAGATGATTGACCAATTTAGGGGTAACATCTCTCACGCCGATTTTATTGAGCACGGGGGATTTGATGCCAGCAAAGCACTGTGGTTAGAACAAGCCTTATTCGGTGACAAGTAGCCACACAAAGATAGCGGTTGTTAATTAGCGTAAAGCACGTAAAAATAGAATCACTTTTCTTGATTTGGGCAATCGTTAAAAAATGAAACTCGATAGTAAAGACAAGTTAATACTCGATTTGCTGCAACGAGACGTGAGTATTGCGCTCAACGAGATTGCCGAGCGTGTAGGCTTATCGGCCACACCTTGCTGGCGCCGCGTGCAAAAACTAGAGCAAGCTGGGTTTATTCGCCATAAAGTGGCTCTACTCGACAGAAACAAGCTCAATCTAGGTGTCACGGTGTTTGTTAGTGTTCGCACTTCGCAGCACGATCCCTCTTGGTTAGCGCAGTTTAACCAAGCGGTACAAGACATTCCTGAAATCATTGAAGCCCATCGCATGAGTGGCAGCATCGACTATTTGCTTCAAGTCGTAGTGCCCAGCATTAACGACTACGACAAAGTGTATAAACAACTGATTGAGCGTTTAGCCTTTACCGATGTCAGCTCTGCCTTTTCAATGGAAGTCATGAAATCCACCACTTCTTTGCCCACACATTATTTAAGCTAGCCCGACGTTATGAGTAATACAATTCAAGCATTTCCCACTCGAGTGGTGGACTGGTACCACCGCGCTGGCCGTAAACATCTGCCTTGGCAACAAGACAAAACACCTTACAAAGTGTGGCTGTCGGAAATTATGTTGCAGCAAACCCAAGTGGCTACGGTAATACCTTATTTCGAACGCTTTATGCAGCGCTTTCCTAATGTCACTCACTTAGCAGCAGCAGATACTGATGAAGTGCTGCACCTTTGGACAGGCTTAGGTTATTACGCTCGCGCCCGTAACCTACATAAAGCAGCCAAAGTGATTGCCGACCAATACCAGGGGCAGTTTCCAGAAGACATTGAGCAAGTCATAGCGCTGCCAGGTATTGGCCGCTCTACCGCGGGTGCGGTGTTGTCACTTTCTCTTGGTCAGCACCACGCCATACTCGATGGTAATGTAAAGCGGGTATTAGCCCGTCATCAGGCCATCGCTGGCTGGCCCGGTAAAAAGCCCGTAGAAAACCAACTTTGGGAACTTGCCGAAGCAAACACTCCTGCTCAGCAAACCACTGCTTACAACCAAGCAATGATGGATTTAGGCGCGATGATTTGTACTCGCTCAAAACCCAAATGCGAGCTTTGCCCTGTGGCAGAAGACTGTGTGGCACTAGCCACTCAGCGCCAAGGCGACTTTCCAGGGAAAAAACCTAAAAAGGTACTGCCAGAAAAGCCAGTGCAAATGTTAATACTGCACTGGCAACATGAATACTTGCTGTTTCAACGCCCCATGCAGGGTTTATGGGGCGGTTTGTACTGCTTTCCAGAAATAGCGCTAGAAGACAGCATTAGTCAATGGTTAGAGGCACAGCAATTAAGTGCCGATGCGATTTACGAGCTAGAACCACTTCGCCACACCTTTAGCCACTACCATTTGGATATTCAGCCAGCATTGGTTGAGCTAAGTGAAGCGCCGCCACTACAAGTCATGGCAGACAATCAACAACTTTGGTATAACATGCAAAACCCGCCAAAAGTTGGCTTAGCAGCCGTAACCGAAAAGCTGCTAAAAATAGCGCAACACGCACTTTAAATTTAAGCCTGCAGTACAACACAGCAGCGCATGTAATAAGGGATAATTATGGCTAGAACAGTATTTTGCCAACGTTTAAAGAAAGAAGCCGATGGCTTAGATTTCCAACTGATTCCTGGTGACGTCGGTAAGCGCGTGTTTGATAACATCAGCAAAGAAGCGTGGACTGAGTGGCAAAAGAAACAAACCATGTTCATTAACGAAAAAAAGCTCAACTTGATGAATCAAGACGATCGTGAGTTGCTTCAGGCTGAAATGGTGAAATACTTATTTGAAGACGGCGAAGTAGACATTGAAGGCTACACCCCGCCAAGCAAATAGCCCATGCTAATTCCGCATTAAAAAACAGAGCTTTGGCTCTGTTTTTTAAAATAGATTACCTGCTATTAGGCGGCACTTGAAAATAAGCACTTTTTGCTGCTTGATAAGCATTCAAATCAACATCTTTCCCCTGGTAAGTCATTCGAATTTGAGTCGGGTCGCTTACTGTGACCGCAAACGGCGCTTGCCCTTGCCACTGCTGATAGACTCCCTCTTTTAGAGTAGCATCCACTAAGGTGTGTTTTTCACTGTCTACAATGCGTATTTTTACCTCGCCATCTACCCTTACACTGATTGACGCAGGGCGGTAATAGTGACGCGGGTAATCATGTGGATACCAATAGTCCCACGGGTCGTCTAGCCAATAAATAGGTGGCGGTAGCACAATGATCGGCGGCAATATTTCTTCAGGTGGAATCACCTCTTCAGGCGGCGGAGCAATCGGAAGTTCGACTTCAGGGTCATCTATTTCGGGCAATACCTCCGCCACAGGTAAATCTGGTTCGGGGGCTGGCAATGGTTCAGGTTCAGGAAAGTCCGGCTCGGGGAAATCCATTTCCATCTCCATGTCCATATCAAACTCATCTTCAGCTGCTAGCTGAGTATTGCCAGCTAAACACATTAGGCTAAATAAGGTAAGCACTGTTAATCGACTTTGCATAACTCGCTCTTCGGCAAATAAACTGTTTTGAGCTTAGTCGCTGCCGAGGCGGAGAAGCAAGCTAAAATCGCCCTCTGCCACTATTTGCTAATGAGCTTATCAATGCGTTTCTGCTAAGCTAGTTTTTTTATTCGGGGTAAACGCCGTGGCTTGGCAAATATTAAGTATTGTTGCTCCACTTGTAATTATTGTGATGCTAGGACTGCTTTACGGGCGTAAACATCGCCCCGACATTAGTGCTGCAAATCGCATGAATATGGAAATATTCTGCCCTGCATTAATCTTTTCGGTATTGGCGAACACTCAACTTGAACTAAGCGATTACAGTGAATTACTGCTGGCATCCATTTGGGTGGTATTAGGTTCAGGGCTTATTTTATGGCCGCTAATCAAAATTTTTAAACTTAAAGCGCGCACCTTTCTACCACCAATGATGTTCAACAATGCCGGTAACCTTGGACTACCGCTGATTATTTTGGCCTTTGGTGAAGCCGCCATGCCCATTGCAGTGATCCTGTTTGTGGTAGAAATGGTATTGCACTTCTCGGTGGGGCTGTATTTTATCGACTCCCAAGCCAAGCTGCTTTCTACCCTAAAAATTCCGGTGATTATTGCTGCTATAGCAGGCCTCATTTGGGGCGGTTTAGAATTATCTTTACCCGCCATCATTGCTACTCCAATCGATCTGCTCGGTCAAATATCAGTACCACTTATGTTGTTTACCCTAGGTGTGAGATTGATTGACGTGGATTTAAAAGACTGGAAAATTGGCTTATTAGGCGCTGTAGCTTGCCCGCTTAGTGGCTTGATATGTGCGGGTATTGCCATAATGATATTACCGCTAACACCGCTACAGCAGTCTTGTTTGATTTTGTTTTCTGCGCTGCCACCAGCAGTACTCAACTTTATTGTTGCTGAGCAATATCAGGTAGAGCCACAACGCGTGGCCTCTATTGTGATGTTAGGAAACATCGCCAGCCTGTTTTTTATTCCCTTAACATTATTCTGGGTATTACCTGCAGCTTAAGCCAATGCTTAGTCTTCTAAAACTCCCTTGCCATTTAAACAAAGCACAATCCTCATTTAGTAATGCCGTTTAATTTAACTATATTTATCTATACAAACTCGATTAATGGATTAACAAATGAAAATAAGAACAAAGTTTTTGTTGCTGTTACTCGCTGGTGTAGTTTTTCCGGTTTTAGTCATCTCAATCATTACTGTATGGAACGTTAGAAGTAATGCCGAACTCAGTTTTGAACAACGAAGTACCGCGGAACTAGGGCATATCGACACCACTTTTTCAATCTACCTCAATGGCTTGGCCGAAGATGCTAAGTTTCTTGCCAACTCCTATACCATCCGTCAGTTAGATCATTCTGTTACCACCTATATGGGCAAAGCAAGTAAACCTATGACCCCCGATAAAAGCGGTGGCGTTGAACAAACAGCGTTTCATTTCATGCGCGAGTTTGGTGAAGCTCGCCCAGACTTAGCCTACGTATATTTAGCCATGGACCACGGTGGCTATATCCAATGGCCACTCGGCAAAAACTCTGCTGACTATGATCCTCGTGTGCGCCCTTGGTATCCGCTTTCCATCAACTCTACTACGCCGGTTCGTATTCCTGCTTATCAAGACCTAGTCAGCAAAACACCTTTAGTTGATTACATGGTTCGTTTTGAAGGGAAAAATGGCGCCTTTGGTACCATTGGTGTAGACGTGACGCTAAACAAACTCACCGACTTGATTAAGAAGATTAAATTTGGCGAACAGGGCTACATCATCATGATTGAGGACTCCAATACCATATTGGCCGACCCCTCCAGCGAAGATAATCTATTCCAAGACATTAACGATGTAACCAGCTACCAAGCCATTAAAGACTCGCCTCCCGGTTTGCACACTATTGAAAAAGATGGTGAAACTTGGTTAGCCAACGTGTATTTATCTCCCGACCTCAATTGGCGCTTTATTGGCTTTATGCCCGCCAGCGAGGTTTACCAACAAGCCAACTCCTTAATTACCTTAATTATGGGCGTGGCTATTTTGATGGTGCTGGTCTTTATTGCGATTGGGTTCACCTTGATGAATGTCATTACCAAACCAATGATAACCATTACCGAAGGCCTAGAGGGTATAGCCTCAGGTGAAGGCGACTTAACCCAGCGCCTTAATATCCACTCCAATGATGAATCGGGACAGATGGCCGATGCCTTTAACCGCTTTGTTGAGTCAATAAACGCCTTAGTGGCTAGTATCAAAGGCAATAGTGAGCAAGTAGATAATTCAGCGGCTCATGCCAGCGAACTGTCTAGCACCATGAAACAAATTGCCGAAGGACAATTAGCCGCCGTAGAGCAAGTATCCACCGCTTTTCATGAAATGGTGGCCACCTCTAACGAAGTGGCCTCAAACTGCAGCCAAGCAGCCACCAGCGCCGATGATAGCCAACAGCAAGTGGAAGAAGGTCATCAGTTGATTCAAGATACGGTATTGGCCGTTGGGCAGCTCGAAACAACCTTAAACGAATCAAATCAGGCTATGGATGAACTGTCACAAGAATCGGCCAATATTACGGTCATTCTGGATACCATTCGCGGGATAGCTGAACAAACCAACTTACTGGCGCTCAACGCAGCTATTGAAGCGGCGCGTGCTGGTGAACAAGGCCGTGGCTTTGCTGTAGTCGCCGATGAAGTTCGTACTTTAGCTGGACGTACCGCTGAGTCCACCGAAGAAATCGATAAACTACTAAGTAACCTACGCCAACAAACCGCTAATGTTGCCTCTAAGCTGTCGAGCAGCATTGAGCATTCATCAACTTCAGTTACGGCCACTAATCAAACCAGTACGGTATTTGAGGCTATTTTGCAGTCGGTACTCACTATACGGGATATGGCTACCCAGATTGCAGCTTCGGCAGAAGAGCAGCATTTAGTCGCCGAGGAAATTAATCGTAACATCACTGATATTCACGACGGCTCTAGTCAAGCTAATCAAGTATCACAAGAGCTTGAAGATAGCGCGACCACCTTAAACTCCCTGGCCGGTAGCCTACAGGAAATGGTCTCACGCTTTAAAACTAGTTAGTCACTCTCTAATACAAAAAAGCCCAAGCAAACTTGCTTGGGCTTTTTCTGTTTCTATCGCACGTCTGGCTTAGCGATTTTCTAAACGGCTGTAATCCAATATTCCAGACTCAAGCGGCTCCGCTTGCAGGTATGCTTGATGCAAACGGTCGCTAAATGGCCAGAACTCTTGGCTTGTTCTGCGAATACCATAGCGCTTCATAAAGGCTTGATATGAAGCTTCGTCATTCACATGCACAAGTTGCTGCTGCAAGCGTTTAAGTTCAGATTTCTGTACCTGCCAAAATGCGCCAGGATAAGCCCCCACTAAACCGGGTAACAAAGAAACATGATCTTGGTCTGGGATACGATTATCGTCTTCTAAAAATAAACTAGAGATGTTGGTATGCGCATTATGTCGCAATAAGGTGAAATACTCGGGTTCAGTTTTACTTGGTTCATCCACTTGAATAAACACCACCTGCGGTAACAGTTTAACCGCCCCTCCTTTCCAAGCATCTATCTGAAGCGCAAAGTCGCTGATTTCACGAGAAAACTTAGGGAAGGTAATATCATGTTTCTTAGGTAATGCCGACGCTAGCTTTTCATCCAGCATATCAAACAGTTGCTGTTTATAGGGTAAGTCATCTTGGTATTCAACTGCGCTTTTAAAAAATGCTTCTTGTGGACGAGACTCTACAAAATCAACAATTTGTTTATCGGCTCCCACATACCAGCTGCGTAGTTCGTCGTAACGCACTTCGGCGGGTAACAAGGAAGTAAAGCTACCCTCGCCTTCCATACGTAAAAAGTCCATATACAAGCGCGTAACTAACTGATGACCTAAATTGCCATAAGGGTCAAAGCCAGCCACCAATAAATAATGAATACGCTCAAACAAGGAATAATCAATTACCCATGCTGTTTTAGGTTGTTTACCCACAGTGCCTTTAAGTACGCTGGCACTGTCAAAATGACGAAATATAGTTAATGCCGCGTTGGGGTTGTCACCATCACCATCCCAAAGTAAATCTAAGTTCAATAGGCTATCGTCTTTATTTAACCAGTTTTGCGCTTCCTCAATACTGGCCTCAATGTATTTACGGTGACGTTTGGAATAGCTAATCCAAGTACTAATTGGCAGTACATTACTTTGCTCTACAGAAGGCATGCGCAAGTGTTCACTCTGCTCTACCAAAAACTTTGCTTGTTGCTGTTCATAGCGATTATCTGGATTAGCAAAGTACACCCAAAAGTGATCTTGAATCACATTGAGCGCGACTTGCCCTCTACATACTGGGCCTTTCATAAAGCCCATAATGAAGGTTTCCGCATCGTCTAACATAAAGCGGTAACGGCCATTAACGGTGAGATCCTGAAAGGCCACAAATGGATTGCCAGCCACTTTAGGTTCATAACCTGGCAGCTCATTCACCACGGTATCATCACCCAAAAACCAGTTTTTCCAACGCTCGGCGCGAGCCTGATCTAAACGGTAAGGAATATGTGTTTTTACCACTATGCTTTCACGTTCTGGCGCAAGGCGGTAATAAACTCGCTCAACTTTTGGATCATCATAAGGTCTGCGAGTAGCAATTTGATCAATAGGATTGCCCGGCGCGGTACGCGAGCGAACTAGCTTAAAAAAGGCCGGGCGAGTATTTGGATCTTCAGCAAAATAAAGGTGGGTAATAAACAAATGCTCGTAAATATAACGAGCCATCAGGCGTTGTTTTTTTGAATCGCCATTTAACAAGGCTTCCCATTGTTCAACCTTATCCATTAGTTTGTTATGGGCGCTTAAATCATCAGCCATTGGAGCACCACTAGCTAACCAAGCGGTGAGTGTATCGAACTCCTCATCGCTTATCTCGGGCAAGCCGTAAGGCATGCCCCACTCAGGGTGAGATGCTTGCACCTTAGCGTAACCTTCAATGCCTACACATTGCTGGGCTCTATCCAATGCGAAGTCAAACGCTTCGGGGTCGAGGATCTCGTCACCGGGATCTACGTAGTTGCGCTTTTGTTTTAACGCTTGATACATTACGCCCGCTTCAAGGTTTGCCTCTTCAGTTTGAACCCGTTCATTTAATACCGGATTAAACCCTTTTTGACGCCACATTTGAGTAGATTTAGCATCGGTATATAAACGTGTTGTTGGCGCAGCAGTAACCCGGCTTCCATGATAAACGCGAGCAGTAGTAACACCCCGGTCGATGCCAGCAGCTGAGGTTAGTTTTAACTGGCAGGGCGCGTCGTAACAGGCATGGCACATAACGCAGCGTTGATCGAGGATCGGTTTAACCTCACTCAAAAACTCAGCGGCTGGAGGATAATTTTCAGAAAACACGCGGGGTTGCACAGAGGCTTCGCCAAAGCGCTGGTCGAATTGATTAACAATAATGGTAGAACAGCCTGCAATTAACAGCAGGAGCCAAAAAACACTAAAACGTCGAAACATAGCTCTTCCCTGATCAAGTTAGCGCGACATCTTACGCTACTTACAATGCCTTAAGTATACATCAACTCATGATTTTTTAGCCTGGCTTTACACTTCACCAAAGTAGCGTTTCAACAAAGATTAAAAAAACATCAAAAACTACTTGAACCACCAAATGATAATGATTATCATTTAGATGTAGATTAAAGAGAGGACAGACAAATGATTAAAACAATGACTTTTGCCAGCATGCACTTTAGCATCGCTTTTTTGGTCACTTGGTTATTAACTGGCGATATTATGATTGGTGGTTTAGTGGCTATTGTAGAGCCAGCAGTGAACAGCGTGGCCTACTTCTTCCATGAAAAAGCTTGGGTAAAATGGGGGTTAGGCCCTACTCCTCAACATTAAGGAGCGGATAAATGTTAGACCAAAACCGTGTACAAACAATGGATATTAATATCTTACTGAGCATTATTAACATGCAGGTGAGAAATGACTTTTCGAGCTTTGAGGAGTTATGCCATTTTTACGAGCTCAACCAAAACCAATTAGTACAGCGCTTGGCACTTGCAGGTTATACCTTACAAGCAAACCAGCAATTTACTGCGGCATAAACTGTTGCTGGTAGTCTTGTTCAGAGATAAGGCACGCCGCATCAGGTACCCGTTCAACAATACAAATACCTTGTAAGTGGTCATACTCGTGTTGAATGATCCTAGCAACAAAACCACTATAGCGCTTCTAAATACTCACCTTGCACGTTTTGATAACGCAGCATAATTTCGCTAGCCCGAGCAATCTTCGCTCGCTTACCTGGCACACTTAAGCACCCCTCCCAGCCAAGCTCTTGCTGTTCGCTATACGCGACAATCTTAGGGTTACAAATTTCAAAGGCCGGCAGGTTTGGGGCATCCGGATAACGCTGATTTGCCTTACTAGCCACTATCATTAACTGCCACGACTTTCCTGCTTGCGGCGCGGCTATACCTACACCTTGAGCTTCTAACATGGTAAAACGTAAACGTTCTATCCATGCCAGTTCTTGCTCACTTAAGGGAAAGTGCACAGCGCCAGCCACTTGTTTAAGCACAGGATCTGGGTAAGTCGCTAGTGTTAAAGGCTGAATGCTGATGTTAGCTGGCCTCACTCTCACTGTTCATCGCACTATAAGCCCGATAAGCAAATACTAGAAAGAATGCTTCAAGTATTTGTCCTAGCACTCGGTTACTAAACACCAGTAGTTCACTGGCTTGCTGCGCCAACAACCAACGATGAACGCCCCATACAGGAATCATAGTGACCCCAGCCACAATAATCACACCAGCTAATAGTGGCCACTTATATTCTTCGGTTTGTTTCCAACTGGCGCTAATCGCTTGTAGCGGTGTAGTTCTATGTAATACGCAGTGCAAATCGGCCACAATTAAACGGCTGGCGATAACAATGCCCGGCAAAACAAAAAAACTTAGCCCTAACATCACTAAGCTAAAAGTCATGGCAATCACTAAAAATAAACTGGGCCAGATGCTCAAAGCTGCTTCAAAGCAACGACTAATCGACCACGGCTGTTGCTTAATGTGGCTGCGCATATAAAGAATGATTGCGCCTTGGTAGATTGGCTGCATTAACAAACCCAAGCCAACAAACATCCAATAATTAACCGCCGATTCTTCGGGTAAGTTCTGTACATACATACTTTGAATTGCCGCGAAGGGGATTGCAAAAGGCAACACCATTAAGGCAATAGCCATAAAGTGCCGACGGTAGAAATGAACACTATCGGCTAACCAATCCCACAAACCACTAACTGCCATGGTACTCCTTTAACCATTTCCCTTGCGTTAAATACAAAACCACCTCTTAAACCTATTTACGCCAGCGCTACGCCAAGCGAACACATTCCAGTAATTGAGAAAGACCCGAAATTTGCCAAGTCACATTATCAAAAGGTTGAGCAACTACTTCACCAGCGACCTGGCGCTGTAACCATACACTAGTAAGGCCCGCTGCTTCAGCCCCTTGAGCGTCATTTTTAAAGTTATCCCCCACATAACAGCAATCTTTGGCAGAAAGCTTGGCCATAGCGAGGGCTTTATCAAAAATGGCGGGATCTGGTTTAGCTGAACCGGCCGCTTCGGCAGTTAATACAAACTCAAAATAGTGAGTAAGACCAGCCGCTTTAACCTTACGCTGCTGCATATCTTCTGGGCCGTTCGAGACCAATGCTAATCGCCACCCTTGCTGACGCAATTTGTCTAAACAAACTAAAGTATCGGGGTAAAGCTGAGTGGCAGCTATATATTGCTGCATAAAATACTCAAAAGCGTCTTCAGCTTGCTTATCGCTTAATTCAGGTTTTTGTAAGGCTTCGCGGGCGCGCGCTTGGCGCATTTCTGCAGCACTTAACTGGCCCTGCAAAAAAGCGGGATAATGCTGTTTAAGCGCGCGACGCCAATGGCTCATTGCTTCAGCTTCGAGCTCTGGTTGGTAGTGTGTACACAGCGCTTTAGCCGCGGTTTCAGTGGCGATGGCATCATCAACCAAAGTATCGTCTAAATCGAATAACAGCATGCTTGCTGAGGTTTGAGACGTCATTCGTTTCCCCTTTTTTCAGCCAGATTAGCGAGCTAGCTTTAGAAGTCAACGATTGTTTACAGGCTACATATTAAGCCTGACAACAAAATGCAGTGATCTATCAGTAGCCTGCTACCGTTATTTGTATGAGTAACATATTAAAGGGCATAAAGATGAACACTCCATCAGTCAGCTTAAGTGAAGTTACCCTGCTATTTTACCCTGAAGATAAGCCCTATCAGCTACAATCACTGGTGCTTAAAGATCAAGTAAAAACCCAGCAAGGCCGGGTAATGATCAGCGCTAAATACAAGCAAGGGAAAATCATTGTGGCGGTTATTGAAGGCCATGCTGAATTGCTAAACCTATTGGGCGATCGCTTTGATGGGCGACCCGCCTCGGCAGCTTAAGACTTGGCTTGCGCAGGTTCAGCTTCGCCGTTGCTTAAATTGTCCACTTCCGCTTCGGCGCACATGTAGGCGCGGCTGGAGCAAAATGGGGTAAGTGGCACACTTGGCTCCATTGCTTGCTCTTGCTCTGTAAGGTGAGATTGATGTTTATCGGTCACTTTACCTACCACATAAAACGCCATTCTTAAGGCCAACAAGCCAAACACAACGGTGCCTAAGGCTTGCCCAGCCAGCACACCTAATGGGCCAAACCACTCCCCACCTAAATATACAAACGGCATGGTGCCTAAAGTTGCTTTACCAAAATTAAGCATGGTAGATGTGCTGGGATAACCTAGATTATTAAAGGCGGCGTTGGCCACAAACATGGCGCCGTTAAATACAAAACTAAAGCTAATCCACGTACAAAAAAAGGCGATCACCGTGGCGGCTTCCCCACCCACTCCAAACACCCTAATGATGTGGTTTTGGCCCAACAACATAAGCAGAGATACCACGGCCACAAAGCCACCGTTAAACCACAAAGCCTTGCTCAGTGCTTCACGAACGCGATCGTAATAATGGGCACCAAAGTTTTGTCCGACTATCGGGCCAATAGCACCAGATAAGGAGAAAATCATCCCAAAGGCCACCGGCATGATCCGCCCAACCACTGCCCAACCAGCGACGTAAGCATCGCCAAAAGCCGCAATTGCGGCTGTAACATAAGCATTTCCGAGCGGCGTTGCTACATTAGTCATCATCGCGGGGCCGGCTACTTTTAAAATACCGCGTAAATCTTCCAACAACCTTTGCATACTGAATCGAGCAAACAGATTATGCTCGTACACCACGCCGTATAGTGCGACACCAGCCACCACAAAACGAGCGATAACAGACGCAATAGCCGCTCCTGGCAAACCTAAACCAAGGGCAAAAATAAAAATTGGGTCAAGAACGGCATTCACGCCGCCACCAGCCAAAGTAGACCACATGGCTCGCTTGGCATCGCCCACCGAACGCAACGCAGCGCCTGCACTCATGGCTAAACCCAGTATCGGCAATGAAGGCAGCAAAATACGAATATAAGTTACCGCCAGCTCATGAGTGCGCGCTTTAGCACCAATAAGGCTTAATAATTCAGGGGCGAAATACCACACTAAAGCGGCAAAGGATGCGCTAATGATAAAGCCAGTAAACAGAATATTGGTGACCAGTTGCCTAGCTCTAGCTTTGTCTTGCTGGCCAATGGCCTTAGAGACCAGCGCGGTCATAGCAATGGATAAACCAATGGAAATAGAGGTAGTAAAAAATGCGATAGTTCCAGCGTAACCTACCGCAGCGGCCAGCTCTGCTTCACCCAGTAAACTGATGAAAAATAGATCGGCCAAATCAACGAGAAAAAGAGCAGTTAAACCAATAGCATTGGTTGAAGACATCACCACTATGTGGCGAAAAATATCACCGGAAACAAACTTGGCCTTTGGCATAGAAACTCGCAACACGATTGGATAGCTTCTAGTGTAGGCGCAAACTGGTGTTGAGTCATGGGCAGAATAGCCCCTTATTTAAAGGGGCTATTGCTCTGCAACGCTAAAATTATACTAAGCTAGCGCGTAACTCTTTAGTCGCTAACACCATGTTTTTAAGGGCCGCTTCGGTTTCTTCCCAGTTACGGGTTTTAAGGCCACAATCTGGATTTACCCATAAACGCTGATGAGGGATCCACTCGGCAGCTTTATCGATTAAGCCTTTTATATCTGCAATGCTTGGAATATTTGGCGAGTGAATATCGTAAACGCCTGGACCAATTTCATTGGGGTACTCAAAGTGCTCAAAAGCCTGTAGCAAACTCATTGCCGAACGTGAAGTTTCAATGGTTAATACATCGGCATCTAGCGCTGCAACGGAGGGCATAATGTCGTTAAACTCGCTGTAACACATATGCGTATGGATCTGGGTTTCAGGTTGAGCACTAGCTGCAGACAATTTAAAGGCTGATACCGCCCAATCTAGATAGTGCTGCCATTCGCTGCGCTTAAGCGGCATACCTTCGCGAATAGCGGGCTCATCAATTTGAATAACCTGAATACCTGCTTGTTGCAGCTCAGCCACTTCATCATTCAAAGCCAAAGCTATTTGTTCGGCAATTTCTGCTCGGCTAATGTCTTCACGAGCAAAGCTCCAAGTAAGAATGGTTACCGGTCCTGTAAGCATGCCTTTTACTGGCTTGTTGGTGAGTGATTGTGCGTAGTTAGTCCACTCAAGCGTTAATGGTTTAGAGCGCTCGATATCATCGACAATGATTGCTGGTTTCACGCAGCGTGAACCGTAGCTTTGCACCCAGCCAAAACGGCTAGCGATAAAGCCATCTAATAACTCGGCAAAGTATTCCACCATGTCATTTCGCTCAGCTTCGCCATGCACTAATACATCTAGGCCTAACTTTTCTTGGCGCTCAATAGCATCGGCAATGTGTTTCGCTAACGCGGCATCGTAATCCACTTGGCTTAACTCACCAGCTTTGTATTCACGACGTTGACGGCGAATTTCATTGGTTTGCGGAAACGACCCAATCGTAGTAGTTGGCAGTGGTGGCAATTGTAAGCTTTGTTGCTGAATAGCTTGGCGCTGAGTAAACGCTAACTTACGCTCGCGCTGTGCCGGCGCCAGCTGTTCTATACGCTGCTGTAGTTCTGTATTTTTCTGATTACTAAGCGATTGTAAAGCAGCACTGTATTGGCGCGATAAACGTAAGGCATCAGCGTCACCATTTAAGGCTTCATCCAATATTTGTAGCTCTGTTAGTTTTTGCTCTGCAAAGGCTAAGCGGAATTTTGCATCGCCTAAATCTGTTTCACTTTCTAAATCAAGCGGGCTATGCAGTAACGAACATGATGAAGCAAACCACAAACGTTCACCTAAGCGCACTTTCAGTGAACTATATTGCTCGATAAGCTGCGGTAAGTTAGCGCGCCATACATTGCGACCATTAACTACGCCAGCCGACAGCACCCAATGCTCTGGCAGCCAAGTAAGCACTTGCTCCAATTGCTCTGGTGCAGCACTTAAATCTAGGTGTAAACCGTCTACGGCCAACTGTTTAATCACTTCAGCGTTATAAAGCACATCGGCAAAGTAGCTGGTAAGAAGTAACTTACTAGAGCTTATGCGCGTGCTGTAGGCGTCTAGCAAGGCTGCTTGCCACTGCGGCTCTAGCTCCAAACCAAGCACTGGTTCGTCAACTTGCACCCACTCAATGCCTAAATCCGCGATTTTTTGGAAAATTTCGCGATAAACGGTAAGCAATTGTGGAAGCAAAGAGATACGTTGAAAACCATCTTCTGCGGCATCATCATTTTTACCTAGGTATAAATACGATACAGGGCCGAGAATAACGGGTTTAACTTCGTGCCCTAAGGCTAGCGCTTCTTTAATTTCATCAAACAATTGTTGCCACTGTAAGCTAAATTCAGTCTTTTCAGAAAACTCAGGAACAATGTAGTGGTAGTTAGTGTTAAACCATTTACTCATGTCAGACGCAGCATGGTTACAACCACAACCTTGCTGGCCACGAGCCACTGCGAATGTGCTGTCTAAGGTAATTTCGTCTGACTGGTGACGCTTCGGCACATTGCCTAATAGCAGTGAAGTATTCAACACTTGGTCGTACCAAGCAAAGTCACCTACCGTTACCCAAGCCTGACCACTGTCTTGCTGGGCTTGCCAATTTTGTTGGCGAATTGTTTTGCCTACTTCAAGTAATTGCTGCTGCGATGACTCGCCGCGCCAGTAACGTTCTAAGGCAAACTTTAGCTCTCGCTGCTTACCAATTCGCGGATAACCCAATACGTGTGTAATGCTCATTTCAATAATCCTTTTAGCCGTCTAGATGTATATAAATCCATAGTGACTAGTCGAACCAAGCAATACAATTGAAAAGCTATCAAGTGAAATTGAAGTTTATTCAACACCATCAATCTCACACCCAAATTAGCAAGGCTTGAAAGCGAACAACTTATTTGCAAAATTGAATATTATTCATGATTGCCTAAGTAACTAAGCCTCACGCTATACAAGCTGAGTAGCCATGCTTAAGCTGGCAACTTAGTGTTAAGAAATGGAGGGCAAGGCACATATGTTAGAGTTAAAACACTTACGCAGTATTAAAGCTATCGCCAATAGTTCTTCACTAAAAGCAGCGGCCGCTAAGCTGTTTATTACTGATTCTGCATTATCTCATCAGTTAAAAGATATTGAGCAGCGCATTGGAGCCAGCTTAGTCGTAAGAAAACAGCAACCTTTGGCTCTTACCGAGCAAGGCTGCCAATTGTTATCCCTTGCCACACAAGTATTGCCGCTAATAGAAAAAGCGGAGCAAACACTCTTACACTCTCATCAGCAACAGAGTCGATTGAACATTAGTGTAGATTGTCACGCTTGCTTTCAGTGGTTACTACCTAGCTTGCAGCAATTTCAACACACCTGGCCGCAGGTTAGCAGTAGCTTCTGCCAAGATAAGGACTACAACGGGTTACCGCTGTTGCAAAGTGGTGAAGCAGATTTACTCCTCACCTCCAATGTGAAAGTAGATCAACAGATTCATTATCAGGCATTATTTGAATATGAAATGGTATTAATTTGCCCTCCGCAGCATCGTTTAAGTCAGCGCCAAAGCATTCAAGCTGCAGACTTAGCCGGTGAAACGGTTATTAGTTACCCAGTGGCGCTGCAACGATTAGACCTGCACCAACACATACTCGCGCCCGCCAACATTGAACCTAGGCAATGGAAACATGCCGACAACCCCGCCATGCTGTTACAAATGGTAGCAGCAGGAATGGGGGTGGCTGCCATGCCTTATTGGGCTGTGGAGCATTATGCGGCCCAGCAATTCATTAGCCTACGATCGTTTAAACAAGCATTATGGCGACCTATGTACGCTGCTTACTCCACTAACCTGCGAACCAGCACTCCCTTACAAGCGTTTATTTCTCTCATTCTAGAGCAAGCCTTTGGCCAACTAAAAGGCACCAGAACCCTGCGCGCTAAACCGCAATAATCCTCACTAATTATTTGACGAAACGCACAAAAAGAGTTTACTTTTAATAACATAAGTTAAGTTGTTCCCTTCTCATCAATTTGCAGTTTGGCAAAGGTTTCGCACTATGGTGTCTGACTGGTCTCCAGCAGAATTTACAGAAAGAAAAATGAGCCTTGTTATGCACTTGGCCGGTTTAATTCCTTGTATTTATTTCTCTTACGTTCACCTTTTTGGTGGCGTTTTTTGGTATGGCTTAGTGGTTCTTCCCTGCACATTTGCCATTTTGGTTTCATTGTTTTTATTATTCACTCAACCAGACTCACAGAGTTACAAAATAGCCGATGTGTGGTTTTTGCTGCTAGCAATTCCGCCAGTGTTATTAGCACTAACCCGCCACGATATGCATGGTGAATTCTTCGTCCCGCCGTTAATTCTTGCTTGTTTTATCCATCTACCGTTAAAAGTGGCAGAGCGCCTAGTGTTAGCAGTGAGTATTGTGGCGGTTGTACTTGGGGTTAACCATCTGGGTATTCATCAAGGTATACGTTTTGGCATCGGGATTGTTGCTACCCACATATTCGCTTGGGGCTTAGCAAGGGTGTTGGTTAAACAACATAACGAGCTAAAAGATCTCGCCTTTAAAGATTCGCTCACTCGCTGTTACAACCGCAGAGCCCTATTCGATGAACTATTAAAGGCAAAACAGCAAGATAAGCGCAGCGGCATTAAAGCAGCGATTGTTTTATTAGATTTAGACCACTTTAAACAAGTGAATGATCAACTAGGGCACAATGTAGGGGATCAAGTACTGGTGTGGTTTGCTCATTTTCTGCAGCAGAATACTCGAGTCAACGACCGAGTATTTCGTTATGGCGGGGAAGAGTTTTTAATTCTTTTTCACGATGCTGACTTTGACATGGCTTACAAAACCAGCGAGAAGCTGGTGAGTACCATCGCCAAGATAAAGGCGCCAGAGCAATTAAGCGTTAGTTTTAGTGCCGGAATTTCGGTGATAAAAGATGGTGAAAGCATCGACGACTGGATTCAACGTGCAGATATGGCCTTGTATCAAGCTAAACAAGCTGGCCGTAATCAAACCTGGCCGAGTCAGTTTACCTCTGCTGAAGCAACGGATTAAACAAGAAAGGCCTACTGTTTTCAGTAGGCCTTATAGCAATTATCCTGCTCGACTAAAGCGGTAAGACTGAATCATTTTCTCTTCGCTACCCTGCTTGCTAAAAGTTTCAACTAGCCAAAGTTGAGGGCTGACTACTCTCAGCTCCATACGCATATGCTTTGTTTCGCTAATGTTTAATGGATAGTAATTAAAACGATTCATTTCAGCTTGATACTCGCCGGCATACGCCACTTCACTGTTTAGAATGGATGCATCAACAGTTAGCTGATGACCTAATTGCTGACTATAACTAATGGTGGTACTGGCTTGTAAGTCCACAACTTCACCGTTTATTCGCAGATCATCTAAGTCAATAGTAGCAGCATCGCTTTGTAGCATCTTGCCACTTGCTGTACCGTCAGCTTCTGTAACACTACCATCTGCCTCTACCGCCCAAATGCTCACCTGCCATTGGCCTAACAACTGGCTTAGATGAGCATCTTGCGAGTTGCCCTTATTATCACCGTTCACAACGATCGTATTAGGTTGAGAAATAGCATCTGCTGTAGTATCCGTTCTGCGGTTTTCTTGTTGATTTTCGTAGTCACGCATTGCTCCACCAGCCCCACCGGCAGCTGCCCCTACTACCGCACCTTTAACCGCCAACTCAGCGTCACCAGTGACTGCGCCCATGACCAAACCGACTACGGCTCCGCCTATTGCACCTGTTTTCATTCCTTGGTTAGGATCGGGCTCTCCATCCGTTGAAGCGCAACCCGCTAGCAAAGTGCTAGTAAAAAAAACAACACTAATAGAGGTACCGAGTTTATTCATTTATGTCTGTCTCTAATGTTTAAAATAGTCGAGCGCTAATCTAGCAATAGAGATTGGCTTTGGTCAGGGCATACAAAAAAAAGTTTTCTCTAGTTCATGCCTAGTTCAACCAACCTTAAGTTGCTTAATGGTAGATAAACTTCTGCTAAAATAAGCTAACAGTTACAATTGTTTACTGAGTATTAATGTCAAACTACAAAAATATCGCAGACTATATCCAGCAAAAACGTAAACAAATAGATTTGACACAAGAACAACTTTGCCAAGAGCTTTCGGTTTTTAGCCCCGAATTTAACGATTTAGACTCTTTGGCTATAAGCCGCTGGGAAAGGGGAAAGGTAGAACCCAGCTTAAATCGGCAGGTGGAAATAATTAGCTACTTTGGGGATCAAGCCTACCAAATATTCACTGGCAAACACTTTAGTTCAAAGAATCTGCCTAGCATGGACGCTATGAACAAACTGCTAGAGGCGCGAACCAGATTTAAACACTATATGGGCGCTCACCCCTACCTTCCTAAGAACCAAGCAAACTATCAACGAATTTGCCCGCCTGATGAATTAGCTGACCGTAGTTGTAATCATCTAAGCCACTATATTGACAACTTAACGGCTGGTTTAGAACAATGGGATAGCCAGTGGCTCCAATCCTTACAAAATACTTCTGGCGGCTTAGTCAGTTACTACTTTTATCTTGGGCAACTAGGCGGACACAGTTATGCCCTTAAAGTGAAGCCGGTTATTTTTGATCAACTACTCAATGGAGACATGAGCGAAACAGAATTAAGACCAGACATGTTGGCCAGTAGAAAAGAGCCGGGCTATCTATATATTTTTTCGATTTACACCGGCAGAGTGCAAGCTATCAACTACATTTACGAACACATTTTTGCGACCATAGTTGATGACCCATCAATATTACACATTGGCTTAAGGGTAAGACGAGACATCGCACACATACAACTAGACAACATTCCTCACTACGTAACCGCCTTGGGTCCAGTCAGTGATAACACCAGTGTAGGAATTAAGTATCAAGGTAAGCGTTACCAATACATCTGCTGCCAAATTGAACGGCAAGCTTTAATCAACGCACCTATATTTCTCAACATACTTAGAAATGAGTAAAGCGGTAAACCGAGTTGAATATACCTCTCGGTTTAGGTGGCAGGTTTAAGAAGCACTAACACACTTGGTTTGTTGTACGGCTAGGCTCTCTTGTTCAGTGCGCCACAACCGGTGACCACACTCTAAACAAACACATTCTCGACGGTAATCCATTAAGCTTTCTAAGCCGTACTCCCAAGTTTGGTTGCTATTACAATGAATACAACGAATAGTGGCTTCGCTCTCCACCTTTTCAGGGTAGCGCTGTTGGTAATCTTTTAGTGTCGGCAAGCGTAGCCATGTGCGCTCGTTGTTATCACGCCGACTAAAAAACAACACAACCGCACCAAACAAAATCAACAACAGTTGAAGCAAAACACCCACCTTGGTTTTTTTTAAGCTTAAGTTCTTAATATCGAACTCTATTTCCGCTACAGATCCTTGCTTAGATACCATTTTAAATCAACCTGGTTTTTAACAAATATGCCAATAACAGCAAAAAGGCTCTTCACTAACTGTTACATATTGTTTACGTTTTAGTGGTTGATAATACTAATCGAGTTTTATTACGCTTAAACGACGTGTTTTTGCTATATTTTGACTTTCCTCGTGCAACAATAATTACAGCACCTCGAACGACTAAGGACGGTCTCTGTAAGCCCATGAATAAATTGCTAAAAGCATCATCCGTTATCATTTCTCTGTTCAGTTTACTGTTGGCAGCACTGATCCTCATTTTGGAATATTTACCCGATACCACTTGGGGTATCTCGCTCAGTTACTTAATGTTGTTTTCACCCCGCTGGTGGGCGATTTTAGTGTTGTTAAGTCCAATCGTGTTCTTAAGCATAATGACCAAGTGGCAATATTTGTCTTGGGCACTTTGCGCGGTAATTTTTGTTCAGTTTCAAGATGTTCAGCTCGCACTGCCTAATCAAAGCGCTGGCGAATTTACCGTGTTGTCCTTAAACAACGGGAATGGGGCCAGTTCAGAACAGATTCGAACCTTGGTGGCCAAGCTGCAACCAGATGTTGTGTTTATGCAGGAGTCAAAACCGGAACGTGTTGGGCAAATCTTTGATGACAGCTGGTTTAGCCATTGTGATCACCTGTGTACAGTGAGTAGAACCCCAATTGAGCATCAGGGAAGTTTGTCACGGGAGACTTTTGGCGGTTGGGGGAAATTTGCGGTGTTTTACCAAACTCAAATTGGCGATACCACACTGCAACTTGCCAACATCCACATGGATACCCCACGCCCTACGATTAATGCCTTGATACACCGGAATGTCGCTGCTGAAGAATTTGCCAATCTGCACTTTGCCCGTAACATGCAAGCTTCATTGTTGGCATCATGGGCCAAGCAACAGGCTAACTTTATTGCCGCTGGTGATTTCAATATGACCACCTATGAAAATATCTATCAGCGCCATCTAGCGGACTTAAACAATGCGATTGATATTGCTGGTAGCGGCGTCAATTACACCAAATATACCTCATGGCATGGCGCAAGAATCGACCATCTATTGGCCTCGGAACATTTTGAAGTAACTCGAGCAATGGTATTGGAGTCGATGGGCGGAGATCACCGCCCTATTACGGTTAGTTTAAACTTACGCTAGCTTTACGTTTAAATCCTCTTCTACTGCCATCAATCGCCAATAACAGTAAGGCCAGCACTATCAGTATATAGGTTGGCCATTGCTCGGCAGATAAACGCTCTCCCAATAACCAGCCTACACTAAACACCAAAACTGGCTCTAAATAGCCCATTAAACCAAACAAGCTAAGCGGCAAGTGGTTAGATGCTAACAAAAACAACAGCATAGGCACCGTGCCAGCAATACCTAAACCAAAATAATAGAGCCAAGGGGAGTGATTATAAAAGCTGACTATTTGGCTTTGTTCAACGCTTACACCGTCATTGAGCAATAGATACACAATCGCCAGTGGCAACAACAATAAGTTGTCTACGGTGAATGCGATATGGCTTGGCAGCGGATACTTACGTCGTAACATAAAGTATAAGGGGTATCCAAATGCTACCAGCAACACCACCCATGATAAGCCATCAGCCATTAGGTAAGCATAAGCAACCCCCAACCCTGCTACACATACGGCCACCCACTGAACGCGACTGAGTCGCTCTTGGTAAACAAATCGCCCTACCAACACCAATACCAATGGCAAAGAAAAGTAGCCCAATGCAACTGGCAATGTTTGCCCGTTGGCTGGGGCCCAAATAAATAGCCAGAACTGCAAACCCACTAATATTGAGGCGGCCATCAATCGTGGCCAAGCTTTAACATTAACCAATTGGCTTACGATCAGAGGAAGTTGCTTCATTAGGCCTAAGCCAATCAGCATCAATAAACAACTCCATACAATACGTTGCGCTGCTAACCAGTTACCGCTATTTGGCTCTAGGGGAAATTGATGGATATACCAAGGTAAAAAAGCAAACATGCAGGAGGCGGCTACCGAGCTTAGCAGACCCACATAGAGCTGAGAATTTGGTGAGGAAGGTAAGGCCAATTTACTGCTCAATCATTCGGCTAAAGAACTGATTAAGCAGTAAATAACGACTCGTCGCAAGTATTTTGACTAATTTTTAACTAGTGTAATACTGGGCTAAGTGCTGGCGCAGCAGTCAGTTGGCTAAGCTGAGCCGAAGCCGCCATTGCTTGCCATTGTTGCTGCATTTTTTGATATGGGCTAATGCCAGCTTGGCGCTGGGCGTAATCGTTTAAAATGACTCCCCAACGAAACTCTTCCATTTGTTGGTTAGGCACCTTGGTTTCTCGTTTGGCCATGGCCAGTACTAAAGCCTTAACTTTTTCTAATTGCGGCGCTACCGGATGATTTACTCCATCGGTTACCAATACATTCTGAAAGTCAGCCAACATATTTTGTTTTAAGGCATCCACTTCTTCGTCTTGTAAATCAGCAACGGCGATGGCTTCAGTTAATACTCGTAACTGCCATACACGAGAGAAGTTTTGGTAATCATCTTGGTGTAAATCAAAAAACAACATCACGTAACCGCTGGTACGCTCTAACACTGCTAAACATTCATGCGAGCCAACAGCAAAAGAATGAGCACTCCAGCTATGGCGAACGGAGGCATTTTCTAGGGAAGGTAACTCTCGTGGCAAGCTTGCTTGCACATTGTTACTAATTTGAATTTCTATCATAAGTTGCTCATCACTGATCCTAATAATCACTAATCAGCAAAAACAATGCCAGCGCTTGGCGTCAAAAAAACGCTGCTAACGTAATTCGCTTAATACTTCATGCAAAGAAGGTCGAATTTGATGACCTAACTGTTTAAGCTGCTCGCTAGGTGGTATCAGGTCTGGAATTTGATAAACCCGCATACCCGCTGCTACGGCTGCTCTTACACCATTGTCTGAATCTTCGAAGGCTAAACAATCTTCGGCTTGAATATCTAAGGCATTGGCCGCCGTTAAAAATATCTCAGGGTGAGGTTTGCTATAAGTCACTTCGCAGCCTGAAGATATGCTGTCAAAGAAGTCGATTAAGCCTGCGTTTGCTAATTTAGTTTCGGCAGCGTGGCGATTCGATGAGGTTGCTACAGCCAAGGGGATCGACTGTGAGCGCAACCACTTAAGTAGCGCAACAGCGCCGGCTTTAACCGGTACCGGTTTATGTAAAATAACCGCATGGTATTTTTCCAACCAGCAAGCGCGCAACTCATCGTAAGCTAAATGTTCACCATAGCCAGCACAGATGATCTGTTTTATCTTCTCAGCATTAGAACCAATAATGCCAAGGTAAACTTGCTCTTTAAACTCTAAACCTAGGTCTCCACAGGCTGCAGCAAAGGTATCATAAGCAAGACGCTCACTGTCGAGTAACAAACCGTCCATATCAAATACCGCAGCACGATAAGTCATTACAATCTCCAATAGGCTAGGTAAAAACTGCTCGCCAGTAGCCTAGCGAGCAAACGGGTTTAAAAGAACAAATGCGCCATTAAGCTGATAATGGGTAACGTCACCAGCGTACGAATTAAGAAAATAGCAAATAGCTGCCATAATTTAACCGGTAATTGGCTGCCCATAATAAGCGCACCTACTTCAGATAAGTAAATTAACTGAGTGACCGATACAGCAGCGATAACAAAGCGAGTGATATCCGCTTCAATAGAGGCCGCTAGAATTGATGGGATGAACATATCAGCAAACCCCACCACTAGCGTCTCAGAGGCACGAGCAGCTTCCGGCAATTGCAGCAGTTCTAACAGAGGAATAAAGGGCTTACCCAAATAGCTAAAGATAGGCGTGTACTCAGCCACAACTAAAGCTACTGTACCCACCGCCATAATCACTGGCAGCACACCAAGCACCATATCTAGTACGTTGTGCATGCCTTGTTTAACCAGTTGCTTCGGATGGCTAGCGCGACCAGCTTGGGTTAAAGCTTGCTGCCAACCCCAAGTAAAACTGTTGTAGCCACTAGGGATCATTTCATCATCTTGCTGGCGTTTACTGCCATCAATAAACTGATCTTTAAAGCCAGACAAAGGCGGTAAGCGTGGAACAATCACCGCGGCAGCAAGACCCGCAACACAAACCGTTAGGTAAAATGGGGCAAACATATGCTCAAGGTTTACCTGTGCCAATACCACCAAGCTAAAGGTAATAGACACTGCAGAGAATGTGGTAGCAATCACTACTCCTTCACGTTGAGTGTAGTGTTTGTCTTCATACTGCTTATTGGTCAACAGTATTCCCACACTACCGTCACCCAACCAAGATGCCATTGAATCAACGGCGCTGCGCCCTGGCAAACCAAATACCGGACGCATCACTTTAGTGAGCAAAGTGCCAATAAATTCAAGTAAACCAAAGTTAAGTAATAGTGGCAGCAATAAGCCAGCAAAAATAAACACGCTTAATAACGTTGGTAGCAAGTCACCTAAAATTAGACCGCCGGTGTCACCAGACCACAGGGCTTCAGGGCCAATTTTAAAAGCACAAACTAACACCAATAGCCAACCGAGCATTCTTACTGTGTACCACGCCTTTGACACTTGAAACAAAGAGGTTAGCAAGGCGTTTTTACCTAGAAAAGCGGGTTTAGCCAGTAAAGTATAGGTCGACATTACTGCGCTAACGCTAATCAAACCCACCAATACCCATAGCGCGCTATCGCCCAAAACCGCCACTAACGCTTTGGCTAAAATGGCCACTGGTATGGTGTAAGAACCGTCGTAAGGCAGCGGTAGCATAAATAGGAAGATACCTAGCAGCGAAGGTATAACAAATTTCCAGGCTGCTACATTTTTTTGGGGGCTAGTTGAGCTAGCTGTTGGCATAGGTGCCGTCTCCGCTTCACGCATACAAAATCACTCGAATATGTAAATCTAGTAGTTGTATTCACTAAAGGTGAATAAATTTTCGCGAAAGAATACAAGCAACAAGCCAATCAATCAAGATTTATGAACTACTAAAAGCCAAATAAGCAACATCTTGAACCATAAATTGCAGATTATGCGATACAGTTTCACCACTAGAAGTAAGATTTAACTCACTTTAGCCCTAGTGTTACAGCGAGCAGATTGGAGGTTGGTTTAAAAATCTTCACCACGAAAGCTAAACTCTGCTAGCTGAGCCGAACCTAAAGAGTGCTTAATCACCAGCTTTTTACCGCTAGAGTTATAAGAGAAACCTACACTGGGACTTTGCTGCCACACACTATCTGCAGATCGCCGCCACAGCACATTGTCGGCTTGCAGTTCACAATAAAAGCTGTGCGTGTTGCCACCTTGGCTCAAACGAAGTTGCATAGTGTCACCGTCACGTCGGTACTGGCGAACCAGATGAGGCTTAACGCCTTGCACACTAGCGATTGCAGCTTGGCATACTTGTTCGGGTTTAAAACCTCCCAAGTTGGGTTTAGCCGCAATCAAAAAACTTGCTGCCATTAGCAACAATGTTGTTTTAATCCATGGCTTCATCTCATTAACACTCGTTTTATCAACTCCATTCATTTAGACACATATTGCGAGCGCCCAATTAGGCAAATCGATACTCTGCTATCGACGTTTATTGTTCGTTAGCAGCGCTTCACAATAAGCCCTTAAAAAGCAGCACTTTATTGTTGTCTTGCGGGCTCAATAATCAGTTAACTTAAGTTTACGTTAAATAGCGATGGCTTAGCTGCAACTTTGCCGTAATTAAGCTAGGCTTAAGCTTAGATTATAAGAGAAATAGGAAACCCAGTATGCACGAGCGCCGCCAATTTTTGCGAGTTCTATTTGATCGCCCCGCTTACTTGAATCATGGGGAGCAATCTTGGTCATGCCAACTGTTGGATTTATCGCTGCAAGGAGCATTAGTCACCTTGCCTAATGACTGGGATAGCACGCTTACTCAACTCACCTTAAGCTTTAGTTTAAGTGATGTAGCAATAGATGAGCTAAGTATTACTATGGATGTTGAAGTAAAACACGAGCGTAACCAGCAACTTGGTTTGCGCTGTGTTCACATTGACATTGAAAGTGCCAGCCACCTCAAGCGCCTAATCGAATTAAATTTAGGTGACGACGATTTACTGCATCGTGAGTTAGAGCACTTGGTTGATCAAAAGCAGCAACAAGACTAAACCGCCTCTAGCGCCTCTGCGAGTTTACTTACCGCTATCACTTCTAAACCTGCAATCGGCTGTTTTGGCCGATTGCCTAAAGGCACAATCGCTCGTTTAAAGCCATGTTTAGATGCTTCATTTAAACGCTCTTGCCCATTACTCACCGGGCGAATCTCGCCCGATAACCCTACTTCACCAAATACCACTAAATCTTGCGGTAATACTTGATTTCTAAAGCTCGATACCATGGCAACCAATAGCGCTAAATCAGCCCCCGTTTCAGCGACTCGTACTCCGCCTACAACATTGGTGAATACATCTTGATCAGACATTTGTACGCCTGCATGGCGATGCATAACCGCTAACAACATGGCTAACCGGTTTTGTTCTAAACCAACTGCAACTCGGCGTGGATTGGCCATTTGGCTGTAATCGACCAAGGCTTGAATTTCTACTAACAAAGGGCGTGTGCCTTCCCACACCACCATGACCACCGAGCCAGGAGCGGCTTCTTGGCCACGCGATAAGAATATCGCCGATGGGTTCGACACTTCACGCATGCCTTGCTCTGTCATGGCAAATACGCCTAGCTCGTTAATTGCGCCAAAGCGGTTTTTGTTGCCACGTAAGGTGCGAAAACGGCCGTCGGCATCCCCTTCCAGCATAATCGAGCAATCAATACAGTGCTCTAATACTTTAGGGCCTGCCAGCGAACCGTCTTTAGTTACGTGCCCCACCATAAACATGGCAATATTGTGCTGCTTGGCAAAGCGCGTTAACCAAGCGGCACTTTCGCGAACTTGGCTTACACCACCGGGTGCCGACTGAATATCAGCCATGTGCATCACCTGGATAGAGTCAATCACCATCATCTTTGGTTTAACTTCCAAAGCAACTTGGCCAATTTGCTCAACACTGGTTTCGGCTAACAGTTTTAGTTTGTCTTTAGGCAGGCCTAAACGCTGAGCACGCAAGGCAATTTGCTGCAAAGATTCTTCACCCGTAACGTACAAGGTATCCATGGTTTGCGCTAAGCCACACATGGTTTGCAGCAACAAGGTACTTTTACCCGCGCCAGGGCTACCGCCAATTAAAATAGCGCTGCCCGGCACTACACCGCCCCCTAGCACGCGATCAAACTCAGTAAAACCGGTAGAAAATCGCGGCAGTTCGGCTAAATCGATACTCTCAAGCGTTTGCACCTTACCAGTGGCGTTGCCAGCGTAGCCGGTAAAACGGTCGTTACGCGCTGGCGCCGCACTTAAGCGTACTTCGCTAATGGTATTCCAGGCTTTACACTCTCCACATTGCCCCTGCCAACGAGGGAAATCGGCTCCGCAATCGTTACACACATAGGCCGTTTTCACTTTTGCCATTTTCACTCCGGGCGGTCACATAATGCTAAAATACTGTTAATAATGCTTGCCTTAGCCGAGTCACAAGGCACAATCTTTGCTTATTATCTAAGATTGTAAAGACTGAGACAGAGTTTTGACAGCAAAACAACCGTTTAAGGAATAATACCCAGCGATATGGCGGACACCAAGCACTACGCAATAATTGAACGTTTATTACCACTAATGGGAAGCAGTGACTTTAACCAAGTATTTAGTCGCGCCACCCAAGAGCTGTCTAATAATGAACGCTTCTTATTAAAAATGGAAATGAACCGCTTATCGGCTCCTTGCCAGCGCTTGGTTGATCTCAGAACTAAAGTAGATGGCGAATGTGAAGAGTTTCACTATCACGGTAAAACCCATTATCTAGACGACATTGCCATTAAAGTCTTTAAACAGCAGCTAAAACTCTATAACAACCAGTACACCTTAGGCATATTTGAAAAACTGCAAACTACCGAGAATAACTTCAAGGTAATGCAGAAGAACAATATCAGCCCACAAGAAGCGGCCGCCCGTCGCCCCAAAAATATCGTCGCTCGCGCAGTACGTTTAGGCCATTACATTGGGCGCAGTGAAGAGCGTATGCACCTTACCGCGCCATTAAAAATGGCAGGCGTAAACGGCGTATTGTTTGATGCTCGAACTTCCAACATGTCGGTTTCGGGACTTCGAGCTAAGGTCGACTCGCAGCGAGAGTTTGTCGTTGGCGAGCATTACTTCATTTACTTTAGCGGCCTAGAAAAAGAATTTGTTAACCGCGTGCTGAGCGCAGGCACGGAATACCAAGTAGTAGGCATCGACCGTAAAGGCAGCCAGCAATGGGTACGCTTAATTGTGGTCGATCCAGGGGAAGAGTTTAATAACTTCTTCAAAAACTTTTTACGCTCTTATCGTGGGCGCTATAAAGTAGATGTAGATAACATCACCGCAGCGGTTATCACTAAAGGTTATGAGCAATATTTAATGCCGCGCTTAAGCAGTGTGCCTTTGTATTTTTCCGGTGAAACACCCGCGCAACTCAACTATGTGTTAGCCACACAAAACAACTTAGAACTGCTGTCTTATTGGCGAGATGAAACTAATAACAGCCATTTGTCGCAGTTGTTTCACCCGCCAAGAATGATGCGCTACCAGCAGCAGGGCCAAGGCGAGAGTTTAATTTATTGCTTTACTCACACTGCCAACAACAAGTTATTTTTCTATTCTGCTTCTAGTGAAGAACTGGCCGAGCACCCAGAACTTCGAGAATTATATTTTGCTTTTGGCTGTCGCAAACCCAGCTGGAAAGTATTCAAGTTTCAATATCACCCCGCTCAGGCAAGCGATGCCGAGGTAAGCTCCCCTCTTCCCAAAAAGGACTCGCAAATTGAGCGTGAGCGTGTAGCTAAAGCCTTAGGCAACCTAAGCATGGTAGGTTTGTTAAGCGACGTTACCAATCTACATATTGAGCAAAGCTACCAATTAGCCTACCCGCTTGACGGCAACCCCAACAAGCTTGCGCTGTTTAATCAAAGCAAACAGCCCAGCAAGCACTTTGAGCAGGTAAACTATAAGTATCTGCAGCTACGCAAAGAGAATCGCTACAAATACCGCTCATTAGTAGAGGTTGAACATCAAGGTGCTAACGAATCGGGTTGGATTAGTGATTTTTCAATCAGCGGAATGAAGATTGAAGTAGAGACACCTCTGGATTATACCGTTGGCGATACCGTACACATTGCCCTACCGCAGTTTCAAAAATTGGTGAAAAGCTTTGAGCTTAAGCACTTGGCTTACGAAGTAACAAATTGCAATAACAGCCACACCATATACAACTTGAAAGTGATTGAAGTAAAGGGACACTCGCATCAAGGTGTTAGCTTTTTCAAACAGCTAATCGATAACAACTTAGACAAACTGCCAATGCTGCCAGAAGGCAAAACCATCGCCGGTTTGTCTGACGCGCTACGCCAAATAGTATGCGCACCACTATTTTGCCGTGCGATGTTTATTCATAAAGTACCGGGCGCACTTGATGTAGGTTGTGTGACTTACGGCTCTATTCCACAGGCCAGTGATAATTGGTTAAATATTGATAGCAGTTCGCACCAAGCCGATTTAACCAAGTTTCTTGCCAGCGAAAACTTAGCATCTTTTCTCGCCACCCAATTACGTAGCCATACGCCCAGTGACAACCCTGAGCGTATTGAAGTGATCACGGTGAGTACTAAAGATAACAGCAAGCTGTTGTCGGTACGTTGTAGCGACAATTTTACTTCGGTAGCGCAGTTACGCGAGTTTGTTAACTTGAGTTTGAGCCGAGGCCAAGTCAATGCTTTTTGTTTACAATTGTCTCGAGTAGGTCGCCCTGATACGGAATATATTCAACGCGAACTAGACTACATTAGCCATTACGCAATTCATCGCGCTAAGCAATTAGAAGATGAGCTATGGAGTGTGGCGGGAGTGATTGAAGTGACCGATGTCACCGAAGAACTGATGCAGCGCTTTAACTTAAGCGCTGCACCTCAACCGCTCAAACTAAGCAGCTAACATTTTAGCGGCACGTAAAATACACACTGCGCCGTCTAAATCACTGTGTTTAATGGTAAGTTGTGCTTGTTGCTGCACCAAAGGTTTAGCATGAATCGCAACCCCAAAATCAGCCGCTGCTAACATCTTAAGGTCATTAGCTCCATCACCAATCGCCATTGTTTGCTGAGCGGCATACTGCTGCTTAAGTTGTAACAGAATATCGGCTTTAGCTTGTGCATCCACCACCGGGCCTAATACCTCGCCAGTCAGCGTATCATTTTCTATTTCTAGTACATTGGCTTGTACATGGTCAAAACCTAAATCTTGCTGTAAGCGCTCGGCAAAATAGGTGAAGCCACCTGAGGCTATCGCCACCTTCCAGCCGGCATCATGAATTGTCTCTATCAAACATTTTAAGCCCGGCATTAATGGCATGTTATCGGCAACTTGCTTGAGAATACTTTGAGGCGCATCTTTCAGCAATGCTACGCGGCTACGTAAGCTTTGCTCAAAGTCTAACTCTCCACGCATAGCGGCGGCAGTTACCGCGCTCACTTGCTCGCCGATGTTGGCTAAAACGGCTATTTCATCAATACACTCAATTTGAATGGTGGTGGAATCCATGTCCATCAACACCACACCTGGCTGACTAAGATCTGGCAGATTATCTAGCACAGCCAAATCAAAGTTAAACTCAATACCCGCGAGTTTTTCTTTACACCACTGCGTATCCGCTTCACTTTGCAACAATACGCAAATATTTCCCGCTTCCGGCATTACACCGCAGAAGTTTAACGCGGTAGAATCGTCGACCAGTGGACGCAACACGGCGAAGTCTGGAATCAACAATTCTTTTGCCCATACCAAAATATACGCACCAGTCAGTGCACCACTGGTTTCTAAGAGCCCTTCATCAGGACATACCCGATATGGAAATTGCTTTAGGGCCAAAGACCACTGGCTTAATGACTGCGGTAAGCTTTCAAGACTATGTGGTGATTGCAAAACGAGATCCTTGTTTCTAAAAATTGCGGCGCATCAAGATAGCGTATTGCTTTTTGGTTTGGCAAGCACCTACAATGGCTTTAAGCATAAAAAAGAGGTTCGTGTGGCCAAATCTGCAGTTAGACGCTATCGAATTATTCAATTCACTCAATTGGTGTTAGCCATTGTATGTTGTGTTTGGGTACTTTATTACTACGTTGATTTAAAACACAGCGGTGAACAGTTAATCGAGAACCAAACCGAAAAACTGGCGCGCTCGTTAACCTCTTTAGCCGCGTTAAATGCAGCTGGCTACATTGAAGAAGACAATCAACAAGATTTAACCGAGTTGGTGAACTCTTTAGTCAAAGAACATTTTGTAAAAGATGCCACCATCTATGACCATCAAGGGCTTCGCTTAGCCGCTTCTCATCTGGCCTTACCGCTCTCGCAATTGCTGCCTTTGGCAGGCAATAGCCATTTACCGTTAGAAGGTTTAGGCAGGCGCCCTTATATTGCGGAAGTTCGTGGAGAAAAAGGAGAAACCTTAGGTTTTTTACGAATAACTCTAGAGCATACAACCTTACTGGCCGAAGCAAATACTTACATCACTAATGGCCAATCAAAAATCATGATTATGTTTTTGATGTCGATTAGCATTGGATTTTTGTTAACGCGGGTATTGTCGAGGAAACGCCATTTGGCCACCTTGTTCAATATAAACAAACGCGCCCAACGTAAAGAAGCGAAGAAAGCGAAGAAACTTCTAGCGGACATCGCCGCTAGAAGTGATACCGCTAAAGGCTAAAGTAAAGACTCAAGGGTTAGGGTAATCATGTCGTTAAACGTAGTTTGACGCTCTTCTGCGGTAGTTTGCTCACCACTGCGAATATGGTCTGAAATGGTCACAACACATAAAGCTGCTTTACCGCATTCAGCCGCTACGCCATAAAGACCAGCCGCTTCCATTTCTACTGCATACACATTATGTTTTTCCATCACATCGAACATATCTGGTTCTGGTGAATAGAATAAATCTGCAGAGAAAATGTTACCTACTTTTGCATCAATGCCTTGTGCTTTAGCGCTGTCTACGGCAGCACGTAATAGCTCGTAGTTAGCAATAGCAGCAAAGTCATGGCCTTTAAAACGGCTACGGTTTACTTTTGAATCGGTACACGCGCCCATGGCAATAACCACATCACGCAACTGAATGTCGTTACTTACTGCACCGGCACTGCCTACGCGAATAATGTTTTCAACACCGTACTGAGCGTATAGCTCGTGAGCGTAAATAGAACAGCTTGGAATACCCATGCCAGAACCCATTACAGAAACACGTTTGCCTTTGTATGTGCCCGTGTAACCTAGCATGTT
Organism: Agarivorans sp. 1_MG-2023; assembly: GCF_030548385.1. Taxonomy (NCBI): domain Bacteria; kingdom Pseudomonadati; phylum Pseudomonadota; class Gammaproteobacteria; order Alteromonadales; family Alteromonadaceae; genus Agarivorans; species Agarivorans sp. 1_MG-2023. The sequence goes on along the minus strand of NZ_JAUOSJ010000005.1, from coordinate 274,504 downwards.
GCGCACACCGGTTACTTCTACAACGTCTTCCAAAAAGGTTTCAGCAATGTGTTTAGCACGCAGCGGATCGCCAGGCATTAATACCGTTTCTGCAAAATCACCAGGGTTAGCATTGATATGTGGGGTAGCCATATAAACTCCTAAATAAAGTTAGTTCGAGGTGGTGGCAGATTAGCGACCACCCTCAGTTATTATTTTTGTAAAAAACTGCTGCCATATTCTAAGGCTGGCAATTTCATGTAATCGGCAATGGTTTGTCCAATGTCAGCAAAGGTATCGCGCTTACCAACATTTTTTGCACCTAAGTTTTTACCGTAAAAAATCACTGGGATATGTTCACGAGTATGATCGCTGCCCGGCCAAGTAGGGTCACAGCCATGATCAGCAGTAAGGATCACTATGTCGTCATCACTTAACTGGGCGAGTAGCTCAGGCAAGCGTTTATCAAAGTACTCTAAGGCTGCTGCGTAACCTGCAACATCGCGACGGTGACCGTACGACGAATCAAAATCGACAAAGTTGGTGAAGATAATACTGTTATCAACTTGGCGATCCATTTCACTCAAAGTTAAGTCAAATAGGCCTTCTAAACCAGTGGCTTTTACCTTGCGAGTGATGCCTTGTTGAGCGTAAATATCGGCAATTTTACCAATACTTACCACCTCTCCACCGGCATCTGCCATGCGGTCTAACAAGGTAGGTGCTGGCGGCAGTACCGATAAATCTCGGCGATTACCCGTGCGGGCAAATTCTTGGGCATTAGCCCCCACAAATGGCCGCGCAATCACTCGACCAATATTGTATTTATCTACCAACTCTCGGGCTAACTCACACAACTTAAGCAAACGCTCAACACCAAAGGTTTCTTCATGAGCGGCAATTTGGAATACGCTGTCTGCCGAGGTGTAAAAGATCGGCTTACCTGTGGCCATGTGCTCTTCGCCCAAGCGTTCTAACACTTCGGTGCCCGATGCATGACAATTACCTAAGTAACCCGGCAGCTCAGCACGCTCCACTAATTCATCTAATAAGCTTTGCGGGAAGCTGTTTTCTAAGTCGCTAAAGTAGCCCCAGTCAAATAACACCGGTACGCCAGCAATTTCCCAATGGCCACTTGGAGTGTCTTTACCGCTCGACATTTCTGCCGCATAGCCATAATGGCCAGTCGGTGTTACTTCGGCATCTAGGCCAGGAGGAAATACCCCACCACTTTCGCCACAGGCTTTACCTAAACCTAAACGGTTTAAGTTAGGAATGTTTAACGGGCCAGAGCGACCAACATCCGCTTTGCCTAAAGCACATTGCTCGGCAATGTGCAGCATCGTATTTGCGCCTACATCGCCAAACTTGTCGGCGTCGTCGCTGGCACCAATACCAAAAGAATCCAGCATTAAAATAATTGCACGTTTCATAGGATCTCCTTACTGCGGACCAATACGCTGATAAACAGGGTTTACATCGGCCTGCACTGCACTAGGCTCATCAAGTTTGATGGCCTGTTGAATTTGTTTTGCGGCGGCTTGCCAAGCGTCTTCATCATCAGCATGTAGCATCAGAAGGTTTTGGCCTTTATCTACCAAGTCACCTAATTCTACGAGTTCGCTAATGCCAACACTGTGATCAATCGCAGCACCAGGCACACTTCTACCGCCACCTAAACTCACCACTGCCATACCTAACTCACGGCAATCGAGTTGTTTAATCATGCCACTGTGTTTTGCCAATACCGGCTTAATCACTTTAGCTTGTGGCAAGTAGTGATCACTGCGTTCTACAAAGTCAGTTGGCCCGCCTAAGGCACTGACCATTTTGGCAAAACGCTCTAAGGCTGCGCCCGAGCTAATACTGTCGGCCAACTTTTGCTCCGCTTGTTGCTTACTGTTGGCTAGGCCGCTTGATAGCAACATTTCTGCGGCTAATGCCGTAGTGACTTGATGTAGGCGATGCGCAGACGTGTCACCTTTTAAGTAACGTAAAGTCTCTGCTATTTCGACCGCATTACCGGCACTTGGTGCCAAAGGCTGATTCATGTCGGTAAGTAAAGCGCAGCATTTCACACCAGCAGCGTTAGACACTTCAACAATGCTTTCAGCCAAGGCTTTAGATTGGGCGAAATCGGGCATGAATGCCCCGCTGCCCACTTTTACATCCATGACTAAAGCTAGTAAGCCAGAGGCTAACTTTTTACTTAAAATCGAGGCCGTGATCAGTGGAATAGATTCCACTGTCGCCGTCACATCGCGAATGCCATAAAGGCGCTTATCGGCCGGCGCCAATTCACCGGTTTGACCGATAATGGCAATGCCTACGTCTTTTACAATACTTTCAAATTGTTGCGAGCTTGGGCTAATGGAATACCCAGGGATCGCCTCTAACTTGTCTAAGGTACCGCCAGTGTGGCCCAAGCCGCGTCCCGAAATCATCGGCACGTGCCCACCACAAGCCGCCACCATTGGCCCCAAGATCAATGACGTTAAATCCCCTACACCGCCAGTAGAATGTTTATCTACCACTGGACCAGGCAAGTTAAGGTGATCCCAATTAAGTACCTGACCAGAGTCTCGCATGGCGCAAGTTAAGGCGGTGGATTCACTGCCATTCATACTGTTGAAGTACACCGCCATGGCAAATGCGCCAATTTGGCTATCACTCAGTTGGCCATTAGTAATGCCATCCACCATGAATTGGATTTCTTCTAGCGATAGCGCATTGCCATCGCGTTTACGTCGAATGATTTCTTGAGGTAACAACATAAGCATTCCTTAGAAAAGCTAAACCTTAGTAACCCGCGCCTGCTTGCGCGTTTTCGTCACCAGAAATGGTGGCTTGAAGCGCTGCTAATAAGCTTGATGCGCCAAAACGGAAGTGAGCCTCGCCCAACCAATCGTTACCTAGCGCGCTAGTCGCAATATCTAGGTAAACTTTAGCCTGTTCGGCACTTTTAACGCCACCAGCCGCTTTGAAACCACAGGCAGGATTAAACTCGGCAATCGCCTTAAGCATAATTTCAGCCGCCTCTGGCGTAGCGTTTACAGGCACTTTACCGGTAGAGGTTTTGATGAAATCAGCACCGGCTTTAATCGACAACTCACTAGCTTTAGCGATCAAGGCTGGCGTTTTTAACTCACCACTTTCAATAATTACCTTTAATTTAATCTGGCCGCAGGCTGCTTTACACTGCTTAACCAGCTCAAAACCTACCTCTTCGTTGCCAGCCATTAGTGCGCGCCATGGGAACACTACATCTACTTCGTCTGCTCCGTAGGCTACTGCTGCTTTGGTTTCTGCAACAGCTAGCACAACGTCATCTTCACCCAGTGGGAAGTTGGTTACGGTAGCAATTTTCACCTCACTAGCGCCGTGTTCGGCTAGCACTTTGCGGGCGAAAGGAATGAATCGAGGATAAATACAAATTGCCGCCACTTGGCCTTCAGCTGATTTAGCTTGAGCACACAATGCCGCTACGCTTTCGCGAGTATCATCATCATTTAGCGTGGTAAGGTCCATTAAAGAAAGGGCTTGACGCGCCACAGCAGTAAGAGACTGAGACATAATTATTCCTCAAAATTTTAAGATTAAACCGATTGCCAGAGCAGCAATCGATTGAGCTGAATTAGAGGCTTCTCGACAGGTTGCCGAGAAGCCTTATTAGCTTATAGCAGGCTGAAGAAGAAACCAGCAAGTGCAGCACTCATTAAGTTAGCTAATGATGCAGCCGCTACAGCTTTAAGACCTAAGCGAGCAATGTCAGAACGGCGTGTTGGCGCCATGCTACCTAAGCCACCTAGTAAAATTGCAATTGATGAAAGGTTAGCGAAACCACATAGCGCAAAAGTAATAATTACTTGAGTATGCTCAGATAGTGTTTCACGGATTTCAACAAAGTTAATGTAAGCAACAAATTCGTTAACAACTAGCTTTTGACCAATAAAGCTACCCGCTTGAACAGCTTCTGCCCATGGCACACCAATAATCCACGCAACCGGCGCGAAAATGTAACCAAGGATAAGTTCAATGGTTAGGCCTTCAACGCCAAACCAACCGCCAATGCCGCCAACCATACCGTTTAGCAAAGCAATCAAACCAATAAAGGCAAGTAGCATTGCACCTACGTTAAGGGCAAGGTGCAAACCCGTTGATGCACCGCTTGCGGCAGCGTCAATTACGTTTGCAGGGCGATCTTCTTCAGCTAAAGTAGCGTCCATATCTTGCTCTGAAGCATTGGTTTCAGGCTTGATAATCTTGGCCATTAATAGGCCACCCGGCGCTGCCATGAATGAAGCAGCAATAAGGTATTTAAGCTCTACGCCCAAACCTGCGTAACCGGCTAAAACAGAACCCGCAACAGAGGCTAAACCACCTACCATAATGGCGAATAACTCAGACTCGCTCATTTTAGGAATGAAAGGCTTAACCACAATTGGCGCTTCAGTTTGGCCAACAAAGATGTTTGCTGTCGCAGACATTGACTCTGGGCGACTAGTACCAAGCGCTTTTTGCAGTGCACCACCAATAACCAAAATGATCTTCTGCATAATGCCTAAGTAGTAAAGCACAGCAATGAGTGATGAGAAGAACACGATGATTGGCAATACGCGAATCGCGAATACAAAGCCAACACCGTTAGAAAACATTGCGTTAGTGCCTAAGCCACCAAACAAAAAGTTGATACCCGCTTGCGCGCTATCAATAACCGATTGAACACCACCAGAAACAGCAGCAAGCACGTCTTGGCCAAATGGAAGGTAAAGTACAAATGCACCAAAACCAGCTTGGATAGCAAAAGCTCCAAGTACGGTACGTTTGTTAATTCGTTTTTTGTTGTCGGAGAGCAAGAATGCTATCCCTAGCAGCGCAAGTACGCCAACCAAGCTCATTACTGTACTGTTCATACGTGTCCCTATTGTTTAATTGTCTTTTTTAGTGAAACTCACATCGCTTCCATCTTCTTGCCACATGCAAAAGAAGCCATCTACAACGCGTTTATTTAGTATTCCATTACACTCAGGTATCTGTTCAGGTAACTACCTTTAGTTCCGACCGAGGTGTAATGACTTCTACTGCCGGCGATCATACCTTGGGTTTTTAGCCCAAATGATAACTAGATCAAATCTAATCCACTTCTGAGCGCTTGCCATCAACTTGTTAACCAAATGTGTTGATGATTTTTCACAATTTCCCTAAGATGCCTGACTATTCACAATCTTGTTAAGCAAACTATAGGAAATTTCTAATTTATTTCCCAAGCACTTAACCCGAATGTTTAACGAATTTGTTACGAAAAAAAACGCTCGAGTACATTTTGGTAGGCCATACCGCCCAAATAAATACCCAAAATACCAATAATGCCCGACAACACCGGAGGAGCCGGTAAGGGCAACTTAATAGCACTAAATACTATGCCAACAACAGCGCCAGTAATTAGAGCAATAATAACTTCGTACATTTTTTTCGTCCTTTAAATACAGAGGAACTTACACAAGACACAGCGCTATTGCTGTTTTTTCCCTCAGTTCATGGGAAGCAGTTTAAGTTTCTAAGTTGTTAAAAATCGTGAGGTGCATCACGGGATAATAGTCAAAGATTAGTCAAAATGAAGTTAGTTACTAAATATGTTGAAAGGGAGCGTTGAGTGGTTGATGTTATGGTGAGCAAGAATGAGGAAAAAGTGACCTTTAGACAACAGTTTAACTGCTGTAAGAACTGTCGCTGCCCTAATTTTGGTTTAACCGAGAGCTCAGACTATTTAGCCGAAAGTCATCAGCTTGGCTACCCTGCTCTGCATTGCAAAGCGTGTGGCAGTTACCCCCCTTTGGTAGACAGCCATAGCGTGAATTTAATTGTAGAAGAGCGCGCCAAATTACATTTAAGTAAAGCCCCTTGCGGCTGTAGCCATTGTGAACCGGGCTTTTTCTTAGGCCCCACCGCTGGAGTTAAGCGCTACGGTAAAACGGGAGCGAATAGCCAGCGCTACCAATGCCGCCAATGCCAAAGTGTTTTTACGCAAGTTCACGTTAAAGGCACCGAGCAACTATGCCGACTATTTAATTTTTTGAGTTTAGGCCACAGCCCGCAAAAGATTATGCAGCAGTTAAGCATTGCACCAAAAATTTACTACCAATTATTACAGCGACTGTTTCACTGCTTACGCTTTTATTCACGCCAGCAAGAGATCGCGGTGCTAACACGCAAATTTATTGCGATACACACCGAGAGTAATGTGCATGAATTTTCTGAACAAAAGCGCGTATGGGCGCTTTGTTCTAGCGAAGCGGAATCTGGCTATGTCTTGCTGCATACTCATAATCAAACCCAATTGCAGCTCAACAACTCTGTGTACTATCAACAGCAAGCTTCCACCATGCTGCCAAGTCTTAGCGACAGCCCTATCGTGGACGCATTAAAACGCCGTTATCAGCTCACTTTGAATCGCTATCATTTTGAAGATTTACACTATGGACCCACCTCGCATTTGCGTGGTACTCAAATCATTCAACCATCGGTATGTGCCTATGCACATTTCCAGTTGCTGTACGGTTTTACTCAACAAAGCGACAGCTGCCATCACTATATTGAGCACGAAAGTAGTATTCGTGGCGCTGCGTTAATGAGCTGTGTAGACGAGATTAAACATAAAACAGCTGAGGTATATTACATTTACCGCCACCCTCGTACCCAATCTGATATGGGCTCTGCCGGTAACAAAGTAGGTTGGTGGAATGACCGTTGGTTTCCCGCTGATTTTGGCGCTTTTTGTGGTATTACTTCCGGCCAACAAGTGCCAGCACCTATCGAATTACCAAGGCCGCTAGCCTGCCATTTGTTCTTTGAGCACCTTGAACAAAACATGTCCAAGCAGCTAAAAAGTGCCAGCTCGGTAGATGCGCTATTTGAAATAAACCGAGCACTATTTAACTATGTGATTTGTGACGATAACGAGCAAACACCCGCCATGCGCTTGGGTTGCAGTGATTCCCCCTTAAGTGGAACCGCCTTAGTTACTGCCGCAGTAGCCGCGGTGAACGCAGACCATATTGATAAGTTTAAAGCCTAAAGGCTGCCCTTGATTAACTTGATGGAGTATTGAGCTGCAGTAGCTTCGTGCTCGCTCTAAGAGCAAGCTAAACAACCTGCAGAAGGGTTACATTGGTAGATGCAGAGCCTGAAGGCTGTTATCCCACAACGCTTGCTCTAACTGCTCTGCTGGTTCGCTACGCAACGCAATGAGTTGTTCAAAGATAATAGATAAATTAAGCGGAGTATTGTGAGCTTGTTTCATCTCAAATAGCGGCATATCGGGAGCGTCAGTTTCTAATACGAGAGCATCAAGCGGCAGCCGCTTTAAAGCCTTACGGGTTTTCTCAGAACGTGGCCATGTGATGGTGCCACCCACGCCAATTTTAAACCCTAAATCCACAAAACGACTGGCCTGCACGTAGCTGCCACTAAAGCCATGAATAATGCCGCCTTGGCTGAATTGTTGCTGCTTTAGCAACTGTGCCACTCGGTCGTGTAAACGCACCGAATGGATCAGTAATGGTAACTGTTGTTGCTGGGCTGCCTGTATTTGCCAATCAAAAGCAAACTCTTGGTGAGCCATAGTATCCGAGAACCGTCCGTCTAAGCCGCATTCGCCCCACGCTTGTACTTTATCACCCGCTTGTTTAACTAAGGTCTGCAATCTATTTAGCTCGCCTAACAAGGCATCAGGATGCTGTGTTAAGGCTTGTTCATTTAGAAAACACGGATGATAGCCCAAGGCTACAAATAGCGAAGGTATAACACTTAAATCTAACACCGTTTGCCAATTATTAGGGGCAACTGCAGGCACCATACAGTGGCTGACATTCGCTTGAGCAAAACGTGCTAAATGCGCAGCTAAATCATCTTTAAAGGGAGGGAAATCAAGGTGACAATGGGTATCAAACCAAGCCATGTTAATCTTGCTCGGGTTTAGTATGTTCGCGAGGGATACAACTGCGGCAGGGCTTATCTAATCCATTGGCCGCTAGCCACTTGTCGTAAGCCGCCAGGTATTGAGACATTTTACGCCAAATTCTGTTAAACATAATCTATCTCCGGCTAAAAGCAGCGAACCTTGCAGCTCGCTGCCAACAAGTTTAGTGCTCGCGAGTCTGCATAAACTTAACGTCTGGGTAACGCTCTGTCGCTAAGTTTAGGTTAACCATAGTGGGGGCTAAATAAGTTAAGTTATCGCCGCCATCTAAGGCTAGGTTGTCGTGCGCTTTCTTTTTAAACTCTTCGAACTTCTTAGTATCGTTACCGCCACACCAACGCGCGGTGGCAATGCTAATACCTTCGTATACCGCTTCTACTTTGTATTCAGTACGCAGGCGATGCACAACCACATCAAACTGCAACACACCTACCGCACCAACGATTAAATCATTGTTACGCATAGGGCGGAATAACTGCACCGCGCCCTCTTCAGACAACTGAATCAAACCCTTAAGCAATTGCTTTTGCTTCAAAGGATCTTTTAGGCGAATACGGCGGAACATCTCAGGGGCAAAGTTTGGAATACCGGTAAACTTCATGGCCTGACCTTGAGTGAAGGTATCACCAATTTGAATAGTTCCGTGGTTATGCAAACCAATAATATCACCAGCAATCGCTTGCTCGGCAGCCGAACGGTCACCCGCCATAAAGGTAACAGCATCAGAAATGCTAACATCTTTACCTAAGCGAACATGGCGCATTTTCATGCCCTTGTTGTATTCACCCGATACGATACGCATAAACGCGATACGGTCACGGTGTTTAGGGTCCATGTTGGCTTGAATTTTAAATACAAAGCCTGAGAAACTATCGTCTGTAGCGCTTACTTCACCAATATCAGTAGCACGCGGTTTAGGCGCAGGCGCCCAGTTAGTTAGACCTTCTAACATATGGTCTACACCAAAGTTACCCAATGCAGTACCAAAGTACACCGGCGTGAGTTCGCCACTTAAAAATAGCTCTTGGTCAAACTCGTTAGATGCCCCCATCACCAGCTCTAACTCTTCACGAAGTTGCTCGGTTAGCTCGTCACCAATGGCGGCCTCTACTTCAGGGTTATCTAAGCCCTTAATAATCTTCTGCTCTTGAATGGTATGACCATGACCAGTTTGGTACAAAATCACTTCGTCTTTAAGCAAATGGTAAACACCTTTAAACAACTTACCACAGCCAATCGGCCAGGTAATTGGCGCACAAAGTATGTTTAGCTCGCTTTCAACTTCGTCCATTACTTCCATAGGGTCACGAATATCGCGGTCCAATTTGTTCATAAAAGTCACAATGGGAGTATCACGTAAACGCGTTACTTCCATTAACTTACGGGTACGATCTTCTACACCTTTGGCGGCGTCGATCACCATTAAACAAGAATCAACGGCGGTTAATGTACGGTAGGTATCTTCCGAGAAGTCTTCGTGTCCGGGAGTATCTAACAGGTTTACCATACAATCGTTAAACGGGAACTGCATCACAGAGGTCGTTACCGAGATGCCACGCTCTTTCTCCATTTCCATCCAGTCTGATTTTGCATGGGTAGCATTACCGCGACCTTTAACTGTACCGGCTTTTTGGATGGCGTTTCCGAACAACAGTACTTTTTCAGTAATGGTGGTTTTACCCGCATCCGGGTGAGAGATAATCGCAAAGGTTCTTCTGCTGGCAATATCTTGCAAGAGTGAAGCGTTAGACATCGAGTTGATTCTTCTAATTTGGCAACGCAAGGATGCAGCAAAGCGGCAATAATGGCCGAAACAGCACAATCACCCAGCGTTTAGTTAATCGTAATTGGCGGGTATTTTCGCCGATCTAGCTTTGATAAACAATCAGCGGTTTTGTTGGTGGCGTTAAAAGGTATATAGAAAGAAAAAACTAACAGATATAACTCACTTATTAAGGGCTAATAGTAACTAACGAGGAAACTCAATAAGCTCATAGAAAAACGACATCAGTATCGAGAAAGGTCTAATAGAATTTCACGCCATCGACTAAGCAAAAATAAGAAGAATCCCCGTCAGTATTCTTTACAGTTAGCAATTATTATCAATAAACTCAATAAATAAAGTCATACTGGCTAAGGGCTGAGCAATTTTGGTATAGTACTTGCCTATCACTGGTCGAACCATTTGCATCAAGGAAGATCGAATTGAACCGCAAGCAAGTTTTATCCACCCTTAGTGGCTTACTGTTATCGTTTGTTAGCCATGCCACTATTATTGATTTTAATGAACTCGCTAACGGCGAAATAGTTAATGGCCAATACCAGCTAAGCCATGGTGTGAGCATTGATGCCACTAATCTACGTTTGGGGCAAAACAATTTGGCTGTCGCTTTTGATACCAGCTTAATCAATACCCAAGACCCAGACTTAGAATCACCTTTTAGCAATATTAATCAGCCTTCTTTAGGGATTGCTAACCCTGGTAATGTGCTGATTATTCATGAGAATCCAAACTCATGTAATAACTTTATTTGTAGCAACCCAGATGATGAAGGTCGCCGCCCTGCTGGCTACTTCACCATTAATTTCTCTAGCGCGGTATTGTTAGAAAGCATCGACTTTTTTGATATTGAACTCGCAGAGAACGGTTATACACCACAAAACGCCATTCACTTGTTTGATGCTCAAAATAACGAGATTTTCCCTGCTGATTTTTACACCCCGCATACCGGCGGTGATAATACTTGGGATAGATTGAACTTTGATGTGGCCGAGGTGAGCTCTTTGCGTATTCACCTAAACGGTTCTGGTGCCATCGACAACATTAAGTTTTCGGTGCCTGAGCCCGGCAGCATTGCCTTGTTTGGTTTGGCGGTGTTTGGATTAGTAGCCCGACGCCTTAAGTGAGCAAGCCAAATCCAATAAAAAAGGCGCTAATCAGCGCCTTTTTTTAATCCCAACACACCCGTTACTAGGCTGGATTTACACTCGGTTTGATACGATAAAACAAAGCATACAATACCGGAACAATCACCAAGGTAAGCACAGTCGCAAAGCCTAAGCCAAACATAATGGTGACAGCCATTGAGCCAAAGAAGGCGTCAAATACGAGCGGGATCATACCCAAAATAGTGGTTAAGGCGGCCATACTTACCGGCCTTACTCGGCTAATGGCACTGTCTACTACTGCTTGATAAGGGTCTTTGCCTGAATGAGTTTCTAGGTTGATTTGATCCATCAATACAATGCCATTTTTAAGCACCATACCGCTCAAACTCAACACCCCCAACAAAGCAGTAAAGCTGAAGGCAGAATTAGTTGAGAGTAAGCCAACTGCTACCCCAATCACCGCTAGCGGTACCGTTAACCAAATAACAATAGGCTGACGAATTGAGTTGAACAAAAACACCGTAATGATGAACATGAACAAGTAACCCATTGGCAGTGAGCTAAACAAAGACTCTTGTGCGTCTTTAGACGACTCATACTCGCCGCCCCACTCTAAAGAGTAACCAACCGGTAAGTCTATAGCTTCTACTTTTGGTCTCACTCTCCCAAACAAGCTAGCTGCTGTTTCATCACCCAAAATATCGTGGTCAGCCAATACTGTTAGCGTTCGTTTACGATCTTGGCGCTGGATTAATGGTTCAACCCAATCTAGCGAAATATCGTCGACCACTTGCTGAATAGGCACATACGTTTGTAGTGCGGGGCTCCACAATTTAAGGTTTTGTACGGTAGAAAAATCAACCCGCTCATCAACTGGTAAGCGAACAACAATAGGCAGCATTTCGGTGCCGTCTCTAAACAAGCCAATCGCGCTGCCACCAAAGGCCATTTGCAGCGTATCGGCTAAATCTTGCTTGGAAATACCTAAACGGCGTGCTTGTGACTCGTTAAATTGAGGGAGCAAGTCTTTGGTACGCTCTCGCCAGTCATGGCGGATATTTCTGGCACCAGGATCGGCGCCTATAATATCTTCAACCTGAACAGCTAAATCACGTAATACCTGCGGATCGGGACCAATAATTCTAGCTTCAATTTTTGAGGCGGGTGAAGGCCCAATATCCATCAAGCGGAACTGGAAGCTCACTCTTTTAAACTTATTCCGTAAACTCACGTCTAAATCGCGCATTAGATCTAGCATCTGCTCGCGATCAGTTACCCTAACTTGCAACTGCGCAAAGGCTTCATAGCTTTTTTCAGGGCTGTAAGTAAGGCTAAAACGCTGCAAACCTTGGCCAGTCGTTGAGGTAACAAACTCCACTTGGTCTTTTTCTAATAGGTAGCCTTCAACTTGTTGTACTTCTTTATAGGTTTCACGAATGTCGGTGCCTTCAGGCATCCACATGTCTACGTAAAACATCGGGGTATTTGACGGCGGGAAGAACGAGTTCTTCACTAAACTAAAGCCGTAGAATGCCCCCGCTAACATGGCCAACATCAGCACAATTGTTAGCATTCTAAAGCGTAAACAGAATTTTAACAGGCGGCCAAACACCACAAACAACATCCCTTTATAAGGGTCTTCGTTGCTTTGCTCTTGCTCGCCTGTTTTTGACGAAAGCAGCAAGTTTGCCAAGAACGGCGTAAGGGTAATGGCAGTGACCCAGCTTAAAAATAGTGAGAAACACAGTACCCAGAAGAGTGAACCCATAAACTCACCAGTAGCGTCTGGCGATAAACCAATGGGGGCAAAAGCGATGATGGCGATAACCGTAGCACCCAATAATGGCCACTTAGTTTGCTCTACAATATCGACTGCTGCCTGCACTTTAGTACGGCCACGTTGCAAGCCAACCAATATGCCCTCGACCACCACAATGGCATTATCCACCAGCATCCCTAGGGCAATAATTAACGCGCCCAAAGAAATACGATGTAATTCCACATCGTAAATGCTCATCAAGATAAAAGTACCTAATACCGTGAGCAACAACACCGCGCCTATAATGACACCGCTGCGTAATCCCATGGTAAACAGCAGCACCACAATCACAATGCCAACCGCTTGCGCCAAACTTAATACAAAGCCACTTACCGACTGATCAACTTCTTTTGCTTGGTTATATAGGGTGTGAATTTGCACACCCGCTGGCTTAATGTTTTCTAGTTCAGCTAAGCGCACATCTAGGGCTTCGCCTACTTTTACTACGTTTACCCCTTTTGAAAAGGCAATCCCTAAGTTTAGGGCTGGTTGACCGTTGTAATTCAGCAAATTACTTGGCACTTCTTGTACGTCTCTAGAAACGGTAGCCACGTCTTTTAAACGGATTAAATTACCGGTATCACGACCATGAATAATCAGGTTTTCAAAGGTTTCGATTGAGTTAAGTTCTCCACTTGGACGTAGTTTTAGGGTTTGTGAATTTAAGGTAACTTCACCCGCACTAATCACCGCATTCTGCTGAGTCAATAAGCCCGCTATGGTGGTCATGTCGAGGTTAAGGGCTGAAACACGCTTTAGCGACATCTCTACATATAACTGCTCATTTTGGTCACCTGCTAAACTAATTTTGCCAATACCTTCAACCAGCTCTAACTCTCGAGTCAGGTAATCAACATAACGTTTTAGCTCAACATACGAGTAGTTGTCTCCGGTGATCATTAACATCACACCGTAAACGTCACCAAAATCATCCATCACTTGAACGGGATTAACCCCCGGTGGCAACGACGGCTCCAAGTCGTTCACTTTACGGCGCAATTCATCCCAGATTTGAGGCAATTCATCAGAACCGTAGTCCATCTTCATGCTCACCATAATCTGCGATAAGCCTGCAGAAGAGGTTGAGGTGATCTTGTCGATATAAGGAAGCTGCCTAATCGCTTTTTCTAAAGGATAGGTTAACTCCTCTTCCACTTCAGTAGACGTCGCACCCGGATAAGAGGTAATCACCATGGCATCTTTTACGGTAAACGGTGGATCTTCCAAGCGGCCTAGTTCGCCAAACGACACGACGCCACCGACAGCAAGAATGACCAAAAACATCCAGCTAATGACTTTATTTTTTATTGAATACTCAGCAATGGTCACGCTTATTGCTCCTGCAAATTACTGTTAACTGCTCGGCCATTTCTTAAGCGAGCGAGGCTAGATACTATGATTTGATCACCTTGAGCTAAGCCCTCGCTAACCAATACCCCTTCGGTATGAATTTGTGCCACTTGTACTTCCACTTTCTGAGCGAGACCTTCTATCACTTTCCATACATAAAACTGCTGGTCGCTGCTGCCAGGGTCTATCGCTGTCATCGGTAAAAGGTAACCACTTTTGCCCACTAAACCTGCAGCGTCTAAATCTACAAACATGGTTACTGCAGTACCCGGCAATATGGCGGGCGTAACTTGTTTCATTCTCATCCATACTTCAAACGCTTGTGTTTCTGGGTTTGGTTCAGAGGTATGCTCCAAAAACGTTAAGGTGTGTAATTCGTTAGTACCTGCAAACCTTGCCTTTGGTTGATAGGTATAGTTACGTTCAGTGGGGTCAATTTGCGCTAATAGGTTATCGGGCAGCTGCAAACGCACGTAGACTAAATCATCTTGGTAAATCGATATCGCAGTTTCCCCGGGGGCCACATTTTCAAACGATTGCTTAGGCACCTCGGCCACTAAACCACTAAAGGGCGCCCGTAACTGGGTGTAGTTAAGTTGTGACTGCGCCAGCTGGTAGTCAATGCCAGCCAGTTTAAAGTTAGCTTCTAGTTCGTCGTACTCTTCTTGAGACAGTAAGCTTTTACCCACCAAGCCTTGGGCTCGGTTTAACTGGCGTTCGGCCAAACTAAAAGTGGCTTTAGCATCATTGACTTGCTGTTTGATTTTGCGATCGTCTAACTGTGCTAACAATTGGCCTTTGCTAACCTTTTGCCCAGGTTTAATCGACATAGCGGTAAGCTCGCCGGCAACTCGAAACGACAAAGGCGTTAGTTCCGCAGGCTCTACACGTGCGTTAAACTCGCGCTCTGGCTGAGCGGCAGACTCACTAATGGTGATAGTAATAACGTTTAAGCTTGGAATAGTTTGCACTTCTTGAGGCTCGCTACAGGCAGCCAATAGCAAAACAGAACCACTTAACGCTAAGGCTTTAACAGTAGTATTCATCATTAAATTCCTCCCTCGCGCTGCCACGGTCTAATAATTTGCCCGGCAGTTAAGGACTTTGCCCCAGCCGCTACAATACTGTCTCCAGCGCTAAGTCCATCAATGACTAAGCCTTGTAAATTTAGTTCCACGGTAACAGCCTCTACACGCATATTGTCTGGCGATACACGCCACACCTGTGCCTGTTGTTCCTCTATATTGAAAAATGCACCTTTAGGTAAGGCTAAACCGTTATCTGATTCTGATTCATTACGCACATAAACCGCGCCCGACATACCCGGCAGTATGTTCAAGTGCTCGGGGCGAAGAATAGTTAGGGTGACCGAATAACTGTTGGTATCGGGATCTGGCTGAGTTGAAATCTCTTTAAAGCGTGCGGGAAGCTCTACACCTTTAAAGTTGCCTAAAGTGACCCACAATTTTGCTTCGCGTAATTGGGCTAAATCTAAACGCTCAGTAATGGTCACCGGGAGATTAAATACTAAATCTAATTGTTCGGTTCCCAATAGGCTCAGCACCGCTTGTTTAGCGCTTACATATTGATATTGCTTGGCGTAGGTCAGTGATACTACGCCTGAGAAAGGTGCGTGTAATTTGCTGTAGGCTAAATCTGTGACGGCTTGGTCTAGGTTAGCTTCGGCTTCAGTGTAAGCCGTTTGCACCTGATCGTAGTTATCTTCAGAGATAAGCTTTTTTTCGAACAACTGCTCAGAACGATTGCGTCTAGCTTTCTGTAATTCAAATTGGGCTTGGCGTGCATCTACCGCTAGCTGAAAATCATGCGGATCCAAGCTCGCCAACAAGTCGCCTTTTTCAACAAACTCGCCCATGCGAACATTAAGCTGGTCAATTTCGCCCGATACCTGGAAAGCAAGTTGGGCTCGGTTAGTGGCTTGCACTTGAGCGACAAAGTTGTAGTCAACTGAGTTAAATGTTTCTGGCACAACCAGCAACTTAACCGGTTTCACAAGCTCGGTAACAGGCTCCGAATAGGCCGGCTCGCAGGCTTGTAAAAACATCATCAAAATACTGACTAGACCAAGGCGTTGCCATACGACTCGGTGGCTTAAACACGTTCTCATTAATTACTCCGATTGAACAAACAGTCAACTATGCTTTCCAGGCGGAAAGTATATTGGGCAATTCTTGTTCTAGCAAGCTTTACTTTCCACCTGGAAAGTAAAAATCATGTTAGACTACGCCCTAGTTCAGTGCAGACTGATTAACTTGAATGAAGTAATTGTAGAAGATGATTGAAAAACGCACAGGTAGACAAACAGCAAAAGCGGCTGAAGAAACCCGCCAAGAAATTTTAGTTGCCGCCGCAGATCTATTCAGTGACAAGGGTTACGCTGCTGTTTCTTTGCGAGCAATTAGCGAACAAGCAGGTGTATCTCATACCCTTATTCGTCATCACTTTGGTTCAAAGTTACAAATTTGGCAGCATATATGTGATTGTATGCACCAGCATTTTCAAGACTACACTAATCAACTTGTTGCAGAACAAGCCAAGGATTTATCAAGTCGTCATAAGTTGTTTGATCTACTTATTCGTTTGTTAGCGAAGCTACAAGTAGATTCCAGACCCATTCGTTTGCTGCACGATGCAGTGAACAATGAGCAAGAGCTGTTTGAATATTTTTTAGAAGAAGAAGCCCAAGTTCGCGATATCATTGATAACTTGGTTAAAGAGTGCCATCAGCAAGGTTATTTAATCCATTTCAATATTGGCGAACTAAAATGGTTGCTGACTGTTTTTGCCACTTCCTCCGCAACGCTTGCACCAATACTCGCCAAGCCCTACCCCGGTAAAACCGATGAGTATTGCCAACTAAAAAGTTGGCAAATGTTCAGTCGCCTATTGGCGAGTCAGCTAGAGATTGCTGAGCATGACATTCCTCAACCCAAACACTTAAGCGAGCTGGTGATAAAAACCGCACCTTGCAGCTTTGTAGTAAACAAAGAAGAGCAAGAAAAAACCACATAAGTGTTTTTGCTAGGCTGCTACTTTTGCTCACTCAACTTTAACCAATCCAATTTGTGCACAATGTAAAAGCTGCCTACCACATACAAACCCACCATAGTCAGCTGAAAGATCCGACTATAAAACTTAGTGCTTGCTTCGCCTCCATCGGTACCGATGGTGCTAGCTAACACGATGATAAAAGCCGACAAGCCTGCCGCTACAATGGCGCCTTTAGGGTGTAAATAAATGGCTTGGGCAATAAGCATGAAAATAAGGATTATCAGCAAACTCAAAAACAATAAGTGCGGCACCGCTTCTAATAGATTAAACGCCAGCAAAGCAATCAGGCCGCCAACGATATTGGTAAATACAATACCAAAACTGGCTTTTGCTCCCTTGGTTAGCTCCGGATTCTGCGCCAAAATAGCTACAAAAATCACCACCAATAAATCAGACAATTTGTGAAAAGCGAAAAAGTACACCAGTAACGGCAAGAGCACCGCAGTGCTGACTATTGCTTTACGAATAGCAAATTGTTGGCTTAACTCTGTGACCGGTGGCGCTGGAGGCTTTTGGTGAAAATCATCATCAGACGGAATCAACCAATGCACCAAGGCCACAATGAGTAACGCTAATACAAACGCCACCATAAAGTCGAATACAAAGCCTGATGCAGCAGCTCTACTCACACTGGCAAGCATCGGCAACGCAATCAAGGCCACCAACAAGAACAGCACCACTAGCTCATTCATTCCAGTGTTGGCGCGATAAAACACAAAGAACAAACACCACGCTAAAATAATGAGTAGCAATAGAGGATAAGGCTGAGCAATGAGTACTACGCCTAAGCCCACAGCAAAACAACTAAGCACTGCCAAGGCTAAGGTTTTTACCATCTTTAAATTAAGCGGTGGTTTTCCTGGTAACAACAGCTGAACAACAAATAGTGCGGTCACATAAGACATGCCCCACTCGAGTGTTACAGCTAGCACAAACATCAAACTACTAACGAGGCTAAAACGCAGCATATGCCGCTTTAACGAAGCACTTGGGGCAAGCAAAGTGGCCTCACTAGTAGACATATGACAGCCAGCTTTTCACCCGCAGAGAGATTTTAGCTAAAACCTTCATAAGTGTGGTGCCTTCGGTGTGAATCGTCACATCAGCTTGTGCGCCAATTCGGCGTAAGCCATAGGCTGAATCATCACTAAACTTAATGATAACCGGGAAACGTTGCGGGTCACGCAACCAACCCGCAGTTTGCGGAATAGACGGTAACACTCCTAGGTTATTAGACTGACCAAAGTTAACTGCAAAGCCAATCGATACCACTTCTCCTTTAAAGATCTTGCCAGGAGCAACATCCAAGGCAATTTCAACAGGGTCACCATTTTTTACATTAGCGATATTGTTTTCACGCATGTAGGCCTCAACCCACACATCTTTGGTGGTCACAAAAGTCATAATCGGTTGACCTTTGTTGGCGTAATATCCGGCTTCTAGTTGCAGGTTTGTTACCCCGCCATCACTGGGTGCCAAAATCACCGTTTTACTTAAATCTAAGCGCGCTTTGCCTAGCTTAGCTAAGGCAGACTGCAATTTAGGGTTGTCGTCGCCACTTACCCCTAAGCTTTGTTTGGCTTGTTCTAGTTCAGCGGTCGCCTTCGCTACGGTTGCTTTGGCTTTTGCCACATCGTTTCTAGCGCGGTCAATATTTTGCTGAGGAACCACATTTTTATCTTCTACCGCAAACAAACGATTGGCATCGGTAAGAATCGATTGATAAGACGTATTGGCTTCTAATAAGCGGGCTTGCGCGGCAGAAACACCCGCAGTACCAGCACCTATTTCTTGCCCAGCTAGCTCCAGAGCAGCCTCTGCTTGTTGTACCGCAAGTACATATTCTTCTTCAGCCACTTTAGCCAAAGGTTGGCCTTTTTTAACTAACTGATTGTTGGTCACACTCACGTTCACCAACTTGCCCGATACCGAGGCAGCCACTGGCACCACAAAGCCAAATACTCGCGCATTGTCGGTGGTTGGCGTCACTCTGTCTCCCACCACATAAATAACAAAAACTAAAATACAAAGCAGCAAAACAGCTAACGAGCTTTTACGCAAAGGGTTAGCTGGAGGGTTTGTTTCTACTGGATTTTCTTCCGACATCTTGTTTCTCTTACATCTAACAGGAAAAAATTAGCTAGCCTAAGCTAGCCAATAATATGCAGTTACTCTGTTGGTTCTACTTCACTGTTTAACTCAAGCCAAGCCATCAACAAGCGATAACTTACCGCAAGAATAACAGCACCTAAGAACAAGCCTACAAAACCAGACATAATCATACCGCCTAGGGAGCCCAGTAAAATCACCAACATTGGCACGTCTACGCCACGGCCCAGCAATAATGGCTTCAGCACATTCTCACTAAAACCTGCCAATATGCTCCAAACAGCAAACAAGCTTGCCACCAAGGTAGATTCGTTATTAAACACATACACCACCAACGGCAATACCACGAGTACCGGAGGCAACTGTGCAATAGCTAATACTAAGACTAATACCGACCAAACAGCCGCGCCTGGTACACCTACCGCAAAGAAACCAATCGATAATAACGTCGCCTGAATAACCGCTACGCCTAATACGCCTTTAGCAACGCTTTGAATGGTATTGCTGGCCAAATTAGTAAGATAAGTGCCATTTTTACCGGCCAGTGCCTTGGCTAACAAGGTAGCGCCATGCACCGACTTTTCACCATTGGCCATGAATACACCCGCAATGATGACCGAGAAACAGAACATTAATAACCCGCCCATTAAGCCACCAGCAACCCCAATAACTTTACCTGCAATATCTCCGACCTCGCTGGCATAAGTGGTTAAGTAACGCTGTAAATCGCTGGCGGCTAAAGACCACTGAGCATGCAAGGTTTCGCCCACTAATGGCCAATTTTTGATGGCGTTTGAAGGAGGAGGGATTTCAAATGAACCTTGCTGAATCTGCTTACCGAGTGCTGCTACGCTATCTATCGCCGCAGTGGTTATTTTCACCCCAGGTATGAGGATAATCGCCAGGGCAATCAATACCATAATACTGGCAGCCACTCCGCCCTTGCCCACTAGGTTTTTCAGTTTGAGATAAAGCGGGTTTAAAGCCACTGCCAAAATCATTGCCCATACTACCGGGGTAACAAATGGTCGCACAATATCGAAACACCACGCGGCTAATACAAACAATAAACCAATCTTAATCGCGGCTTCTACTGCACCGCGTTCAAACCCTTTTTGATCCAACATATCCATGTTCTCTAAGTGAAGTTACGCATCCTAACTAAACCTACAACCCTGTGATTTAGCCTGCTTCAATGAGTATAGAGAATATGCCAAGCAATTGTTTAATTTATTAAAATAAACAATCGCCGGAACATAATGTAAAAACGAAAGTAAACACCCAGCACATCAATAGCCTGTACAGGGTAATTAAATATTGGGGGTTAAAACTGGATGTTCAGAGACTGGCCGTCGTAAGAAACCGTTTGTTGTTGAACAGAATGGGCTGATACAAACCTGATGACCAAGGTGCGCTTAGCTAACATGCCAGCAAAGCTGCCACGCCGCTCACCCACTTCTAAACTCGCAACTGAATCATGCCAAATGAAATCAATTTCTGAGTATTCTCCTTGCTCGTAACGATAGCTATCACCCTCGTCTTCATACAGCGTGAATTGCCCATCAGCTCCAGCATAGACTTCAATAGTGAGCGGATCGCACGGTAGCTCATCATGATATTGAACATCTGGCCCATGAGGAATAATCGCCCCTGCTTTTACCAGTAAAGGCATAATATCGATAGGTGTACCCATTGCTAAGGTTTGGCCACCTTGATAGCAGTGTTTGTTCCAGTAGTTGTACCAAGCTACGCCCGCAGGCAGCACCACATCTCTCTCGGCAGGATACAGTTCTGTAGATTGCTGGCTTAAACCACTGTGCGCCCAACTTAAACTGCACTTAGATGACCCTTGCCAATGTGCGTACTCCACCCGCAATGAATATTGTCTCCCTGCTTGAAGCTGGCTTTTGGCTTTGTGATTTACTTGCGCTTGCGACTGCCAACTATCAATAATTAATTGATCATCTAGATAAAAACGCACACCGTCATTGGCGTGAATCAACCAATCGTACTCACCGTCTACAGGCGCGGTTAACAAGCCTAACCAGCGCACACTATAACCACTCAAAGGCAAACCTGCTGGCGGCCCACCTGCCCAATTTCCATTTAGCGTTTCACTGTTTTTTTCGCTCACAAAATGCTTGAAAGCATCATCGCTAAAGTGCTGCTCTATCACTCCACTGTGCCCACTTGATGTGCTTAGTTGGTCTTTAGCAATCAGTTGTTGCTGCAAGTTTTGCTGATGAAACATTGCTTGAGTCACCGGGCACACCATTAAGCTATCGCCAAACATAAACTGGTCACTAATATCATGTAACTGATTTTGCTGCCTAAAATCAAACGCCAGCAAACGCATCATGGTGCCACCTTGCTGAGTCACCCGCCATGCTTGTGAATAGATGTAAGGCAATAAGCGATAACGTAATTTGTCAAACTTAAGCAGAGCATCAAAGGCCCAATCACCAGGCTCGCCAAACTGATAAATTTCTCTGGGGGTATTTGCACCATGCGAGCGGAATAGCGGGCAAAAAGCGCCATATTGGAACCAACGAACATACAATTCTTTGTAGGCATCGTCATCGACACCTTCGGGGAAATTAGCACCAAAACCACTGGTAAAAAATCCGCCAATGTCGGTAGTCCAATAGGGTAAACCGGCCGCACACAAATTAAGTCCCGCGGGTATTTGTTTCCGCAGTACCTGCCATGTAGCGCTGATATCACCCGACCAACAAGCCGCGGCATAACGCTGCTGGCCTAGGTAACTGGACCGGCTAAGCGTAAATACCCGCTTATCTTCGGCTCCTTGGCTAATTTGCTGGCGTTGCGCTTCATAAACACCACGGGTGGTCATTAAGGAGTACCCATTTAGCATTTTTTTCCAAGAGCCTAATGCTGTATCTCGCTGTTGATAACAAAATTCCACGCCATCTTTAGGCTGCTGAGTAGAGATAAATTCAGGCTCAGTGCCGTCCATCCACAGAGCGTCGACGCCGAGATCCATTAAGCCTTGTTTTACATGTTTCCAGTATATGTCTCGGCCTTGCTGGCTATACGCATCGTAAACATGGCCGTTGGCCCAGTGCTCTGTTTCAAATAAGTAGCCTTGCTCGAGCAGCTCATTAAATACTGGGCTGTCTTTGCCTACTATCGGCCAAATAGACACCATTAACTTGAAGTTCATGTCGTGCAATTGCGCAATAGTACTTAGACCATCACCAAAAGCAGCCTTATCAAACTGCATGGCACTCCAACCGAGTTCCCCCCAGTACTTCCAATCTTGAACAATGTTATCTATGGGAATTTTTTTATCACGGTAGGTTTGCGCGGTAGCTAATAAATCCTCTGCATTTACGTAGCGCTCTTTACTTTGCCAATAGCCATAAGCCCAACGACCAAATAACGGCGCGGCTCCGGTTAACTGTCGATAATGTTGAATAATGTGATCAAACTCAGGGCCATAAATCAAATAAAACTCAATGCATTCGCCAGCTTCACTGCTAAAGCTAAACGCCTCATCTTGGCTGGCAAACTCAGTAAAAGACAACTGATTCCACAATACCGCATAGCCTTTGCTAGACAGCAACATGGGCGCCGCAATACCTTTGTTAGATTGGCAAATTTCTCGGCCTTGGTTGTGGTAATTAAAAATACCGTCGGGATACTGTCCAAGGCCATAAAATGCTTGCTCACCAGCACTTAAAAATTGCTGCTGTATATGCTGCTCGCCATCGGCTTGAGGCTGAATGCTGGAATCAGCCAAGCTTAACAACTCTTCACCTTGGGTGGTGCTAAGCACCAGTACTTTCCCTACGCGTTCAAGCCTTAACACGGAACTAGCAATATGCTGTTCAGAACAGCTTTGTGGCGCAATACCGGTTTGCGGTAACACCACTAGTTCAGCCAAATTATGGCTAGTTTGTAATGCTGTTTTATCTAAAGATATTTGTACTTTAAGTACATTGTCATGAATAAACTCTAAAGCGATAACAGTAGAAGATTCCGCAGGGGAAAGCGCTTTAGCGCTAACAAAGTGAGCCGACATTAAGCAAACCTTAAAACAAAGAAGTTAGCCTAAGTGTAATCTATAAACTTACTTAAAAAGTGGTGTTAGCGACTAAAAGTGATGTCTAACCCAGCCCTAATTCGCCAAGTGTTTACAAAGCAAACAAGCCCTCTTAGATAACCCCCTACATTGTTTACTTTAACCACTCGCGAGCTTGTTCGGTAATGGCGACGACAGCAGGATTACTGACACGCCGTTCGGCAGATATGGCAAAAAACTGCTCACGTACCGCCTCAGTACAGCCAATAACCTCTACTTTGTATTGATTGACCACTTCATCGGCAATTGCGGTAGGTACGGTAAATACCCCGGTGCCTGCTTGCCCAAAGGCTTTCATCAACGCGCTGTCATCAAACTCACCAACAATTTGGGGGTGAATATTTTGTTTATCAAACCACTGCAATAAACGAACATGCATTAAGTTTATTTCACTTGGGATCAGCAATGGTGCGCCATCTAAACTTGCAGGGAAATCGGCAGTTAAGCGCTTGGCCAATTCAGGCACAGCCAAAAAACTAATACCACTTTCACCTAAAGGGTGATTAAAGCCGCGCACACCTAAACCCGGTGGCACAGGGCCGTCGGCCAATACCAAATCTAAGCGGTTCAAGGCTAATTCGGCGAGTAGGCTTTCTAAGGTATTTTCTTTGCACACCATACGTACCGCATCAGAAAGATTTAATGCCGGGGCAAGCAGGCGATAAGCGATAGTTTTAGGTACCACTTCAGCAATGCCTACTTTAAGTATTTGCGGGCGCTCGGTGGGCCCATTGCGCAAAGCATCTTCTAACTCATCGCCCAATGAGAAGATCTCATCGGCATAACTCAGCGCCAACCGGCCTGTCTCGGTGAGTTCTAAATTTCGCCCTACTTTTACAAACAAGTCATCACCAAAGTGCTGCTCTAGTAAACTAATTTGGCCGCTAATGGTTTGCGGAGTGATGTGCAGTAACTCACTGGCTCGAGCAATTCCACCTTGCTTGGCAGCTACCCAAAAGTAATGCAGATGTTTGTAGTTAATCATCAGTAAACACTTCGAATTTTACGAGCAATTAGCAAAGTATATTCGAGTATACCTAAGTATTAAAGACCATTAAGGTAAAGCTTCGTGATTCAAATCATCCCTAGGGATCCAGGAGCAAACTATGCCGGGCACCATGAAAATTGATATGCACTCACAACACTTTCCGTTAGGCGAGTCTTTACAAGATTACATTCGCCGCCGTATTAACTTCGCCTTAGGTACCCAATACGACAATATCATGCGCATTGCGGTAAGGCTTTCCGATAGCAAAGACACCAAAGGTAGTGCCGGTAAACGCTGCCAAATATTAGTTAAACTTGCCGGCCAAGCCGATGTAGTGATTGAAGATATTCAAGCTCAGCTTTATGTCGCAATAGACCGTGCAGCGAGTCGAGCTAGCCGCTCTGTTACGCGTAAAGTCGCACGCGTGCGTAACAAAGCCTTACGTGCGCCACACATCAGTGTTGAAGATTATTATGGCTTACAGGATAAAAACAATAACTTGCATGATGACGAGGTAGATCCGCTAGATGATGAATTTCTAAATGAGGAATACGCTTATTTTGACCCACAACAGCAGCTTGACCTTCCCAACACTCAGCAGCCCATCAAGGAGTAAATATATGATCTCCAATTCCCCTTCGCAGCCAAACGAGCTAGCTAATGAGTCGGTTTATGCTAGCAATAAAGTGATTCGCAATACCTATGCACTGCTGTCGATGACACTGTTATTCAGTGGCGCAAGTGCAGGGCTATCTATGGCCTTAAATCTGCCACATCCGGGAATAATTCTGACCTTAGTTGGTTACTTTGGGCTGCTGTTCGCCACCGTAAAGTTGCGCAATAGTGGCTGGGGGCTAGTGAGTATTTTTGCCTTAACCGGTTTTATGGGCTTAACCCTTGGCCCTATATTAACCGCCTATTTGAGCTTACCTAACGGCGGCATGATAGTGACTCAAGCCATGGTGGCCACCGCTGTGATATTTATCTCGCTATCGGTGTACGCCATCACCAGCAAAAAAGACTTTAGCTTTATGGGAGGCTTTTTAATGGTGGGCATAATCGTTGCCTTTCTTGCAGGATTGGGCGCGATATTGTTCTCGATTCCGGCCTTGTCATTAGGTGTATCGGCAATGTTTGTATTGCTAATGTCGGGCTTAATTTTATATGAGACCAGTAACATTATTCGCGGGGGCGAAACTAACTACATCATGGCCACTACGTCTTTATTTGTCGCCATTTTCAACTTGTTCACCAGCCTGCTGCATCTTCTCGGCTTTTTAAATGGCGACGATTAACCCAGCCAATGAGGAACTATTATGAGTATTCAAAATCTACTTAACCAATTTATGGGTAGCTCCGACAGTGCCAACCAAAACGCTCCGCAAAGCCAAAGCGTGCTGGGTTCAATCAGCAATAACATTCCAGGAGGATTAGCAGGAGGAGCCGCCGCAGGCGGACTAATGGCCTTGCTAGTCAGCAATAAGTCTGCACGTAAATTTGCCGGCAAAGCAGCCACGGTAGGTGGCGCAGCGGTACTTGGAGGCTTGGCCTTCAGTGCATTTAGCAATTGGAAAAAGCAAAGCGGCAGTAAATACAGCGCAGATACCAGTGCCCAAATGTCAAAAGTGAATCAACAAAGCTTTAGCTCTTCTGCCACCTTAAATGACGATTTTCAATTAACACTGATTAAAGCAATGATCGCCGCCGCCAAGGCAGATGGCCACATTGACGAAGCCGAACAACAGCGAATATTTGAAGCCGTAGAGCAAATGGCCTTAAGTGATGAAGCCAAAGCGACCTTGTTTCAATTGATGCGCCAAACCATCACCATTGGGGAGCTAGCCAATGGAGTTGACAGCATTGAGCAGAAATCTGAACTTTACTTGGTATCTTGTATTGCGATTAACGTAGACAACTCGGCTGAGCAAGCGCATTTAGATGGCTTGGCGTATGCCTTAAGGTTGCCCTTTGATCTTGCTGAACAGCTACAAAAACAAGCCCAACAAGCGCTCGACCAAGCGGCTTAAATACTAGCCTTTCACTTACTGGCAGGGATGCTAGTGACTATCTTTAGTGGTTTGTCGCGCAACTAAAGATGTTGAGTGAACAATTTGCTATGATTAGTCGCATTCAACACCCATGAGCTAACAACGTGAACCGCAAAAAGAAAATAAACGATACTTTGAAAAAAAGAGCTAAGAAAGCCAACGCCAAAAATCAGAAAACCAATAAACCGCGTTATATTTCTAAAGCTGAACGTGCGGCAATCGAAGAACAACAAGCCAACGAAACGACTAACGATAGCGCAAAAGCCCCAGCTGAATAAGCGCTAGCACCCACAGCGCTCTCCCTTTCAAAAATAAGCCGGCTACCCCCTCTGTGGCTTACTATCAAACGGTTCACTATCAACACGCTTATGCTTGCCTTTAGCCTTCTATTTTTTCCATTCTATTAAGTGATTCATCAACGTTCATGCAAGCATGAGGCAGTTCACAATAGCGGGTTTTCGCAATCCAATTATCAACTTTCACAGTGCTCACCTTATAAAAGGGAGGATAAGGTAGCCAACAAGCTGAATACAGTTCAAGGAGTATGACACATGCACCAGCATGCAATTAAAACCGGATTTTTCAAAGTGGCTGCCGTCGCAGCGGCTTTTTGTGCGTTACAACTAAACGCAGCTCCATTGCGTGACGTAGTAAAAGACCAAGACCAATTTATTGGTGCGGCGCTAGAAACACGCCACCTTCAAGACAAGCAATTTGCCGAAACACTGGCCCGCGAGTTTAACCAACTCACCCCAGAGAACGAAATGAAATGGGGTTACCTGCAGCCAGAACGCGGTAAATTTACCTTCGACAAAGCCGACCAGCTAATTGACTTTGCCCAGAAAAATAACATGACGGTTCGTGGTCATGCGCTAGTGTGGCATATTCAAAACCCTGCTTGGTTAGACGAAGGCGAGTTCAGCAAAGAAGAAATGCTGAAGATTATGGAGCAGCACATTACCGAAGTAGTGAGCCATTACAAAGGCAAAGTACAATACTGGGATGTAGTGAACGAAGCCTTAGATGACAACGGTGGTTGGCGCCAAACTATTTGGTACAACACCATTGGTGAAGAATACATTGCTAAAGCCTTTGAATTTGCCCATAAGGCCGATCCTGATGCGATTTTGGTTTATAACGATTACTCAACCGAGGGTAAAAGCCCTAAAGCCAATGCTGCTTACCGTTTAGTTAAAAAACTAAAAGAACAAGGGGTGCCTATTCATGGCATTGGTACTCAGGCTCACTTAGTGGTTGGCGTAGCACCACGAGTAGCTGATATTGCCGCCAACATTGAACGCATTAGCGAACTCGGTTTAGAGTTCCACTTCACTGAAGTTGATATTCGAATTCAAGGTGAAGCAAGCGATCGCTCATTGCAGCAGCAAGCTAACATGTATGAAGATCTAGCCAAACTAAGTGCTTATTTTGATAACGTTAACTTCTTTACCACTTGGGGTATTAGCGATAAATACAGTTGGATACCACATTGGTTCAAAGGTTTTGATCACGGCTTGTTGTTCGATAAACAATACAAAGAAAAACCGGCTTATGTGGCGGTAAACAAAGTATTTGATGAAAAAGCAAAAGGCACCTTTGATTGGGCACCGCCTGCTCCACTAGCCGATACAGGTCGTCGCTTTGAGGCCTTTATTAGTAATGAAGCAGAACAACATCTCAAACTAGATGGTCAAGCGGCTAAATGGAAAAACGCGGTATTCTACCCGTTTGCTTACAACCAATTAGGCGGAAAAGACTTAACCTTACCTGCCGAGTCTGATATTTCAGGCCGCTTTGCTATGTTGTACAAAGACAATACTTTATATGGCCGTGTTGAGCGTAAAGACGATAAAACAGTTACCAGTAATAAAGCTCAAGTATGGGAAAATGATTCGGTAGAAGTATTTCTTGGCTTTGGTGAAGAGTTTGCTCAAATTCGCGCTTTAGTTGGTGAAGAGTTTGCCCCTAGCGCTTTCCAAGCAGAGATTAAAAACTACTGGAGTGAAGATGGTACAGTGATGGAGTTTTCTATTTCTCCTAAACAAACCACCGAGCTGGCGGGCGCAACCTTAGGTTTCAATATTGCCTTAGCAGACAACGATGCTGGCGCAGACGCGGGTCGTCATGCTCAACTCTATCCAGTACCAGGCACCAACAATGGTTGGCAAGGGCACGACTTTGGTGAAGTATTCTTTACCGCGCAAAACCGCGAAATTAGCGAAGGCCTAAAAGGCCAAGTGGTTAGCTTTAAAGCCGAGCCACTAAAAGACCTAGACCCAAGCGCTGAGTTTAATCTGGCACAGTGGGCAAATGCTTACCATTACCCGTTTGCCTTTAACCAACTCACTCCAGATGACCAAACACCGCCTAGCCAAGATATTATTCACGGCACATGGCGCGTAGCATACTCTGGAAATACTTTGTACGGAGTGGTTCATCGCCAAGACAATGTAACAGTAACTAGTGGTGATGATTGGCAAACAGACAACGTTGAAATATTTATCAAAGTTGGTGAAGAGTTTGTACAGTTCCGCAGTATTGTGGGTCAAGACTTCCAGAAAAATAGCTTCCCAGGAAAACGTGTAGCTAAATGGAATGACGATGGCACCATCATGCAGTTTGCTATTGAATTGCCTGTTAAAGACTTGGGCGGCACCACCATTGATTGGAACATTGCCCTAGCCGATAACGATGATGGCAGCTCGCGCAGCTCTCAGCTTTACCCGGTTCCAGGTAACAATACCGCCTACCTTGGTGAGCAGTTAACGATTTTGGAATTTGTTAAATAAGCTGTCGCCTTACACCATAGAGCCCCGTTTATTGCGGGGCTTTTTTTTGCCCTCTCCTCACACGATTAAAACTCTGCGATTCCCCAGTGATCGCAGCCGTTGATCTACCACTACACTAAAGCTTACTATTAGCTAGCCGATAGCTAATTAAGTGCTTGTATAAACAAATGCTTAGTTAATTTCCCAAGAGGCCTGCAATGAGTTTTGAGTTGTTCAAGAAAGCGTTCTTCACCATGGTGCTAATCGCCATTGGCGGTGCGGCCTTAAGCTATATGTTCATTTACCATGTGAAAGGCCGTGGGGTAAGCGCCAAAGATGGTTGGATGTTTGATATTGCTGGCTATCATCAAGCTACTCGTGAATCTAAACTCACCAATAAACCAGTATTTTTATATCTGCGCCGCCAAGCTTGTCAGCGCTGTATCGCCTTTGAGCAAGATTACCTAAATGATCCTGAGCTGAAACGTATTCTCAATGAATATGTAAAGGTGCAGGTAAACATAGACACCGATCGAGACCACGAGCGCTTTGCTGATCAGTTCAACTTAAACACCTACCCCTCTATGTTTATTATGTTCGACCAAGAACACCCCGTTTCTACTTACTTGGTACTGGAAATGGCACAAATTTGGGTGGCCCGCGACACGTTAAAGAATGGAAACTTTATGCCGCTTTCGCCGACAAGCTTTCGTTTATCTGTGACCCATGCGACAATATTGGCACGAAAAGCTGCCAGCATGGACGACTCAAACAGTGAAACACCCCCTTAAGTTTATAACCTTCAGTTTATTTGTCGTTTCACTGTTATCTACTAGCTTCACCAGTTCTGCCAGCGCCATGTTAGAAGGCCCGCTAAATAATGATTGGGGCATCGCCTTTGGCTTTCGTAATGCCAGCATTCCCTTTCGCTCTGAAACCAGCAGCGTTTCTGATGTGGTGCCTTTGTTCTTTTATAAAGGTGAACGGGTCTACCTAGATGGGCTAGCCGCCGGTTATAAATTTTGGAAAGACGATGATTTCGATGTAGCTGTTATGGGACGCTACCGCTTCTTCGATATTCCTTCTGAGTATCAAAATCAAATCCGTGGTGACGGCATAGATTACGGATTACGCAGCCAATGGCGCTTTAAACCCGACTATTCCTTTAACACCGAGCTGCTAAGTGATGATGTGGGTAACCTACACGGTAATTTAGAGCTCACTTGGCAAAAGTTTTACAAACGCTGGTATTTCGCGCCTTACGCTACCGCTCATATCAAAAGCAGCGACTACAACACCCGTTATTACGGCCTAGAACTGTTTGAGACCAAAGCCGACGTAGATATTAAAGCCGGTATAGATATGCGCTATCAAGTATGGCGAGACTTCTTTTTAGTCGGCCGCTTAGGCGGGACGTATTTAGGCCACGAAACGCAAAAAGTCGATATTATTGATAAAGACTTTCAGTTTGAAAGCTTTATCGGAATAAGCTTCTTTAACAAGCAGTATCAAACCACTTCAGGTGATTGGCCAAAAGGCTATTTACGGGTTTCCCACGCTTGGGCAACCCCTTCTAACCTTGGCGATATCATTCACCTCAAGGCAGAAAAAGACGAATACAATAACCAGCTCAGCTCAATATTTTATGGCCACTTACTCAGCGAAACCTTGTTGGGCTACCCGATTGATGTATACCTAACACCCGGCTTGGCTTACCACCACAGTTCAGAAGTTCAAGATCCTATTCTGGAATATGTCATCGCGTTTAAGGCCTACTACACCTTTACTTGGCCTATTCGCTGGCGCTTTGGCGTGGCCGAGGGTTTATCTTACGTGACTAACATTACTTACATTGAAGAAGTAGACCTAGCCGAAGATGGCAAAGGCTATAAACCCAGCAAGCTACTTAATTACTTAGATTTCTCTTTAGATGTAAACCTTGGTGATTTATTTAGAAAACCCGAATTAGACAACATGTGGCTAGGTTACAATATTCACCACCGTTCCGGTATTTTTGAGAACTCTTCACTATTTGGGCGGATTAAAGGCGGCAGTAACTACCAAGGACTTCACTTCCAATGGCATTGGTAGGGTTTATTGCTTAGTAACGTTTAACAAATACATTGCATGATGAGGGCGTCTTCTCGCCCTTGCTCGTGGCAAGGGTAATAGGCTTTACGCCGGTCAATCTCGCTAAATTCAAAACGTTTATAAAGCTGCTGAGCCTTATGGTTGCTAGCACGAACTTCTAGCAGTATGTGCAGCCACTGTTGCTGCTTTGCCATGTTAAACATGGCCTGCATAAGCTGCTTTCCTAAGCCTTGGCCTTGAGACTCTGGGGCGACTGCGATGTTAATTAGCTCGGCTTCTCCAGCCACCACCCGCAAAACGATATAAGCCAACAAGCGTTGCCCTTGCCACAACCCTAAGTTGCGATACAAGCCGCCAAAATTACTGGCCAGCAAATCTCGGCTCCAGGGGTGCGAATGGGCTTTTTGCTCTATGGCTAACATCAGCGGTACATCCATTAGCGATAAAGGGCTTAACTCTGGTTTAAGATCTGGCTGCATATTTGTTGCCATAGTATTCGTTTAGCTTGTTTGTTATTGGCAAGCTGCTCTGGGTCACAACGCAGCAACTGTGGTAGTTGGGGGGGAGTCTCACTGGGCTCAGCCCACAATACCCAGCCCTGATAACCTTCTGGAAAGTGCTCGGCGCTGGTACAGTGTATATCTGCCCAATCAAGCTTCATGGCGGCTACAATGCCTTTAAACAAGTCAAGGTGCAGCTGCAAAACCTTCGCATTAATCACCACAACCAAAGGCCAAGCAGGGAGCTCTTGCAAGGGTTTAGCCACCAGTGTCTCTCTGGTTAGCCAAACATCTATCCCCATTTCTTGAAGATAATGATGTGCTTTTTTATCTATCATTACTTGCTTCTATTTGGTCACCGGTAGCCATAGTTAGCGCGGCTTTTTGTTTAAGCTTAAGGTAGCTTTTCCCGAGCGTTGCGAGCGGGACTTTTGAAACTTATCCCGCGTGTTGCTACTCGCTGCTTTATTGACAAATACCGTTTTCTTACCAAGCCCTTGTTTAGGCTTTTCTGCTCCAGTGGTTTGAGTAGGCGCAGTTTTACTAGAATGCGTTACCGCTTGATTAATCTCGGCCATCTCGGCTTCAGTTAAGTTACGCCATTGCCCTGGGCGTAAATTGTCTAAACTCACATTCATTATTCGGGTGCGTTTTAACTTAGTCACTTCGTAACCTAGGTGTTCACACATGCGGCGAATCTGCCGATTCAAACCTTGAGTAAGAATAATAGTGAATACAAATTTGCTGTTCACCCTTACCTTACAGGGTTTAGTCACCGTATCTAAAATAGGCACACCACGCGACATACGTTCTACAAAGCGTTCGCTTAGCGGTTTATCTACGGTAACAACATATTCTTTATCGTGGGCATTTTCGGCACGCAGAATTTTGTTAACAATGTCGCCATCGCTGGTAAGAAAAATCAAACCCTCAGAAGGTTTGTCTAAACGCCCAATGGGAAAAATACGCTGCTTGTGACCAATGGCATCAATAATATTGCCTTTAACATGCAGTTCAGTGGTGCTGGTAATACCTATTGGCTTGTTATACGCAATGTATACGCGATCAGATTTATTGCTAGCAATGGCCTTAATCAGCTTGCCGTCTACCGCTACTTTATCGCCTGGCTGCACTTTAGTGCCTAGTTCTGGCTTACTGCCATTAATGGTGACACGCTGCTGTTCAATCAGTTTGTCGGCTTCGCGACGCGAACAAAATCCAGAATCACTGATAAATTTATTGAGGCGTTTTTCGGTTGATGAGCTCACAAGAGGTTCCACTAGCTAGTTAACGCGCCTATTAAACCATAGAACAGCAGGCTGAATAAGCGCTTTTAGCCTTAGCCAGCCATTTGCTCGGCCATTTCTCGGCCCTGACCGCGGATTTTGTCAATGGTAACGTAAAATGACGAAGGCAATACCAAAGCACCAGAGTTAGCATGGCTAGCAAAATAATCGATTTTTGCGGCTTTGCTTTCTAGTTGATCCCAATCTTTATGTAACTGGCAAGCAAAGTGCAGCACCAACGCCCGCAAGGGTTCTATATTGGCCGCATCAGGATTGACATGAAATTCAATGGTGTCGACTAGGCGAGGAGCAAACTTCCATAGGCGAGCCAGCTCAGCACCCAATTTAGCAGTAGTAGTGCCTAACACCTCTAGTTGCACAGATTGAGGATCTTCGCCTTCAGCTTCTCTCTCCGCTATTTTGGTCGCCAACTCGGGGGTGAGGCTATACACCATTAAATCACCAATATTATGCAAGATACCGGCGGTAAACATTTCATTGGGGTCTATGCGTACTTTTTCAGCAATAGCACTGGCAATGCTAGCGATTTCAAAAGTATCGCTCCAAAACTCACGCATATTTAAATTGTTCACTCGCGGAAACGAGCTGGTTAGCCAAGACACAACAATCATGGTTTTAAGCGGGGCAATGCCTAAACGAATCACCGCTTCGTTAATCGAAGCAATAGTACGACTTCGGCCAAAATGTGCAGAGTTAGACAATCGCAATACACGGGCGCTAATCACCTGGTCCATGGCAATTTTCTTAGACAACATCGAAAAATCACAATCGGGGTCATTAAGCATGTTAACCAGCTCTTGCACCACACTAGGTACTTTAGGCAATTCGTTAACACGGGATAGCAACTCTTGTTCCGTCATCCAAGTCTCCTGCTAGAGCGTTCGCCCTGTTAACCAAAGCGAATAACTTGTGCGCTGTATACGCTATCTAGTACTACTTTATGCCAGTGTGAACAAGGACTTCAAGCAACAGCCGTAAATAACAACCATATCAGTAGTTAACAAGAGGGTAAAGCAAGGTTTTGTCAGTAGACGCTTTTAAGGTAATTCTGCTATGGGAGGGTGGCGTTAAAACGAAATATTGGAGCTTGAATAGCTACTTAGAGTCGATGAGCGCATGACTTAAGACAAGCAATACACGTTTGCCAAGCTTAGTCACTGTATTGCCACGTTGAATGATGTGTTCTGCTACACCGGGATAGGAAACGCGAAGTTTATGAGCCATTTCATCACCTAAAGCAATATGTTTACTTTAGCGTATAAAATATAAAGTGACTCTGCCCCCTTTTATTCTTTCAACCGATTGATAAAGTTAATGTTATCTCCAATGTCTAACTTAAGTTTCTCAACGCTCTTGATAGCGTGATTTTTCGCAACAAACTCATAATAATCGTTATCTAGTTGCAAATCGGTCAAAGATAAAGATGACAGTTCATTGTAGAAAAACGACGCTAACGTACAGATATTCTTTATAAAAGTTATATCAGGCACATCGCCATTCTTTACATCAATTTCATACTCAACCCTAATAATACTCGTTAGCTCGTCCAGCGACACTAATAACGCATATTTGTCTTGTTCTTGAAGTTTATTGAAAGCAACTTCAATCAATTCAAATATGTTCCAATCATTACGCTTCGATAAGCGAAATAATTTATACAAGACAAGTCTTCGGTCTTGCTTGTAGCGGAAATTATCTGCTTGAGTATGGTCTCTATCCATCGAGTAAGGGAAACTCGGTGTACCTTGTAAATAGCCAGCGAGCAAACCATCAGAAAAACGCCCTTCCCATTGCTGTCTTAACTGATTTCTAATTGATACACGTTTGTCAATCATCTCTTTTTAAACCTTCTAGTACTGTTACTTCAACATCAGGGTCTGAAATATCTTGAGAATCAATCAATCTTTCTTCGTACGATTCTGATGTCAAACCTACTGATTTGTATTCTGACGTTTCACCATTTAATTTTGGTGGGCGATGATATTCATTACCTTTATCTGCTGTTGGCATTCCGAGTCCCTTTGCTTTAGGGTTAGCTATATCAATCCTAGCAGCCTCTTTCCCTAAGGCTTCATCAACAAGGCCAATTTCAATATCATTGATACTGTTTGCTTTGTGGATAAGTTTATCAGCTTGATATTCTGGTATAGTCCACGTTTGGTCACTAATATGCGTCACACCTTTTCCATCTTTAACGTATTCTGCATTTGTAAAGCTTGTAGCACCATTCTCAAATCCTTGCTCACCACGTTGGTTAATCCGTTTATTTAGATCTGGCTCGTCCCATTTATGTGTCCCTGTCACCTTTGAATCTACAGTATTAGGTTGTTCAACATCAGGCAAATCATTAAAGTCAAAATCAACATCAGTCACATCATCAGCAACCTTAGTCCCGAGCTTTAACGCCTCCTTCGCAGCCAGCTTAGCCGGAGCCTTAGCAACAGGTCCTCCTAGGCCGCTAATTTCTTCAACTAATCGCTCTGCAGCTGCTTCTGTAGCCGGAATAAAAGGGGTCAGAGTCACTTTATCTCACCTAGTCTATATGCTTTCGCCAACCTTCTCTTCTACCGCGAATGCTTTCCGTCACTCTCAGACCCGTTAGTGTTTCTATTTCTTGTTTAAATTGTTCGCTGCCTAATGCCAAACCTTTATGGGTTGCCTGGCGAATATCATTAAGCTGCTTTCCTTCAATATCATTGTTAAACAAAGCGCAATAAGCTTGTTGCCGCTCTGTCTGTGAGTGACCTAAACGGACATACAACTCATGCTCACTCTGTAAGCTGCTGCGTTTTCCTAAGGCACTGCACTGGTAACTAGACCACGAGTAATCCGCAGGGTCACTAACCATGTTAGCGCGCACTGGGTTTAGTTCTATATATCGGCAAACTTGCATAAAGTAAGCTTCGCTCTCGATTAAACAAGACTTAAATCGGCCTTCCCACAACGTGCCTGAGCGTTGGTAACGGCGGTTAAAATAAAGAACATACATACGCCCTAATGACTGCATCATTTGTGATATTGCTGTTGCAGTGGAGGGTGTGCAAAGTAAGTGAACATGGTTGGTCATTAGCACCCAAGCGTGGATAGCCACATCGTACTTCTTAGCGTATTGCTTTAGCCAAGTCAGGTAGGCTTTCATATCTTCTTCATTTTTATCACCTTTAAGCTCACCCTTTAAGACAAGCATAGGCAATTTAATTTGACTCTGACCCCTTTTATTTGACCCCTTTTATTAGGAAACGCGAAGTTTACGAGCCATCTATTATCACCTTCAAGTTCACTCTTTAAGACAAGCATAGGCAATTTAATTTGACTCTGACCCCTTTTATTAATTTTTTAATTTTTGATGATGTTCTTTCTAGGTTTATTTTCTTTATCTATTAAGTTTTCATCCCCTTTAAAATTAACTGTGTATGAACACTTATTGATCGCCATTCCAGTCCTAGTGTCACTTTTTCTGCTGGGGGAGGTGCGATTTTTTTTGGGGGGGGAGCTTTTGTTATAGGCGTTTATTTTCGGCGTAGAAAATAAACGAATAAAATCGTGGGGATCCCTCAGACTCTGACCCCTTTATTTCCTTTTATTTTGGATATTCGAAGTGTGTTTTAGCTTTTCCATTTTCATCGAGAGTTAAGATGAAGCACTTCCACTCACCGCCAGTGCTTTCCTTCATTTCTTTATTTAAATCAATAACTAAATCCATAACCAACCATGATGGATCATCTAACAACGCACTTACTTTTTTACCTTCTTTAATAAAAGAAAATTTCTCCTCTACAGACTCACCATCAATGCTAAAGCTACATGTTGCACTTTCATAGCCAGCTGCTGCGCTCTGATGAATAATACTAGAGAGTTGATTTAAAATATCTAATTGCTTATCAAGAGTGTTCATTTATCCGCCATGTTCATTTTTGAACGTTTTTATAACAATTTCTCCGTTTACCGAGTATTCAATCCTTAGCGCCTCAGGTCTAGAAGAAGCTGGATCAACTCGTTTAAACACTACATTTACTGGTCCGACGACATCTCCCGCTTTTAGAGCCTTTCGAATGTCGTTTTCTAGCTTCTTATAAGCAGTATTATTGAAATTTCCATTTTGAGGAAACAGGTTTTTATCTGCTTACCTGCATGAAATACGCTTCACTCTCGATTAAGCAAGACTTAAAACGCCCCTCCCACAAGGTACCAGTGCGCTGATAGCGACGATTAAAATACAACACATACATTCGCCCTAGCGAATGCATCATTGTTGAAATGCCCGTTGCTGTTGAAGGTGTGCAGAGTAGATGGACGTGATTGGTCATTAATACCCAAGCATGAATAGCCACTTGATACTGCTTGGCATATTGCTTTAACCAAGCAACATAGGCTTGCATATCTTCGTCGTTAGCAAAAATAACTTGGCGATTATTGCCACGCTGAATGAGGTGCTCCGCCACACCGGGATAAGAAACACGAAGTTTTCGCGCCATTCTATTACCTAAAGCAAGATGTTTAGCTCAGTGTAGGCAATATAAAGTGACTCTGACCCCTTTTATTTAGGTAATTCTGCTATGGGAGGGTGGCGATAAAACGAAATATTGGAGCTTGAATAGCTACTTAAAGTCGATGAGCGCATGGCTTAACTTAGTCATTGTATTGCCACGTTGAATGATGTGTTCTGCTACACCGGGATAGGAAACGCGAAGTTTACGAGCCATCTATTATCACCTTCGAGTTCACTCTTAAGACAAGCATAGGCAATTTAATTTGACTCTGACCCCTTTTATTGTTTTATTTTAAACGATATTAAAGTAATCCATAACCTTCTTAACATCTTCTAGGTCTTTAGGGTACTCTGTTTTAATGTCACCCTTATAGTACTTCTTAATAAACTCAAAATTACCCAGGCAACCTTGAATAATACAGTTTTTTACGCCACCCACTTGCTCAATTTCAAAGGGAATACTTTTTAACAACGCTTGTTCAGAGCTAAAATCATATATTTTGTCTATTAGCTCAATACCTTCATCAAGCATATGGCGTATTCGGGCATTAGCTTTATCTTCCTTTAAGTCATAAATTCGGTAGCCTGCAATATAATTCTTATTATAAGTTTTAAGGCTTACTCTATGAGACCAAATGGAGCTTGTTACAAGCTCTTTGTATATTTTGTCTACATTTTTATTTGCCACACCTGCTACTGGTTGAGCAAGAGCTGAGCCAGAGCTGAATGACCACAATGGATGAACCAATTTAACTGTATGTTTTTGCCGTTTATCTTTGAATGCTCCAGCCACAAACTCCCAGCCATCATAATCAAGGGCGATTTTTTTACATAAATCTAATACTTCTATTTTTTTCAGCAAACTTTAGGCTCCTTTTGTTTTATCGTGCAGAATAATAACCACTTGAAATAAAAGGGGTCAGAGTCACTTTATCTCACCTAGTCTATATGCTTTCGCCAACCTTCTCTTCTACCACGAATGCTTTCCGTCACTCTCAGACCTGTTAGTGTTTCTATTTCTTGTTTAAATTGTTCGCTGCCCAATGCCAAACCTTTATGGGTTGCCTGGCGAATATCATTAAGCTGCTTTCCTTCAATATCATTGTTAAACAAAGCGCAATAAGCTTGTTGCCGCTCTGTCTGTGAGTGACCTAAACGGACATACAACTCGTGCTCACTCTGCAATAAAAGGGGTCAGAGTCACTTTATCTAGCTATCTATAGGGAAGCACTCGGGCTCCCCCTGCTATAACCTCTCTTTTAAGTGCTTAAGGCTTAAACGCGCGTTCCGCCCTTCTTAACGGCCACATAACCATACCTCCAAACAACAAAGCTGCCACCCCACTATAAGCCAATAACACTGGCTCTATCGATATACCGGGCTTAAAATTCTTTAATACCTTTTCTAGGGTTTCCCAGCGCTGAGGGCTAAACATATATTTGGCTTTTTGATAGTAAGTTCCCTGCTCAAACACGCTAATAGCGTTACTCAGTTCTTGGTACTCGTACATTGTTTGCTGCTTTTGCTCAGCATCTGTGCGTACCGCTAAATTGGGATTTTTTTTGAAATCATCAATCATCTTTTGGATGCTAGGGTATTTATGTAACTCCGCATTTTGTTGATAGCTATCCACTTGCTGTTGAAGCGCATCAAGTTGACCGCTGACAAACTGCAAGTAGTGGTTGCTTAGTAGTGGCAATTGCATAAAGCTCAAAAGCAAAATCGCAAACACAACCTTATCTAAGGTATTAACAAGCAATGCACGCTCCTTTTAACAGCTGATGTTCAACAACAACCAACAATAAGCGAAGCCACTGCATACTTCAAAGTGATTAAACTCTATTGCTTGCAGATAAGCGGTTAAAGTACGGAATACCGCTAGAGAGAAATTACAATAAATAAGGTGACAATATAGGAGTAGAGGATGAGTAGGAAACAGTCGGCTTTGAAACGAAAAAAGGATGTCCTAGGACATCCTCAATTCTTAATTTGGTACCAGAGGCCGGACTTGAACCGGCACGTTATTTCTAACGGGGGATTTTGAATCCCCTATGTCTACCAATTTCATCACTCTGGCATTTGTTATGCTCGCCTCAGCGAGTGATTGGCATTATAAGCTGCGTTTTTAGATTGGCAAGCGCTTTTTGTTTTTAAGTTCACTAAGTGTTTAAGAAATGCGCGTACTCGCAATTTGTATACTAAAACCGAGGAAAATCACATACAGACTCACTTCTTACGCAGTGAGTTTTGCTAACATACTTAAAATTCTTCAGAGTTCGTCAATCATGAGTGAAAACCAATCTACCGCTACGCTGCCCAGCGCAGGCTTTTTTCGACGCCTTGCTGCTTATATTTATGACGCACTAATGGCTATCGCTATCGGCATGGTAGCCACTATGTTAGGGCTGGCGATGGTAGCTTTAGCTACCGCATTAGGCTGGTTAGTGCTTGATGAAGGTGTAGAACATTCTAGCTACCTAGTAAGCCAGATATGGTTCCAAGGTCTTATTTGGGGAAGCATTATTCTGTTCTACATTTGGTTTTGGTGCAATCTTGGGCAAACCATAGGCATGCGTGCTTGGCGGTTACGAGTACAAAATAAAGATGGCTCTAACATCAGTTACACTCAAGCCCTAATCCGCTTATTTACCTCGGCGTTGGGCGCGGGTAACTTGATGGTATTGGTGACTAAAGACAATACTGCATTCCAAGATATTTGGGGCAGATGCCAAGTCGTAATCCTTCCGAAAAAGTAGTCTTTACGTTCTTCGATTAATTAAGAAAAAAGCGATGCCTAGCACCAATACGCTAGGTATTGCAGCACTAATGTAAGGATGAACCCCGTACACTAGGCTCATAGACCCCAACACTTGATCCAGAATGTAATAACTAAAGCCTGCCACCACACCCAGCATAATTTTAGCGCCCATGCTTGAGCTACGCAGTGGCCCAAAGACAAATGATAGCGCTAGCAACATCATAATACCTGTGAGAATTGGCATCATTAATTTGCGCGCAAGAGCCAATTCGTAACGCGCTGGGTCTTGGCGATTCTGCTTTAGGTAGGCAATATAAGAGTACATACCAGTAATGGATAGATCGTGCGGTTTAATCGTTACCACACTTAATTTATCTGGGGTTAAGGTGCTGCTCCACGGGTAGTCCTCGTAAAGCTGCTCGGTAACGCCGTTGTCACTAAAATCGATCACTTTTGCTTCGCGAATAAGCCAGCGATTTTTATCGTAGTAAGCTTGATTGCCTTCAACTTGTTGGTACAAATCGGCATCGTCGTTAAAGCGATAAATAGTAATATTGAACAGCTCTTTGTTTTCTTGTACTTCGCCAATGTTTACAAAGCTTTCTCCGTCTTTGGCCCATACACCACGCTGCACGGCCACCATTGCGCCGCCCGACATTTTGCTTGAACGCAGCTCTTTCGCCGCCATGTCTGATTGAGGAGCAACATACTCGCCCAACAACATCATCACTATCATCATTGGCACGGCGGTTTTAAGTACCGCTACCGCGATATTAAACCGAGATAAACCCGCGCTTTGCATTACCACTAATTCACTGGTGCTAGCTAAAGACCCTAAGCCGATTAACGAGCCAAGCAAGGCCGCCATGGGAAAGAAAATTTCTAGCTCGCGCGGTACGCTCAATAGCACATACCAAAGAGCGTCAGCGATTTGGTAATCGCCTTGACCAACACTGCCCATTTGCTCTACAAACTTCACTATCATGCTTAAGCTTTGTAAGGTAACCAGCACCAACAAGCTAGACATAATAATTGTACGGCCTACATACCAATCAAGAATCCGAAACACAGGCCTTTCCTTTAATCTTTCCGCGTATTTTCAAAAAATACTCACTTCTAATAAACAAGTAGAACAGTGCTATAAACAACATTAATGCATGCACCGACCACAGACCTATTTCGGGCGCTAATTTACCGTCTTCCACACCACTGCGCGCGGCGCTGAGCAAAAGGTAGTAACTCAAATACAATAGTATGGCTGGCAACAACTTAGCGTAACGCCCCTGCCTTGGGTTAACCGCCGCTAAGGGCACCACCATAAAGGTAAGAATAGGAATGGTAAGTGGCAGCGATAAACGCCATTGCAACTCGGCAATATGGGTGAGCTCTTGCGAGCCAATTAGCTGATTAGTGGGTAAAGACCACAAACGCCGCTGCGATTGGTTGCCTTCTTGCTCGCGTAAGTACACGCGGTAACGTTCGAAATGCAGAATGCTGAAGTCTAGTGCTTCTGGTGCTTGTTCGTAACGTTTGCCGTTACTTAACACCATCCATTGAGACCCGTCGGTACGACGCTCAATTCCACCTTCTTCCGCCATCACTACCGATGGGCGCGTATCACTGCCTTCGGGTGGTGTGTGTGCAACAAATACTTTTTCTAGGTGTTTTCCTTTGTTTTCAATTTGCTCCACAAAGGTCACTACGCCGCCTCCCAAAGATTCAAAGCGACCTTGCACTAGCACCGACATGCCAGCTTCGGCGTCCATTTGGTCAAACAACTGCTGTTCTAACTCATTTGTATAGGGGCTTAAATACAAAGTATTGAAACCCGCCGCTAACGTGGAGATTAACCCAAGAATCATGGTGTCGCGCAACAATTGAGCAGTACTATAGCCACAGGCTTGCAGTACCACCATTTCACTATCGGCGTATAAACGACCATGAGCCACTAAAACACCAATAAACATGCTGATCGGTAAGATAAGGATCAAAAAGGCAGGCATGTTCAATAACATGACTTTTGCAATAATTTCACCGGCCACATTGCCTTCAGCAGCTTGTCCCAGTACGCGAACAAACTTTTGTGAGGTGAAAATCAGCATTAAAACTGCCAACACCGCGAGTTGGGTTTTTGCAGTTTCTTTAAATAGGTAACGGAATATTAGCACTCAGTCATTCACTTCAAACATAGAACTTTGCTGGTAATAGCAAAAAATTCAGATAAACTTTCTATTTTTTACAGTTTCACATAGCAATATGTGCCTGTATAACTCATATTTATTTAAACAGCAGATAGAATCGGCCAACCCGTTTTAGCAGGCAAGCTATCTTAACCCAGTTTTGGTGATTGTAGGAGTATTCATGGAGTTTAGCGTAAAAAGCGGTAGCCCGGAGAAGCAACGTAGTGCGTGTATAGTTGTTGGTGTGTACGAACCACGTCGTTTATCTCCTGTTGCCGAGCAACTAGATAAAATTAGCGATGGCTACATTAGCGCCCTGTTACGCCGCGGCGATCTAGAAGGTAAAGCTGGCCAAGTACTGTTATTACACCATGTACCAAACGTACTTAGCGAACGTGTATTATTGGTAGGCTGCGGCAAAGAGCGTGAGTTAAACGAACGCCAATACCGCCAAATCATCACCAAAACCATTAATACCCTGAACGAAACCGGCTCTATGGAAGCCGTTTGCTTCTTGCCAGAGCTGCACGTTAAGTCTCGTAATACTTATTGGAAGGTTCGCCAAGCGGTAGAAACCACTCAAGAAAGCTTATACAGCTTCGACATGCTAAAAAGCAATCGTGAAGAAACCCGTCGCCCGCTACGTAAAATTGTGTTCAATGTGCCTACTCGCCGTGAATTAACTATTGGCGAAAGCGCGGTGCAACATGGTTTAGCCGTTGCTCAAGGGGTAAAACACGCTAAAGACTTAGCCAATCTACCACCGAATATTTGTAACCCTGCTTATTTAGCCGACCAAGCTAAAGAGCTGCAAAGCAACTACGAGAACGTGAAAGTAAGCACCCTAGGTGAAGCCGAAATGGCAGAGCTTAAAATGGATTCTTACTTAGCGGTAGGCCGAGGTTCAGACAATGAATCAATCATGAGCGTGATTGAGTACTGTGCACCGGGTTGTGAAGACCAAAAACCTATCGTATTAGTAGGTAAAGGCTTAACCTTTGATTCAGGCGGTATTTCTTTAAAACCAGGCGCAGGCATGGACGAAATGAAATATGACATGGGCGGCGCTGCTGGCGTATACGGCACCATGAAAGCCTTAGCCGAATTACAACTGCCTCTTAAAGTGACTGGCATTTTAGCAGGCTGTGAAAACATGCCTGGTGGCAACGCGTATCGCCCTGGCGATGTAATTACCACCATGTCAGGTATCACCGTTGAAGTATTAAATACCGATGCCGAAGGACGTATGGTGTTATGTGACGTACTCACCTACGTTGAGCGATACGAGCCAGAGCTA
Source organism: Agarivorans sp. 1_MG-2023 (assembly GCF_030548385.1). Taxonomy (NCBI): domain Bacteria; kingdom Pseudomonadati; phylum Pseudomonadota; class Gammaproteobacteria; order Alteromonadales; family Alteromonadaceae; genus Agarivorans; species Agarivorans sp. 1_MG-2023. Next base: position 230,777 of record NZ_JAUOSJ010000005.1, on the reverse strand, counting down.
GTGATAGACGTAGCAACCTTAACTGGCGCTTGTGTGGTAGCACTTGGCCACCATACCAGCGGCTTAATGACGCCACATAACCCTCTCGCTCATGATTTACTCAATTGTGCAGAGCAAAGTGGTGATAAAACCTGGCGCTTGCCATTGGGTGAAGAGTACCAAGAGCAGCTAAACAGCAATTTTGCTGACATGGCCAACATTGGTGGTAAAACAGCAGGCTCAATTACCGCAGCTTGTTTCTTGTCGCGTTTCACTAAAAAGTACAACTGGGCACATCTCGATATTGCCGGTACGGCTTGGAAATCGGGCGGTGAAAAAGGCGCAACTGGGCGACCAGTGCCATTACTCACTCAATTCTTGCTAAGCAAAACTGACCAAGAATTCGAAGAGTAAGCGCTAAACCGACAATAATAAATGGGGAGCATTAGCTCCCTATTTTGCTTTTTCTAGGCATCAAAAAAAGGGCGTCTACGCCACTAACTAAAGATTGCCGAGCATATTTCAAACGAGTAGTCTCTAGCGTATGAAAGCGAAATTTTATATCATGCCCGATTCTGTCACCACTGACAGCGAAGCACTCGATAAAATAGTGTGTGAGATCCTCGCACAGTACTATCGAAATGGTGAGCGAATACAAGTGTATACCTCATCAAAACAGCACGCAGAGCGGTTAGACGAAGTGTTATGGCAATTTGAGCCAGAACAATTTGTACCGCACAATCTCAGTGGTGAAGGCCCTCAAGGTGGGGCGCCAGTCGAAATATCTTGGCAGGCACCAAGGCAACGTCGCCAGTGTTTAGTGAACCTCACCAACACCGCGCCAGATTTTGCCCGAAATTTTCAGCATATTATCGATTTTGTGCCAGCAGATGAAACCGGTAAAGCTGCGGCTAGAGAACGTTATCGAGTGTATCGCCAACAGGGTCTACAATTAGACACCGTAGCGTACACAAACCCAGACATTACATAGAGTCAGTACATCCAATGGAAAAGACCTACAACCCAAGCGCAATTGAACAAGCGCTATATCAAGAATGGGAACAACAAGGCCACTTTAAGCCGCATGGCGATACATCTAAAGAAGCCTACAGCATCATGATCCCACCGCCTAACGTAACTGGCAGCTTGCATATGGGACATGCGTTTCAAGACACCATTATGGATACGCTGATCCGCTACCAACGCATGCGAGGTAAAAACACCTTATGGCAAGTTGGTACCGACCACGCCGGTATCGCTACGCAAATGGTCGTAGAGCGTAAGATCGCAGCAGAAGAAGACAAAACTAAGCACGATTACGGCCGTGAAGCCTTTATCGACAAAATTTGGGACTGGAAAGCCGAATCTGGCGGTACCATTACTAAGCAGCTACGCCGTTTAGGTGCATCGGTAGACTGGGAGCGTGAACGCTTCACCATGGATGACGGCATGTCTAAAGCTGTTGAAGAAGCCTTTGTACGTTTATACGAAGATGATTTAATTTACCGTGGAAAGCGCCTAGTAAACTGGGATCCAAAGCTTCATACCGCTATTTCAGACTTAGAAGTAGAAAACAAAGAGCAAAAAGGCCACATGTGGCATTTGCGTTACCCACTGGCAGATGGTGAAACCACCAGCGAAGGTAAGAACTACCTAGTGGTTGCTACCACCCGCCCAGAAACCATGCTGGGTGATACTGGTGTTGCGGTTAACCCCGAAGATCCGCGCTACCAAGCGCTAATTGGTAAGTTTATTGAACTACCTTTAGTTGGCCGTCGCATTCCAATTGTTGGCGACGAACACGCCGATATGGAAAAGGGCACGGGCTGTGTAAAAATCACCCCCGCTCACGATTTCAATGACTGCGAAGTAGGTAAACGCCATCAATTGCCAATGATCAACATTCTTACCTTGAATGCTGATATTCGCGATGCAGCAGAAGTATTTAATACTAACGGTGAACCCTCAAACGCTTATCCAACAGATATTCCTGCAGAGTTTCAAGGTTTAGAGCGCTTTGCAGCACGCAAAGCGATTGTTGCCAAGTTTGATGAATTAGGTTTACTTGAAGAAGTTGCCGACCACAACAACACCGTGCCTTACGGTGACCGTGGTGGCGTAGTGATTGAGCCAATGCTTACCGACCAATGGTATGTACGCGCAGCACCACTAGCTAAAACTGCGACAGAAGCCGTTGAAAACGGTGATATTAAATTTGTCCCTCAGCAATACGAAAACATGTACTTCTCTTGGATGCGTGACATTCAAGATTGGTGTATATCTCGCCAACTTTGGTGGGGTCACCGCATTCCTGCTTGGTACGACGAATCAGGCAAAGTATACGTAGGCCGTAACGAAGCCGAAGTACGCAGCAAACACAGCTTGGCTGACGATGTTGTGCTTCGCCAAGACGACGATGTATTAGATACCTGGTTCTCTTCAGGCTTATGGACATTCGCCACGCAAGGCTGGCCTGAAAAAACGCCGAACCTCGCCACCTTCCACCCAAGTGATGTGTTGGTTACCGGTTTTGACATTATTTTCTTCTGGGTAGCCAGAATGATCATGATGACCATGTATTTCATGAAAGACGAAAACAACAAGCCACAAGTACCGTTTAAAACCGTGTATGTAACGGGGCTTATTCGTGATGAAAATGGCGACAAGATGTCTAAGTCTAAGGGTAACGTGCTTGACCCGTTAGACATGATTGACGGTATCGATTTAGAAAGCTTAGTGACCAAGCGTTGTGGCAACATGATGCAGCCGCAGCTCGCCAAGAAAATTGAAAAAGATACCCGTAAAACCTTTGAAGACGGCATTGAAGCCCACGGTACTGATGCCCTGCGTTTCACCCTTGCTGCCATGGCTACAACAGGTCGTGACATTAACTGGGACATGAACCGCCTGGAGGGTTACCGTAACTTCTGTAACAAGTTATGGAATGCTAGCCGTTACGTACTAATGAATACCGAAGAGCAAGATTGCGGTATAGACGGTGGCGAAATGGAGTTTTCGCTGGCTGATCGTTGGATTGAAGGCCAATACCAACAAACCGTTAAAGCTTACCGTGAAGCACTGGATACTTACCGCTTCGACATTGCTGCCCAGCTAATCTACGAATTCACCTGGAATCAGTTCTGTGGTTGGTATTTAGAGCTGACTAAACCAGTATTGTTTAAAGGCACTGAAGCCCAGCAACGTGGTACACGTAATACTCTGCTTAACGTTCTAGAGAGTCTATTACGTTTAATGCACCCAATCACGCCCTACATTACCGAAACTATTTGGCGCCAAGTCGCCCCATTGGCCGGTAAAGCTGAAGCAACAGACAGCATTATGCTGCAAAGCATTCCTGAGTTTGATGCTTCACGCATCGACGAAGCAGCAGTGGCAGATTTAGAGTGGCTTAAGCAGTTCATTCTGGCTATTCGTAACATTCGTGGTGAAATGGACATTAGCCCTAATAAACCACTAAATGTATTGCTGAAAAATGCTTCAAGCGAAGATTTACGCCGCTTAAACGATAACGCCCCATTCTTAGCCTCTTTGGCTAAGTTAGAAAGCACTACAGCATTAGCCGAAGGTGAAGCGGCTCCAGCCTCTGCCACCGCTATTCTTGGTGATATGGAAATCTTGATTCCTATGGCTGGTCTTATCGATAAAGATGCAGAGCTAGCCCGTATCGGCAAGCAGCTTGAAAAGCTAGATAAAGAGCTGTCTAAAGTATCTGGCAAACTGTCTAACCAAAAATTTGTAGCGAACGCGCCAGAGCAAGTTATTGCAAAAGAACGTGGCAAGCTAGAAGAGATGGAAAATGCCAAAGCTAAGCTAGTGGCTCAGCAAGAGACTATTGCAGCGCTTTAGTATTCTATGATTAAAAAGTCCTCCTGCGGGAGGACTTTTTTGTTTGTGAAAGGACAAAAAATGAATAAAAGCTTAATCACCAACTTAATCACCTTAGCGTTGGTAGCGTTTGGCTACTTTGCTAATCATAGCTTGGTGTTCTCTATCGGATTGTTTGCGCTATCGGGCGCGGCGACTAATTGGATTGCGATTCATATGTTGTTTGAAAAAGTGCCGGGCTTGTATGGCTCTGGAATTATTCCGGCACGTTTTGATGATTTTAAAGCGGGCATTAAACAGCTAATGCTTAATCAATTTTTCACTCCCGAAAACATCGACCGATTTTTGTCTGATGCCAGCGGCAAAGCGGTGCAGCTTAACCTGCGCCCAGTTATCGACAAAACAGACTTCAGCCCAGCCTACCACGCCTTAGTTGAAACTATTGAGAGCTCGTCGTTTGGTGGCATGTTAGCCATGGTAGGCGGTAAAGAAGCACTTACTCCACTAGAACAACCATTCATCGATAAACTTAAAAATGCAGTGATTGAAATTAGCGAAGATGAGCAATTTAGTGAAGCGCTGCGCGAAGAGCTTGAGCAACCTGAACATTTAGGCGACGTGCAGCAAAAAATCACGGTGATTATTGAGCAACGTTTGGCTGAGCTCACCCCACAACTGGTTAAGCAAATTATTCAAGAAATGATCCGCAAACACCTTGGCTGGTTAGTGGTATGGGGCGGCGTATTTGGCGGGCTCTTTGGCTTAATTCACGGCTTGGTATAATTTAAAAAGCGCGCTAGTCGCGCTTTAACAACTTGTTCTGTTCCAGCAAGCTTTGTACTTCTCCACTGTCTAGCATGTCTTGTAAAGCTTTAGATAGTTCTTGTTTTCTCTGTACCAATGGAGAGTGTTTAGAAATAGCAAAATATACGGGCCGATGCTCCTGTTCCACATAGTTAGCGTGTTTAAACCATGCACTAATACTTTGTTCCTTTATGAAATAATCCCCTTCAGCACATGACATTATAAGCGTGTCTACACGCTCTCCTTTTAGCAAACGAAATGCTGCTATGTCATCTATTACTTCATGCTTAAACAGCTGCTCGTCTTTATCAAAGCGCTCGAAGTAAGCCACCTTACTTTGCACTGCAATACGTAAACTTTTCAGGTCTTGATAACTATTAATCTTAAGCTGACTGTCATGTAACAAATAAAAGCAGGTGTTTTGATGACTTCGATAAGGAGGCTCTACAAAAGCCATGTATTGCTCGCGCTCAGCAGTTTTATATAAACCACTCATTAGGTCACTCTCGCCCATCATCATGTGTTTCAAGCAACGTTTCCAACCACATCCTTTTGTTACTAGGTCTAGTTCCAAGCGGGCACTTAACCCTCTCAAGATGTCGATTTCTATTCCACTTAAACTGCCATCAGACTCAATGGTTCGCCAAGGTGGCCAATGGGCGTTCGCAGTTGTGATAGCTTGCTGAGCTGATACAGACCAACACACAAAACACCATACCGACAAGATTCTTAAAATCACTGCTATTCCTTTAGCCCATCGTTACAGTTTCTCTTAGTATAATTAGTGTAGTAAAAAAAAAGCGACGCATTAGCGTCGCTTTTTTTAGAAACCTTTACTACTTAATCGTCATCTTCTTCATCAGACTCAAAGTACGTTCCCCAGCCATCGTAAATCACTTTATTCTTTTCAGCTATTTTAGCCAAGGTTTCAATATCTTGCTTGATACCTTCAGCTTCGAGCGGCGCTTCAACAATTACATCAAAACACCACACCTTAGTGCCGTCTTCTAACTCAGCTTCTTCAGCGTCACTCACTTCAAAACCCGCTTTAAACACGTCTACAGCGGCTTTCTCTAGCACTTTAAAGTCTTTACTCGCTAAGTGGTGTTCAATCGTGTACTCAGCGTCAGGGTCGCTGCCATCGGCCAACAACTCTTGAATAATTAAATCTGTTTCTTCCTGCCAATCGGCAACCACTTGTTGCATGCTCATGATTGTTCTCCTGCCAACACATCTTGGCCTGCTAGCTGTTTATTGTGAACGTCTTGGTAATCTGCCGCTTCACCACGTGCTTCCATGGTGAGCTCATAAATCCGCTGTTCCATGGTGTCGTGTAATTGGCCAATTTCGGCGCGTAGGTTGCTCTTCCAGGCGCTGACATCAATCGGTTGACCAACCTCTACGATCACTTTGCCGTTATTCCAACGATTTAGTTTTACTTGACCATGAGTAGAAGAACAGCAAATCGGTAACATCGGTACTTTTGCTTGCATAGCTAAATGAAAAGCACCGGTTTTAAAGGCTTGCAAACCACGGCCATAACTACGTGTTCCTTCGGGGAACATCCATACCGATAAATGGCGTTTATCAATGGCTTCAGCGGCTTGTTTAATGGTGTCTGCAGCTTTACTACGGCGATCTCGATCAATCAGAATATTGCCGGTAATCCAGTAAATTTGACCGAAAAATGGAATTTTAGCTAAGCTCTTTTTACCAATAGACACCACTCCTTTGCGCAAGGCAAAGGGCAAAGTGAACATGTCGTAGCTATTTTGATGATTAGCAACCCACACCGCTTTATCCGGCAGGTCTTGCGTAACCCAACGTACTTCAACGTTAATGCCCACAAAACGGCCACACTTAGCGATTAATACACCAATTTGATGTACTAAGTCTGGATGACGCGGTCGTGTTAAACAATACAAAATAACAAACGGAAATGCCGTTAGCATTACCACAGCAATAAACAAAATTCGGATTACGGCTAACATAGCACCCCCATTAAAACAGCCCGCAGTATACGCGCTGCATTTTAGGTGAACAAGTGTAAGCTGAAAAACTTAACTTAAGCGTCATCTGCAGATGGCTCGTCAGCGATGCTTGCATTGGTTTCAACTTCAACCGCATCAACACGTTGCAAACCACGCGGCAGTTTATTCCCTCTGCGACCTCGTTCTCCACGGTAATGGTCTAAGTCGCTCGGTTTTAAGGTAAGTTTGCGCTTTCCGGCAAATAAGGTCACCGCTGCATCTGCAGGTACTACGTTAAGTAAAGTGACATACTCTTCACGATTCTTAACCCGTGCCGATGGAATACTAATCAGCTTATTGCCCTTACCTTTCGCCAATGCTGGCAAGCTAGTCAGCGGGAACACCAACATTCTACCTTCGTTAGAAATGGCCAAGCAGCTATCTGTATCATAGTTTTGCACCACAATCGGCGCCATAACTTTACTGCCCAATGGCAGGTTTAAATAAGCCTTACCGTTTTTGTTTTTGCTCAGCATATCGGCGTATTTGCCAATAAAGCCATAACCGGCGTCAGACGCCATTAAATAGCGCTGCTCATCATCGGCCATCACCACATGGCCAAACATTTCGCCCGGTGCGGGATTAAAGCGACCGGTTAATGGCTCACCTTGGCTTCGCGCAGATGGCAAGGTATGCGAATCGAGCGAATAGCTTCGCCCTGCGGTATCAAAGAACACCGCCTGTTGGTTACTGCGGCCACTGGCGCTGCCTAAAAAGCTGTCGCCAGCTTTATAACTCAAACCGTGGGCATCAACTTCATGGCCTTTCGCCGCGCGTGCCCAGCCTTTATCCGATAACACCACCGTGATGGCTTCGTTTGGCATCAATTCTTTTTCGCTCAGTGCTTTTGCTTCGGCACGTACCATCAGCGGCGAACGGCGATCATTACCGTAGGTTTCTGCATCGGCAATTAACTCTTTCTTGAGCAAAGTGCTCATGCGGCGCTCGCTGCCTAATAACTTTTCAAGCTTATCGCGTTCTTCGGCCAGCTCAGCTTGTTCACCACGAATTTTGATTTCTTCTAACTTCGCTAACTGACGCAATTTAATTTCTAAAATTGATTCAGCTTGCTTATTGGATAAACCAAAGCGCTCCATAAGGGCTGCTTTAGGTTCATCTTCGGTACGAATAATCTCAATGACTTCATCAATATTTAAAAAGGCGATTAACAAGCCTTCTAATATGTGTAGTCTGGCTAACACTTTATCTAAGCGGTACTGCAGGCGGCGACGCACTACGTCACGACGAAAACGTAGCCACTCACTTAATATTTGAACTAAACCCTTAACCTGTGGGCGATTATCTAAACCCAACATATTTAGGTTTACGCGGTAGTTGCGTTCAAGATCGGTAGAAGCAAACAAGTGATTCATTAGCTGGTCTACATCCACGCGGTTAGAACGTGGCACTACAACAATTCGGGTTGGATTTTCGTGATCTGATTCATCACGTAAATCCACAACCATCGGCAATTTTTTAGCCTGCATTTGCGCGGCAACTTGCTCTAGTACTTTGGCACCAGATACCTGATGAGGCAGAGCGGTAATAACCACTTCACCATCTTCGGTATGAAACACTGCGCGCATTTTGATTGAGCCACGGCCAGTTTCATAAATTTTTTGAATATCTTTCGATGGCGTAATAATCTCGGCTTCGGTGGGATAATCAGGCGCTTTTACATGCTCTAGTAAATCCCCTAACTGCGCTTTAGGGTTATCCAGCAAATGCACACAAGCATTGGCGACTTCTTTCACGTTATGCGGTGGGATATCGGTCGCCATACCTACAGCAATACCAGTTACGCCATTGAGCAGTATGTGAGGTAAACGTGCCGGCAATACTTTGGGCTCGTTCATGGTGCCATCAAAGTTTGGCACCCAATCACAAGTTCCTTGGCCTAACTCACTAAGTAAGACCTCTGAGAACTTCGATAATTTGGCTTCGGTATAACGCATTGCCGCGAAAGACTTAGGATCATCGGGCGCGCCCCAGTTACCTTGTCCATCAACCAAAGGGTGGCGATAAGAAAACGGCTGCGCCATTAATACCATGGCTTCATAACAGGCCGAATCACCGTGAGGGTGATACTTACCTAATACGTCACCCACAGTACGGGCAGACTTTTTGTATTTAGCGTTCGCCGATAAGCCCAGCTCAGACATAGCGTAAATAATACGACGCTGTACCGGTTTTAAACCATCGCCAATATGTGGCAAGGCACGGTCCATGATTACGTACATGGAATAATTTAAATACGCCTGCTCAGTAAAGTTGCTCATCGATAGGCGTTCTACGCCCTCTAAACTGAGTTCATTCGCATCACTCATGCTTTATAACCCTTTTATGTTCCTTGCAAAGCTAGCACTGCTGATGCTTTGTCTAATTGCCAGAAATAGCGTGCGCTAGCTGGTTTACCTATGTAATAACCTTGCGAGTAATCAACCCCCAAGCTAATCAGTTCGTTATTTAATGCTTCTGATTCGACAAACTCCGCCACCGTTTTATGGCCAAGCTCGTTAGCAATGCCAACCAATGCCTGAATAAGTACCCTATCTTCATTTTGATTAAGGATCTCACGGACAAATGAGCCGTCGATTTTTAAGAAATCAAAAGGCAATTGTTTTAAGGAGTGGAACGACGAATAGCCGACACCAAAGTCATCCAAGGCAATCGCACAGCCTAGCGCTTTTAAACGCTTAATATGATCTTCTGCTTGCTTCATATTGGGCAGAGCTGCGGTTTCGGTAATTTCAAAAATGATCATATCACCCGCAATGTTGCGGCTAACAAACTCACGAGATATACGAGCAATCACTTTTTCGCTACAGAACGAGCGTGCTGATAAGTTAATAGCAAGCTTGTCGGTGTAACCATTACGCAGATTAGTTTCCATCTGCTGCAAGGCTTGTTGCACTACCCACAGATCAATTTTGTCAATTTGGCCATTTTTCTCAGCCGCTAAAATAAGTTGATAAGGCGAATGTAACTGGTCTTTATCATCACGCACTCGCAGCAGCACTTCGTAGTGCTCTACTTTGTTGAGTTTGTTATTCATGATTGGCTGATAAAAAAGCTCTAAGCGGTCTCGCTCAATGGCATTTTGCGCCAAATCTAACCAGTAGTGTTTTTTGGCAAGTTCGGAGTCACTGCTTTCGGCTTGGAAACTCACCACACAATTTTTACCACGTTCTTTGGCTTGGTTGTTACAAATGTCGGCCTTAGCCATTAAATCTTCAAAGCCACTGCCATGCTCTGGGAAGGCAACAATGCCCACACAAGCGGAGGCAGTATGAATAATGTTATGCCCAGGCACACTCACTTGTGCCAGCATGCTAATAATGCGCTGCGCAACCACTTCGGCATAAGCCAAACTGGTATCTTCTAAATAGATCGCAAATTCATCACCGCTAATTCTCGCTAGCAGGGTTTCGTTAGGTAATAAACGCTCTAAACTCGAGGCCACTTGGCGCAACATTTCGTCACCAGCACCATGGCCACTAATGTCGTTTACGTATTTAAAGTTATCCAAATCAACCATTAGTAAACAGCCATAACGCTGTTTTTCAACCATTTGGTTAATCACCCGCTCAAATTTACGGCGGTTAGGTAAATCGGTTAAATTATCGTAATTAGCCACCCACTCAAGCTCTTCAGCACGGCTTTTAAGCTGCTGCTCTAACGCCTCTAACTGATAAGAAAGCCTCACCAGTGTGTGGTTGAGTTCATCAGATTCATCTTGAAGAAACCGTTTGCCGTTGGTTTCTAAATTACGCCTAAACAAGTTGTGTGATGAGCGCGCTAATAAGGGCAAATTATTAATGGTGCGGCGCATTCTTCGCAGTGAAGGGCTAAGGGCAAATACCACAATCGCGCCAGCAAAAAACAAAGCGGCAATACCAAATAACAGATTGTTGTAGTCAGCCCTTTTTAGCTGATTAAGCTGGGTATTAATATCATTTACAATGGCGTAATACACAGGACGAGTTTGGCTAGTATTGTTTACCTTAAAGGCGTGTAATTCAGTCAGCCCCATTTCGCTATCAAACTGCTCAACGCCATTAACAATATCTTTGGCGTTCAGCCCTACCAGAATATCCTGCACCATATCGCGATAAGCCGATTCAGAATAAAGCAGGTTCACTGACAAATCTTCGTTTAACTCTACCAAGAAGTGGTGACTGCCTTGGCTAGCTGGGAATAGTTCAAGTAAGCGCAGCGAGTCAATGCTGTAAAAAATCCGATAACTGCCCTGCTCTTCTAATTGCTCTAAATCGGTGGCGATAATAATCCTACAACTGAGCGGGCAATCTAAAATCCATTTAGCTTCTACTGTCTCCGGGTCTTGAAGCATCCATTCCAAGGCTTTTTGGCTATGAGCAATATAACCAAATTCGTACTTCAAGCCCTCTAGTGGGTCTACCACACTTAAGCTACGCACTGGCAGTTCGGTATTACCGCGTAAATCCTGCCAAAAAGAATCGAAAATAGAAGAGAGTTGTTCGGTTTCAAAGTCATCGAAGCGATAACTTTGGCTAGAGGTTACGCCCTGCAAGCGAGAGAACACGTCACCATAGTATTTTTGTAATTGATATTGCTGGTTTTCAATAACCTGTGCTCTTCCTAGCAAGAAAAAACTCTTAAGATTATCGTGATTAAAACTAATTAAGCCGACTAAAGTCACCAGCAACACACCACATAATAGTAGTAGTGCTTTATTTGCTAGCCCTAAACGTAAGTCGCGCATGCCTTAATAATTCCCTATACCAAATCTGAGGCCATATTGCCTTTCTCTTCTAACCATTGTTTACGGTCACCCGAGCGCTTCTTCGCCAGCAGCATATCCATTAGCTGCAAGGTTGGCTGTTCTTCTTCAACGGTTAACTGCACCAATCGACGCGTATTTGGATCCATGGTGGTTTCGCGCAACTGCAAAGGATTCATCTCACCCAAGCCTTTAAAGCGCTGTACGTTAACTTTACCGCGTTTCTTCTCGGCTTCAATTCTATCCAAAATGCCTTGCTTTTCATCTTCATCAAGGGCGTAAAAAACTTCTTTCCCTACATCAATTCGGTATAAAGGCGGCATCGCTACATAAATGTGCCCTTGCTCAACTAGTGCTCGAAAATGCATCATAAACAAAGCACACAGCAAGGTGGCGATGTGTAAACCATCGGAGTCGGCATCCGCCAGAATGCATATTTTTCCGTAGCGTAAACCGCTTAAATCAGTACTGTCGGGATCAATGCCAATGGCGACCGATATATCGTGTACTTCTTGTGAGGCTAATACTTCACTGGCATCAACTTCCCAAGTATTAAGAATTTTTCCGCGCAGTGGCATAACTGCTTGAATTTCTCGCTCGCGCGCTTGCTTGGCACTACCACCAGCAGAATCACCTTCTACTAAGAACAATTCACCTTTTAAAGGGTCTTGACTAGTACAGTCGGTTAATTTGCCAGGTAAAGCAGGCCCAGAAGTCACCTTTTTACGGGCAATTTTTTTAGTCGAACGTATTCGGCGCTGAGCATTACTAATAAATACTTCGGCCAACAATTCTGCTTGGTCGGTATGGGTATTTAGCCACAGGCTAAAGGCATCTTTAACAATACCCGATACAAAGGCCGCGGATTGTCGTGACGATAAACGCTCTTTGGTTTGGCCAGCGAACTGAGGATCTTGCATTTTTACCGACAGCACATAACAACAACGATCCCATACATCGTCGGGCGTGAGTTTAAGGCCTCGTGGCAAAATATTACGGAATTCACAGAACTCCCGCATCGCATCTAACAAACCTTGGCGCAAACCATTTACGTGAGTACCACCTTGAGCCGTGGGGATAAGATTCACGTAACTTTCGGTAATGCTGTCGCCACCTTCGGGTAACCAACTTACCGCCCAATCTACCGCTTCATCTTTACTAGAAAAAGCGCCAGTGAATGGGTCTTCAGGTAAGCTAATAAAATCTTTAAAGGATTGGCTTAGGTAATCTTTTAAGCCATCTTCGTAATACCATTCGTCGTTTTGTTTATTAACTTTATCGACAAATTTAATGTTAAGGCCAGGGCACAATACTGCTTTCGCGCGCAACAAATGACGTAACCGCGACACAGAAAACTTAGGGCTATCGAAATAACTAGCTGTGGGCCAAAAGCGTACTCGAGTACCGGTATTTCGTTTACCAACGGTGCCCGTTACTGTTAACTCTTCAACTTTATCGCCATTTTCAAACGCCATTTCAAATACTTGGCTATCACGGCGTACCTGCACCTCGACACGTGAAGACAAGGCGTTTACCACCGAAATACCCACACCGTGCAAACCACCTGAAAACTGGTAGTTGTCGTTGCTAAATTTACCACCAGCGTGCAAGCGAGTGAAAATAAGCTCTACGCCACTCACCTTTTCTTCTGGGTGAACATCGGTGGGCATACCACGACCATCATCAATAACTTCAATTGACTGGTCTTCAAACAAGGTGACAGTAATTGAGCGAGCATGGCCAGCGAGTGCTTCATCAACACTGTTGTCTATAACTTCTTGGGCTAAGTGGTTGGGGCGAGTGGTATCGGTATACATGCCAGGGCGGCGTTTTACCGGGTCTAAACCACTTAGTACCTCAATAGAGTCTGAATTATATTGATCAGCCATGATAGAAATCGTTACCTGCGTGCCAAAAAGTCGAGAATGTCACCACAATATTGCTCAAAGCCTTGAAAGCTGTGGTCTCCACCCTCTTCAATAGTGAAAGTTGCCCCATTATACTCAGTGACAGCTAGGTTAAAGTCCAGAACTTCATCTGCTGTTTGTAACATCACCCATAGCCGCTGCTGACAGCTTAGTTGACTGACTTCCAGTTGCTTTAACTGCTCTATGTGTTGTTCTTCTAAGCAGTATGTTTGCTGAGTATAAGGGTTAGTTTGTTCGCCTAAAAAATCTTTAAGCAAGTTATAAGGTTTTACCGCTGGATTAACCAATACCGCTGGCGCGCCGGTTAACTGTGCGACTCGAGTGGCTAAAAAGCCTCCGAGTGAGCTGCCTACCACACCAATGAGTCTATCTTGATATTGGGTTAGTAAGCTTTCAATTTGTTGCCATGCCTCCATGGGATAACAAGCCAACTGCGGGCACACAAACTGAATATCAGAATGATTGTCTTCCAAGAAGCTCGCCATGGCGAGTGCTTTTGCGGAGTTAGGCGAGCTATTAAAGCCGTGTAGATAAAGTAGGACTGAAGGCAGTTCCACTCAGTAACCTTTGGACTTTGGGTCGGGAAGAAAGCTTCGTTCAGGTAAACGGCGCAGTCTAGTGGCAATCCGCCCTTCAGGCGTAAGCTGCAAATAACGCCAGCCTGGCTGTTGATGATCTAATGCAAAGTTTGCCGATAAAGGTAGAAATTGGATGCAGGTGCTAGGGGTTGCAATAAACGCCACACCGTCAAACTGAAATTCGTAGTTTTGATGTACATGGCCAAAAATAACACCGCGAACATTAGGGTAATCAGCAATCACCGCAAAAAACTGTTCCGCGTTTTTTAAGTTATGCTGATCTAACCAATTGCTGCCCACCGGAATGGCTTGGTGATGCATTGCTATCAATACATGTTTATCTGGATATTCTGCTAACGCTTGTGCCAAGTCATCTAACTGTTGCTGGCTCATCACCCCGTGAGGTTCGCCTTCAACTTGGGTATCCAGCATAATCACTTGCCAATGCTCGCTTATCAGTTGCTTTGACGTTAACACCCCATATTGCGCTAGGGTTTGCATGTTAGCTTGTAAATCGTGATTACCCGGTAACCAAAAACTTGGGCGCTCTAGCTCTGCGACTTTTTCAGCAAAGCGTTGATATGAACGTTTGGTATGATCTTGAGATAAATCGCCAGTGGCGAGAATATAATCGAAAGGGATCTGTTCACTTTTTACGTTATCTAAAACTGCACTAAAGCTGTCGCTAGTATTTACACCCAGCAAGCCAGTTTGGTCATCAGCAAACAAGTGGGTGTCGGTAACTTGCAATAAGCGCACGTTGCCATCTTCTGCTGTATTTATATCTAATTTAGTAAATGCCACAATCTTTTCTTGTAGTTTGACTATGCAAACTCAACTTTAATCCGCTGTTTTATACAAAATACCAACCAGTCATTAAGAAACTGATTTGTTTGATGCTTTTCATCTTGGTGATGCATCTTTTTATTCGGGTAATCATACCTTGGTTTTAGCTTATAAATCTGCTGACTAGCACACACTTCCGCCAACCGCGCATCGTGGTACAAACGCACTAACAGTTGCGGTTGCAAATAATTATACGCTTGGGAAGTGGCCTGCCTAATTTCGTATAAGGCAGTATATCGAGTCAACTCTTTACTTTCTAATAAGTAGTCTTCACCGACTTTGGGGATCAAACGTAAACTTTCCCCCACCTCTAAAGAGGCTGGAAACAATCGAGTCATCAAGGTGTAATTAGCCGCATAAAGCTGCATTAATTGGTCAAGATTAACCCGATAGTTAGAGGGCCTTCCCTTATTGGCCATCACCGTCGCCATCATTCTGCCATTGCTGCATCACTTTCTGCAAATTGAGCTGCAACCATTGAATAGCAATCACAGCGGCAGCGTTATCAATAACGCCCGTTTGCACCCACTCAAAGGCCTGTTCACGACTGATCACTTTAACCAATATGTCTTCGTTTTCGTTATCTAAACCATGTACGCCACCAGCATGGCTTGAATCAACTTCACCAATATAGAGGTGAATCCGTTCGCTCAAACCACCTGCTCCAGGCAAAAAGCTATTACACGAAATAACTCGCGCCACGTTAAGTCCGGCTTCTTCTTCAGCTTCACGAACGGCTACTTCTAATGGCGGCTGGCCGCTATCTAACATGCCAGCGACAATCTCCAGCAACCAAGGGCTAGCACCGGTTTCTACCGCACCAATACGAAACTGTTCTACTAGTACCACTTGGTCCAATTTTGGATCAAACAACAAAATGCCCGCAGCATGACCACGATCCATCATTTCTCGAGTCATCCAATTGCTCCACCCGCCTTGGTATAAACGGTGGCGCAGAGTATAGCGTTGTAACTTGAAGAAACCTTGATATACATCTTCAACTGATTGGATTTCTACATCATCATGAGAAAACTGACTACCAGTGTGTGGCTTAGGCATACGAACTTAGTCTCCTTTTTGTAACGGTTGGTATATAATGCGTCAGAATATATTGCTGAAATATCAAATTGCTTTAAATTAGTGGTTTTTCTTTGATATCTAGGTCTTACTCTACAAATAAAGCTGGTATAGACTAGCATTAATTAGCAAATGTTAGTTTTAAACCAAGGACTTTTGTTCCTAAATCAAACTAACTCACTCCGTATCAACATCGCTACATATACTAGCGACCAAAGGAAAGGCGTAATGAAGCTCAAAATCAAATCGTTAATACTAGCTTGTGGAGTAAGCTCTTTAGCTTTTCAAGCTCAAGCTGATGATTTATTGCAAATTTATCAACTAGCCCAAGAAAAAGATCCTGTAATTTTGCAAAGTAAAGCTCAGCGCGACATCGCCTTTGAGCAAATTACCGAGTCTCGCGCATCATTATTACCGCAAATTGGTTTTGCCGCCGGCGCCAAATATACTGGCACTGACGATGACTTAATCGACAGTATTACTAATACTAATGCCTCTGTAGGTTTGAGCCAGTCGCTATATTCTAAGACCAACTGGACCAGCCTTAGTATTTCTGAGAAGAATGCGACGCGAGTAGAAGCAGTATACGGTAATGACGTACAAAGCCTCATCATCCGTGTAAGCAACGCTTACTTCAATGTACTACGCGCCATAGACAACGTAAGCTTTGTAGAAGCTAACAAAACCGCGGTTGGCCGTCAGTTAGAGCAAACTAAACAGCGTTTTAATGTTGGTTTAACTGCAATCACCGACGTGCACGAAGCCCAAGCTGAATACGACCGTACTTTAGCGCAAGAGATTCAGGCGCGTAACGATCTGTCAAACAGCTACGAAGATTTGCGTGAGCTAACTGGTTTAGAGCACCGCGAACTCAATGTTTTAAATACCCAACGTTTTGAGCCAAATGCTTTAGAACAGGGCTCAGATTTTTGGTTAGCAACCGCTACCGACCGTAACTTAGAGCTAAACGCCCAGCGAATCTCTAAAGAAATCGCCCAAGAGCAGATTGAGCTCGCGCAAAGTGGTCACTTACCAACGCTAGACTTAACGGCAGGCATTGGTTACAACAACAATCAGTATGGCAGTGACTTCGCTACAGACAACAAAGCAAATTCAGGTAATATTGGCCTTGAGTTTAACTGGCCTATCTACCTAGGTGGCAGTATTGATTCACAAGTAAGACAAGCGCAGTTTAGCTACATTGCGTCGTCTGAAGCACTAGAGCAAACTTACCGTACTGTGCAAAGTACCGTGAACTCGGTTGTAAACAACGTAAGCGCAAGTATTGGTTCGGTTAAAGCTTTTGAGCAAACCGTGGTATCTTCGCAAAGTGCATTAGAAGCCACCGAAGCGGGTTTCGAAGTAGGTACTCGTACTATTGTTGACGTACAAGACGCTACTCGTAACCTTTACTCAGCGAAAAGCGATTTATCGAATGCTCGTTACGACTACATTCTTAACATGCTAGCGCTAAAACAAGCTGCTGGTACGCTAACTGAAGAAGACGTAGTGTTGGTTAACTCTGGTTTAATGCCTGCTCAATAAACTGAGTAGCATGATCAGAAAGTAAAAAAGGCGCCAATTGGCGCCTTTTTAGTATTTAAGCAAACAGTTAATCTATTTGATTTTGACGAATAGACTTAATGATTTCTGAGGTTGAGCAACCGTCTTCAAAATTAAGTACTTTCACTTGTCCGCCATTGGCAATCACTTCTTCACCACCGGCGATCTCTTCTGGCTTGTAATCGCCACCTTTTACCAGTAAGTCTGGTAACAAGTTAGCAATTAAGCGTTGTGGGGTATCTTCACTAAAATCAACCACCCAATCTACTGCCCCTAAACCTGCTAATACCGCCATACGGCGATCGACACTATTTACTGGGCGGCCTTCACCTTTTAGGCGCTTAACTGAATCATCGTTATTTACGGCGACAATTAAACGGTCACCTAAGGTGCGAGCATGGTTTAAGTAAGAAACGTGACCAGCATGTAAAATGTCGAAACAGCCATTAGTCATAACCACCGTTTCACCACGGCGTTTAGCGGCTTCTAAAGCAAGTTTAAGTTGCTGCTCGCTTAAAACACCAAAGCCAGTTTCTTGCGAACCATAAACCGCATTTGCCAGCTCAATGGTAGATACTGTAGACGTACCCAGCTTGCCAACAACAATCCCAGCCGCGGCATTGGCTAAAGCACAAGCATCATCAAGGCTAGCGCCAGCTGCTAAAGAGCTAGCAAGTGTCGAGATAACCGTATCACCGGCACCGGTAACATCGTAAACCTCTTGGGCCAGCGCCGCTAAATGCAGTTCAGCTTCACCTTTACGAATTAAGGTCATACCGTGTTCGCTGCGTGTCACCAATAGCGCTTCTAAATCAAGCTGTTCAATCAGTGCTAAGCCTTTACTAATAATTTCATCGTCGTCTTTACACGGGCCCACTACCGCTTCAAATTCAGAGTAGTTAGGCGTAAGCAAAGTAGCGCCGCGATATTTATCAAAGGCACTGCCTTTAGGGTCTACCAATACTGGTACCCCTGCTTCACGCGCTAACGCAATTAAATCGCCTACACGATTCAAAGCGCCTTTGTTGTAGTCAGACAGAATAACCACTTGATGCTGTTTTACTTGCTCGGCAAAACTGGCGGTTAAATCTTTACTGTCGACCTCATGAAAATTTTCTTCAAAATCTAAGCGAATAAGCTGCTGATGGCGGCTTAATACGCGAAGCTTGGTAATGGTGGGGTAATCCGCAAATTTAGTGAACTGACACTCTACCCCAACCGTTGCCAACTGGTTCTCAAGGGCTAGCCCAGCTTCATCTTCACCGCTCATGCCTAGTAAGGTTGAGCCAGCGCCTAAGGCCACGGCATTCAATGCTACGTTCGCCGCCCCGCCAGGGCGCTCTTCAATTTGTTCAACTTTAACCACTGGAACCGGTGCTTCAGGTGAAATTCGTCCGGTAGGTCCATGCCAGTAGCGGTCTAACATTACGTCGCCAACCACTAGCACCTTAGCTTGGGCAAACTCAGGGAGGGTAATTCTCATTGTTCACTCTCATCGATAATTAATTACTAACAGTTTATCATAGTTAAATTAATGGTCTGCGGCATAATCTCTTGATATCCAGTAGACTTTACACATTCTTACAACAACTAAGTTAAATATGGCGAAAATATCTCCACCTAAACTCGGCGCAGCATCACTTCACCCTAAAAACTGGGGCGCTTGGATCTTGATAGGCTTTATGTTCAGTATTAGTCTGCTGCCTTTTCGTATTCAGCATTACTTAGGTTTAGGCATTGGCCGCTTAGCTAAAAAGCTACTCAAATCTCGAGTTCATATCACTCGTCGTAATCTAGAAATTTGTTTCCCTGACAAAAGCGCCGAACAGCGCGAACAATTAGTAGAAGGTTGCTTCAAGCACTTAGGCCACTCGGTTGTAGATACCGCTAATGCGTGGTTTTGGCCACAATGGCGGTTTGCTAAGCACTTTAAAGTAGAAGGTGCCGAGCACCTAAACAAGGCGCGTGAAAAAGATGGCGGCATTTTGTTAATTAGTGCCCACTTTTGGACCTTAGAAAGCCACGCCCGTGCTTATGGTACTTTGGATCCCGGCGTAGGTATTTACCGCCCCAATAAAAATGCCGTATATGAGTACTTTCAGTATCACGGCCGCACTAAATCCAACAAATACTTAGTGGATCGCACCGATGTGCGCGGCATGATTAAAGCACTAAGAACCAACAATGCCGTTTGGTACGCACCAGATCATGACTACGGTACTCATGCAGCGGTATTTGTACCGTTTTTTGCTCAAGATAAAGCCGCCACCATTACCGGTACAGCCACTTTAGCCAAAGTAAAAAATGTTCAAATTCTGCCTACCTATGCCTTACGTAACAACGATGGCTCTGGCTTTACCTTGGTGATAGAACCTGCTGTAGAAAACTACCCAAGTGGCAACGATGAGCAAGACGCCCATACCGTTAACCAAATAGTAGAAAAGGCTATTTTGCGCGCACCTGAGCAATATATGTGGATTCACCGCCGCTTTAAATCTCGCCCACCGGGTGAATCAGGCGTTTACTAAATAAAAAGGGCTTGCTGAATCAGCAAGCCCTTTTTCGAATACCCTTGTAGAATGAGCCAACTAGCGAGTAAACAACTGCTGCCAAGTATCAGTCACTATACTCAAATCAAGTTCAAACTCAGCTTTGTTGGCCAAACGAGGTAAACCTTGTAAGCCGCAGCGGTGGCATTCATCGCGAATATCTAGGTAACACTGCGTTAAACCTTGGGCTTGCGTAGCCTCCAATAAACCAAGCTCGGCGCAGCTTTCAAATATTCGTACGTTATCGGTCCATTTGCTCAACTCAGGGTGCTTTTCAGTATTCAATAACACCAAATACTGAGCGATAAATTCGATATCTACCATGCCTCCGGCAGATTGCTTCAAGTCCAACAATTCATCGGTTTCTCGGCTGAGGTGATCCTTCATCTTGTTGCGCATTTCTTGAACTTGTTTGGCTAAGTCTTTGGCATCTCTAGGGATGGCCAAAATCTTACGACGTACTTGCTCAAAGCCCTGGGCTAATTCACCATCACCATAAATTACCCGCGCTCTCACTAACGCTTGATGTTCCCATGTCCACGCTTCGGTAAGTTGATATTGCTCAAAGGCTTCAATGGCCGACACTAACAAGCCAGAGGCACCAGAAGGGCGCAAGCGCATATCAAGCTCATACAACACGCCTGAAGCTGTGCGGGTATTAAATAAGTGCATAATTCGCTGGGCAAGTTTTAAGTAGAACTGCTTGCTGTCGATTTGCTTAGCGCCGTTGGTATAGGTACTGCTGTCACTGTTATGCAAAAACACCAAATCTAAGTCTGAGCTATAGCCGGTTTCAATGCCGCCTATTTTTCCATAGCCAACTACCGCAAAACCACGTTGTTGCTCGGTTAACTGCGACGGATAGCCATGGCGCTCTACCATTTGGTTCCAAGCCTGCTCTACCACCGCATTCACTATCACTTCAGCTACAGCAGTTAAGTGATCGCTTACTTTCATCAAGGGGAGCGCTCCAGCGATATCCGCCGCAGTGATCCGTAATTGTTGAATTTGTTTGAACTGACGCAGCGCTTCCATTTGCTGCTCCATGTCATCAGGCGGAATACGCAGCATAAACTCACGCAGTTGCTGCCCGTAACTGTCTTCGCTTGCGGGGTTATACAGTACACCGGGGTCTAACAACTCATCTAACAGAATAGGGAAGCTCGCCAGTTTTTCGGCCAACATCGCGCTACCCGCACACAAACGTAGCAACTGTTGTAAGGAAGCGGGGTTTTCTGCCAGCAGCTCTAAATAAGCGGTACGCGATAAAATCCGCTCTAGCAATACCATCACCCGAGGCAATACTAAGCTGGTTTTTGGATGTTCAAACAACTGCTGCAGCAAGCTAGGCATCATCCGCTCCAGTGTTTGCCTACCACGCTGGCCAATTTGCCTATGTTCTACCGCGTGCATAAAGTGGTACATGGTTTCTACGCGAGCTTTTTGTTCGGTTTCGCTACATACATGTTTGCCCATTAAACTGGCTAAGTCTTCCCGGTTAGCACCGCAATGCCACAGGTCGTCATACTCTTGCCCTGCTTGGTGCTCTTCTTGTTCCTCCTCACCAATAGCGCTTTGGAAGCAAGCATTCACTTCGCCTAAGCGCTGCTGAAGGTGCTGATAAAATGCTTCCCATGTTGAATGGCCCATTACCCAAGCAATCCGCTGTTGGTCTGACTCACTGTCGGGCAAAGTTTGCGTTTGCTGGTCGTCTATTTGCTGGAGAATGTTTTCTACTTGGCGCAAATACAAATAATGCTCTCGCAACATATCGGTTTGTGCTTCGGTCAGTTCACCGTGTTCGCTAAGCTGAGTAAGTGCGGTGAGCAAAGAGCGTGTTTGCAATACTGGCTCACGACCACCACGAATAAGCTGAAAGGTTTGTACAATAAAT
The DNA here is from genome assembly GCF_030548385.1 of Agarivorans sp. 1_MG-2023. Lineage (NCBI taxonomy): Bacteria > Pseudomonadati > Pseudomonadota > Gammaproteobacteria > Alteromonadales > Alteromonadaceae > Agarivorans > Agarivorans sp. 1_MG-2023. The sequence continues at coordinate 208,921 of NZ_JAUOSJ010000005.1, read as the reverse complement.
TCAATTTCGCGGATCCCGCCGGAGCCCAATTTAATATTATCGCGCAAGCCTTTACGGCGAATTTCTGAATTGATCATCGCTTTCATCGAGCGCAGCGCTTGAATCGCACTGAAATCGATATAACGGCGATATACATAAGGCTTAAGCATGGCTTGAATGTCTTGATCGAAACGCAAATCTTGATTAATCACTCGCGCTTTAACCATGGCATAACGCTCCCAGTCGCGACCATGGTGCTGATAATAATCCTCAAAAGCGGCGTAACTCACCGCTAATGGCCCCGATTCACCAAAGGGTCGTAAACGCATATCTACACGAAATACAAAGCCATCTAGGGTGGGTTGATCAATAAGCTGAATTAAGCGCTGTCCCATGCGAATAAAGAACTGTTGGTTAGCAATACTACGACGCCCACCTTGGGTCTCGCCGTTTTCTGGGTAGCAGAAGATTAAATCGATGTCTGACGAAAAGTTAAGCTCGCGCCCACCTAACTTGCCCATACCAATCACCACTAACGGCTGTGCGTTCCCCTGCTCGTCTGTTGGGGTTCCCGATTCAGCACAGCAACGTTGATACAACCATTGATTGGCGCAATCTACGCAGCTATCAGCCACCGCTGATACTTGTGCAAAGCTATGGCTTACCGTTTGCGCTAACAGCAAGTCTCGCCAAGCAATTAACACCATGTGTAAACGGCGGAACTGGCGAAGCACTTTTTTAGCGCCATCATCATTAACTTGCTCTGCAAGCGCGCTTGATAGCTGCTCTCGCAGTTGCTGTTCATTTTGTGGGCTATCAAGTAATTGCTGCTGCCAAATGTCTAACAGCATACTGGGCTGGCTAATACAGCTGCGAGCAATAAAATCACTAAGCGCAAAAGCCGCTTGTGTTTGAGCTTGCTGCTGCTGGCTCAACTGTTCAAGCAAGCTGGGTTCAAACTCAATCAGTCGCTCCCAAGATTTAGAGGCTAAGGTAGCAAGCTGGCTGGGTAAGGGAAGAGTATTGGTCATGATGAAGAAAACCCGAATGCAAAATTTAACTTAATATCATCACGATTTATCACTAAGTACAAGCGCATAACCATAGAGTGTAAGCGGGTTCAAAAAGCCCTGCTTTATATGCGGTTTATCACGATAGTGAATTGAAAAACCGCGATTTTTAATAAAGCTAAATCTCACTTATCAAAACTACAGTATAGTGAAGATGTTATTGCTCAAATCGCCTCAGGATTGCCTTATGAAAACCACCATCAATGCCTTTGACCTTGTGATGTTATCCTTATCTCTCATCGCTATAGTCATCGTTAGCTGTATCTTTTTTTATCCCGCTGATACGCAACTACGAGCACTGTTAATCAATTTAGATTCTCTGATTTGCGTGGTATTTATTAGTCACTTTATTGTTAGCGCCATCCGCAGTAAAGCGCCACTGATTTACCTAAGACACCACTGGATAGATTTACTGGCGAGTATTCCAATGGTGGAGGCTTTACGTTTATTACGCTTCTTCCACGCCATCAAGCTTATCCGCGGCATTGTTGAGCAGCGTCATTTACTCAAAAACCTAAAACACCGACGTATCGAATCTACCTTAGCTAGCATTTTATTCACGCTGCTAGTGATTATTTTGCTTGGCTCAATTGGTATTTTATTGGCCGAACAAGACCAAGCGAACGGACAAATCAGCAGTGCTGGTGAAGCACTATGGTGGGCCATTGTGACCATTTCTACCGTAGGTTACGGCGATTTTGTGCCAGTATCTGACGCTGGCAGAATCATAGCGGGTTTGATGATATTAACTGGCGTAGGCTTTTTTGGTGCGGTTTCGGGCTTAATGTCGGCCTTGTTAATGCGCGGTAAAACCAACAAAGAGGTACGCATAGAGCAGCTGTTGGTAGAGCATCAAAAAGAACAACGCGTCTTGCAGCAGCAACTGAACGAGATTCAACAACAGCTGAATCAACTGCAGCAAACTAAAGACTAATTAAAGCCTAATAAACACTATCTGCGAATAGATAACCAAGCCATTGCTAATGCTTCGTAAGTGGCGGTATCGGCCTTAGCGATATGACTAAGGCGAGGAATAAAGCTTTGCCAAGTTAAATCCGCATGCCAGTTTTTCACCTGATAATAAGTAGGTGCGGCGGTTGGATAAAGTCCTTGCATCGCAAACAAGCGCATTGCTCTGGGCATATGTGAGGCTTGAGTAATAAGCGTTAAGTTAGTATTTGGATAACGCCGCGCAATATTGGCGGCTTCCTCAGCAGTGTCTTTAAGTTGATAACTGCGAACCAGTTTTGAGTCTGGAACGCCTAAAGATATCGCAAGCTTGGCCAACATATCGGCATGTTGTACACCACTGCCTTCGTTATCACCGCCGGATAGCAAAATTTTCACCTGCGGTTGCTGGCGCCATAAACGCACTGCTTCAACCACCTTAATGGCCCCACAAGGCAATACTTGGCTAGACAGCGGTTGGTTTTCATCTTGGTAATGCAAGCAGCCTAATACTACGATCATTTCCGTATCAAGCGGTAGTTCATGCAGGGCGTTATATTGCTTTTCCCAGTGGTACAACAGTGCACCGCTTACCGGATAAAGGCTTAAACAAAAGGTGAGCAATACACACACAACCATTAAGCTTCGAGCGAGGATTTTGCGGCCAATCAGCAAAAGCACCAAGGCGAACAACAATATTAGCCATAGGGCAGTGCTAGGCATCGCCAGTACCGTAAGCAGTTTTTTTAATGCAAAGCTAAAGCTGTCCATAGGCTACCAATACACGGCTTGTTGCAACGCTTGTTGGCGAGAGAACTCTAAGGCATTTAATAGAGACTGTTCTTTACGGTGAACCCATTTCTCAATAGGTTGCTGTAGTTCACTGTCTAGCTGTGGCAGCATTTCGCGCAAAGGTTTAAACAAACTTAACTCTTCAATACCAGATAAAATATCCACCCAAGGCAGCCTAAATTCTTGACGTAGCTCTTGATCAAACAGCTCCCCTACACACATGCCAACCAATAGGTTACGCCTTAGTTTGGTAGCTTGTTTAATATAGATATCGGCATCAACTTGCTGCTGCGCTAACGCAGACTGTTGCAAATAATCCCAGCTGGTTTGCAACATGCCTTGAGCGAGCTGCTGCATGTTGTGAGTTTGCAACGGCTCATGATGTTGCCATTTAGCTTGATACAACCAGCGGGTAATTTTTAACATTAAACTACAGTATCGTCCGTTGTGAATGAGCGTAATCACGTCGTCTGGTTGTGGTAATGCCAATTGTTGTTTTTGCAAAGATTTAAGTAAAGAACGTTGCTGCGGTAACTTCTTAATAAACGCGCCACGCTCGGCGGTGAGCTTGCTTAAACTAGAGGCTTGATTAAGCCAAGATAGCTGCTGGCGTAACCAACGTAACTCTTTAAGCCAAGAGCATTCTACCAGCGCTAACTCGTTAAACATTTTGCAAGCTTGAAACAGCATTTGTACTGATAATGAAACTTGCTCAAGTGCCGCAAAGCTGCGCTGCTCAACAAATATCTGCTCATGATATTGCCAATGAGCCAGAGCAGACCTGAAAATACGGGTTAAACACTCGGCACTATTTTCAGCGTCACTGATTTTTACCGCCGTTAGCGGTTTTACTGTATCGCGGTGCGCCATGGCCAACATATACCCGCGCTGCGCTTTACTAATGTTAGCTAAACGCAGTCCTTCAATAGATGCGATGTCGCTGGCCAACTCAAATAACTGGCTAACATCCCCTTTCACTAGCTCCAGTTCAATTTCACAAATGGCTTCATGTTCAGCACTGGCGGTTAAAGCCCCCTGATCAAAAGCCACTTCAATTAAGGTATCGTTGGCTAAATCTACCAACCAAGTTTGCCTGTCGAACGTTGTAGTAAATAGAGGGGAAAGCTGAGTATCGATATGAGAGAGGTCAGTGCCAGCGGGCCATTCAACTTGTTCAAACAAGGCGAGTTGCGGCTTATTAGCGTTAATTACGCAGTTGTATTCTGGCCGCTGATGTAAGCCACCTACTGCTAAACCGTCAGTTTTAATGGTTTGTACGTTGTCGCCATCGCCACTGCGAATACGCAAACCCATACCCCAACGCATCAATTGATGGTCGGCAGTATCAAAATAAACACTGGTGAGAGTTTTCACTTCGGTTTGCAGCACACTATACTGATTTAGCCGAGCGAGTAAGACTGACGCGCATTGAGGCGTAGCTAAGAGCTTGATTTCAATTTCATTGTTCATGGTTTATCCATGTTTGCTGATGCAGCGACCTGCTCCCTCTGTTCAGTACGCATATAAAACCTTTGATATAGCTCAAGTTAAAAGCAACAAATTATAAGATAAATGCTTGCAACTGAACTCGGCTACGTTACCATGCGCCTCGCAAAAAATATATCCCTTGCATAGCTAATTGGAACACAGATTATGTCCGGAAATACAATTCTAGGTTTGTTTGCAAAATCGCCAATTAAACCACTAGAAGAGCATATCAATGTAGTGCACGAATGCTGTGAAGTGTTAGTGCCATTTTTCGAAGCTGTACTTGATAAAGATTGGAAGACTGCAGCCAAGCGCCGCAGAGACATTTCCAACTTAGAAAAAGAAGCTGATCGCATGAAGCGCGAAATTCGTTTGAACTTACCGGGCGGCATTTTTATGCCAATCGAACGTTCTGACGTATTAGAGTTGCTTACCCACCAAGATAGAATTGCCAATAAAGCGAAAGATATTTCTGGCCGTATGTTAGGTCGTAAAATGGAGTTACCGCCGAAACTGGCTGAAATGTTTATGGCTTATTTAGCACGTTGTTTAGAAGCAACCGGCAAAGCTAAAGATGCGATTAACGAGCTAGAAGATTTACTTGAAACAGGCTTTAGAGGCCGTGAAGTAGATTTAGTGAAAAAGATGGTACACGAACTCGATGTTATCGAAGACGATACCGACGCGCAGCAAATCAAAATTCGTCGTAAATTACAAAAGATAGAAAAAAAACTAGATCCTATCGACGCAATGTTCCTTTATTTCATCATTGAAGCTATCGGCGAATTGGCCGACCAAGCGCAGCGTGTTGGCGCGCGCTTAGAACTGATGATTTATCGCTAACAAAAATTACTAGGTAACTCCAATGGAAATTCTTGCAACTTATGGCACTACGTTAATCATCATTGCTGCCGTGTTTGGCTTTGTAATGGCGTGGGGTATTGGTGCTAACGATGTAGCTAACGCTATGGGTACATCGGTTGGCTCAAACGCTATTACCATCAAACAAGCGATTATTATCGCAATGATTTTTGAATTCGCTGGAGCCTACTTGGCCGGCGGTGCGGTAACAAATACGGTACGTAAAGGTATCATTGATTCAGGTGCGTTTGTAAACACGCCTGAGCTATTAGTATTCGGTATGATCGCTGCGTTGTTAGCAGCAGGTACTTGGTTACTCATTGCGTCTTACAACGGTTGGCCAGTTTCAACTACTCACTCTATCATTGGCGCTATTGTTGGTTTTGCTGCTGTAGGCGTGGGCACAGAAGCGGTTGAATGGGCTAAAGTTGGCGGCATTGTTGGTAGTTGGGTTATCACTCCTGCCATCTCCGGCGTCTTCGCCTACTTAATCTTTGTCAGCGCACAAAAGCTTATTTTTGATAATGAAAATCCACTAGATGCTGCTAAACGCTATGTACCAGGTTACATGTTCTTAGCCGGCTTTATGATGGCATTGGTAACGATCAAAAAAGGCCTTAAGCACATCGGCTTAGAAATGAGCAGTGTTGAAGGTTACGTTTGGGCAGTAGTGATTGGTTTAGTGGTAGCGATTATCGGTAAAGTCATCATTAGTCGCTTAAAAACAGATCCTAAAGCTGATCGTCAAATGCACTACACCAACGTAGAAAAAGTGTTTGCGGTACTGATGGTAATCACAGCTTGTTGTATGGCGTTTGCGCATGGCTCAAACGACGTAGCCAACGCTATTGGTCCTTTGGCGGCTGTAGTGAGCGTGGTAAGCAACAACGGTGAAATTGGCGCTAAAGCAGCCTTGGCTTGGTGGATTTTACCACTGGGTGGCTTAGGTATTGTGGCGGGTTTAGCCTTGTTTGGTAGCCGCGTAATTGCCACTATTGGTAAAGGCATTACTCACCTAACACCGAGCCGTGGTTTTGCTGCAGAACTTGCTGCCGCCACCACCGTTGTTGTGGCATCTGGCACGGGCTTACCCATTTCTACTACTCAAACCCTTGTGGGTGCAGTATTAGGTGTAGGCATGGCACGAGGCATTGCTGCACTTAACCTAGGTGTAGTACGTAGTATTGTAATATCTTGGGTGGTTACACTACCTGCAGGTGCAGCACTATCTATCGTGTTCTACTACATATTGTTGGCTATTTTTGGCTCATAAGCCCTAAAACTAGTTAACTTTACTCACATTAACAGCGTTGCTGGTTGAGACTAGCAACGTTGTTTCGTACACTAACGGCGAATACTATCTAACTCGAAGAGATACGCCGTGATTGTAAGAACTTTATCTGCTGCATTTTTATCGCTTGCCCTCACCTTTCCTGCTATCGCACAAACTCGCTACATTTCAGATGATTTATACGTTTTCATGCATGCGGGTCCTAGCAACCAGTTTCGCATTGTAGGCAGTGTTAACGCGGGTACTAAAATTAACCAAACCGATTACAACGCAGAGAATAAATACGCCAAAATTGTATTGGAAGGCGGCCGTGAAGGTTGGGTAGAAGCCAAATACTTAAACCGTTCCCCTGGCCTTGCTAATCAACTAGAGCAAATAAAAACCCAATTAGAGAAAAGTGAAACCGCGCGTAAACAACAGTTAGAAGACAGCGGTAATGCGTCATCTGAGCGTGTTCAGCAAATCGAGACTCAACAACAGCAGATTGAGCAACTACAAGTAAACAATGACCAGTTGAACGAACAGTTGAATCAAATCACTAATCAAAATGCTGCCATACAGCATGAGCTAGACACCAAAGATGAAGCCGTGCAAATGCAATGGTTTATGCGCGGCGCTGGCGTTGCTGCGGCCGGTTTGGTGCTAGGTATTTTACTGCCGATGATTCCACGTCGCAAAAAACGCGATAATCAGTGGATGTAATTCTTATCGATACCCAATAAAAAAGGCGCTTAAAGCGCCTTTTTTATTTGCGTTACACTGGGCAAACTCTCGCCTCATATCACAACACTATTGCTCATTAGCGCCTGGCCCCTAGTATTGAGTACCTCTGCGAAACAAACCTTAAATCCGGCTATCGTTTTTCAAATGATTTAAACCAAAGGTACAAGCTTGGAACTACGGTTAACGTCACTATCATCGAAATAATACATCCCCAGCCAACCACTAAGGCCATCGGCGACATGTAGTTATCATAACCGCCAAAACCGTAAGCTAGGGGAATTAGACCTACTACTGTGGTAATTGTGGTTAAGGTGATAGGTCGAATTCGGCTTTGCGTCCCTTCAATAACAAAATCCACTAAGCCACGCTTCGACAGCTGCTGCTCTGTATCTTTTAAATGCCAAATCAGCACCAAGCTATTGTTTACCATAATACCGATTAACGCGATCATGCCAATAATGGAGAAAAAGCTAAGCACTTGATTGTGAATGACTAAAATCAATAGCGCCCCTGCCACCCCAAAAGGTATTACAGATAACACTATCAACGACTCGGCAACGCTATCAAACAGCAACAGCAGTAAGATAGCTATTCCGGCAAAGGCCAGCAAAATAGCGATAGTAAACCCGGTCAGCGCTTCTTGAGTTTCTAAGATTTGTCCGGTTGCAACAATGGATGCGCCTTGGTAACTTTTACTGGAGAACTCGGCTTGTATTTGGCTAAAAGCAGAGACTGGATCAGTGATGCTGGCATCAACCCCAGCAGAAACTCGAACAACTCGCTCGCCGTCAAAGTGTTTTATTTGCGCCTGAGAGTCGGTAAATGTCCACCGCACCAATTCGTTTAAGGGAACCAACTGGCCTGAGCTTGCACGAAGCATCAAGTTATCTAATTCAGGTAACAGCTTGTCATCATCTTCTAAGGTAAGTCGAAAATACACCTCCTCCTCTCCGTTGAAGATACGTGTTACTCGTTTCCCATCAACCGCGTACTTAATAACATCGCCAACCTGACTAGCGCTTATGCCGTAGTAGCTTAACCAACGGTGCTGCAACTCTGCTTGGATTTGCGGTGCAGGTTCATTAATATCCCGACGAACTCGTGTTACCCCACCCATCTGTTCAAGGTAGCTGACCAGTTCGTTAGTTAGTTGTTCGCGGCCACTGTCGCTGCCACCAACCACGCGTAAATCAATAGGCCGCCCTACTGGTGGCCCTCCGCCGTCGATATCAAATTCAACCTGGGCTAAACCAGCAATGCCTCCAGCTTTACTCTCCCATTCTTGTACTAACTGCTCTGCGGTGCGGGAACGAGAGTTGGCAGGTGTCAGCGTCACAACCCAAAAGCTGCTCGGCGAACTCACTTCACCGTACCAATACGATACTTCGGCAGTATCTTTAAACATTGCTTCCAACTGCTGTGTTTGCAACCAAACATCATCTAAATCCAGCTCAGGCTCTGCTTCAACACTTACCTCAATCAAGTAGGCACCATCAGTTGGGAAAAATAAGAAACTCAGATTTTTATACGACAGAAACGCCAAGCTAAATACAACCACCACAATACTGGGTAAAACAAGCTGACGGTTTTTAATTGCGAGTGCGATGAAAGCATTCAATGCGCTTAGCTTCACCCAACTTTTATTTTCGATTTTAGTCGTATTTTTTAAGATGGTTTTAACATGAGCAGGAAGCAAAAACAGCGCATCAATAAATGAAAAACAAAGCGCTATAATCACCGTTAATGGGATCACATATACCAGTTTCCCACTGTTTCCAGGTAAAAACAGCAGCGGTATAAATGCAATCATGGTGGAAAGAATACTGGCTAACAAAGCAGGAAAAACACTTTTAACTCCCAAGCTAACCGCTTTACTTACCGAATGCCCCTGTTCAACTAACGCAATAATTCTATCGCTAACCACCACCGCATCATCAACAATAATACCCACAATCAATATCAATGCTGACAAAGTAAACACATCAAGAATTTGCCCAAATGAAGGGAGTAAAGCTAACGTACCAAAGATACAAACGGGAATGGATACCGCCACCCAAAATGCAATTCGGCGGTCCAGAAACAAGGCTAAAGTTATGAGTACCAATGCAAGACCCAATAAACCATTGTTTTGCACAATATTGGCTTTCTCTTGGATATCGGCTGATAAATCAAAGCCAACATCTAGCGTATATTGTTCACCTAAAAGTCCTTGTTGTTTATCTAAAAGTACCTTAACCGCTGCGGAAGTTTTAATCACATCTGCCGCTTCATCTGTTCTTAAATCAAACAAAATACTCTTATGGCCATTAATCGAGCCGTATACCTCTCCTTTCTCAAAGCCATTATCAATAAGGCCTGCAATATCGTTAAGTGTGAGCTTGGGTTTGAAGGAGATAAACATATCTTGCAGAGCAGTGATGCTATTGAGCTCTGCTTCTGTCATTAACTCCGGGTTGTTTTGAAGTTGCTCTAGTCGTCCGCCGCTAATCAGCGCATTACGCTCGCTAATAATCGACGCAACCTCGTCAATGGTTAGGCCATAACGTTTCAATGATATTGGCTCTAATTGAATGATAAATTCTGGCGCCCGCATATCAACGGGATACACCTCACCAATTCCGTCAATTTTTCTAAGTTCTAGCTCAAGGGATTTTGCTTTGCTTCTCAGCTCGCCATAACTAACATCACCTGAAATGCCTACCACCATGAAATCCAAGCTAAAAGACTTTTTAATACTAAGCGTGGGACCTTCAGTGACACCTAACGGTAAATCAGATAAGCGCGAGAGCGCATCTCGAATATCTTGATAAACACTATTGGGATCAGAGACATTGGGGTTTAGCTCTAGGCTTACTCTAGAAACACCGGTTTCAGAAACCGAGGTAAACTCATTGATACCCGAAATAGACAGTAATTCTTTTTCAATTTTACTGGTGATATTGCTTTCAATGTCTTGAGCACTAGCCCCTGAATACACGGTAACAATATCGCCCTTGCCCATGTCAAACCGCGGTTTCTCAGCTAATGGTAAGTGGTAGGCTGTAAACGCTCCTAGGCTAATCACTATTAGTGTTAACAACTTAGCAGCAAATTTTCTTTGGAATAACAGATCCATAAAGTGGCTCATTCTTCACTCTCCTCATTAAAGTAGATGTGAGAAGTCATGCCTGAATGCAATTGCGCATTGTGGTTATCGAGAACTACTTCAATTAAGAAACCGGGTTCACTCCCTTGCAGGGCCGGCGAGGTAAACGACACTTCAGCGTCAAAGCTTTGATTGATCGAAGGGATACCCACTTTTACCCTGTCCCCTTTGCTAAATTTAAAGAAATCTAACTCGAGCAAGTAAAAACGCACCTTCAAACGATCAATATCCGCGACGGTGTAAAGAGGATCCCCCACCGAAATAAACTGCCCTAGTTCTACATGCCTACTAATAACAACGCCGTCAAAAGGGGAGGTAGGTGTTGATTTACTTAAAGTGCGCTGGGCAATTTTATATTGAGTTTCACTTACTTTAAATTGTGCTCGGCCAATTCCCGTAACACGCAGCTGGTCATCTAAAACACTGGCTGATACACCTTGTATTTTAAACAGTGACTGATAACGCACCAACTGCTTCTCTTGTGCCTTTAACTCTGCGTCACTAACGTCTAATTGGTACTTTGCTAACGCGACATTGAGCGTGTAATCTGCCGTAGACAAAGCCAAAAGTGGCTGTTCACGGCTTACTGTATCGCCATTGTCTACGTGATAAGAATCTACCACCCCACTAAGCTCGCTGCGCACAATTACGCTCTTTGCCGGGATCAGCGTCCCCACTACGTAGTCATTTGCCAGCGCTAGGCTTGATAGGAAATATATAGGTAATAACACTAATAGTTTGTTCATTGTTTTGGCCTCATATCAGTCCATTAGTCATTAGCCATTCACTAAAAACTAACAACAAACGCTGAACAAAGTGTAAATGGCGGCAGCCGACTGAATAGCTATCGTTGCGATACTAAAGAGTCCCTACAACCCGTTACTTCTTAAAACGTCGTTGGCAGTTTCAGAATGAGTAAAAGCTCTGTCTATTCCTCAGATACTTATCTGCGCACGGTCAAAATCCAGTGCAACAAACACCCTCTTAAGGCACACAAAGCATTCAGGATAAGCTAAGAAAAATTCTAAGCCTTAGGGCATGAACAGGGCATGGACGTAAGATGAACAAAAGTTAATTAAGTGGTGATGGCTGAAAGCAAAAGGCAATAAACATCTAGGCATTGATTGCTGAAAACGACTTAATCTGAAATGACCAAGTACAAAAAAAGCCGCTTAAGCGGCTTTTTGGGTGCTGACCAAAGAGACTATCCCCAATCAGACAACGCGTTCAGTCGGCAAAGATTACCCGCTACTCGTAACACGATGTCATCCAATCGAATCGCGACTAATTCGATGTTCTTAGTCACAAAATCCCCCTCAGCAAGCTCTACATTATTAAGCGAGATATAACGACGTGTCGGGTCGGATGAAAAAACATGGGAGTTAAAAGTAAGCGATGGAATTAGCGCTAGTACGTCTGGTGCTAATGCCCCCATCATTGGTGCGGTATCGTAATTAGTAGGATCTGCTTCATCTTTCCAAGCAAGCACCTGAGTGGCCTGCACTGCAGCAGCAAACCGCTGCTCTAGGCCTTTTTCAGTAGCATTTTTCTCAGCGGTAGGATTAGCCACTGTGGCAGTCGTGGTTTGTTTTTCTGCTTGGGGCTTAGGTGTCGCTGCAGGTTTAGGCTCAAGATTGCTTACCTCAACCGGCAATACCGCTTGCTGCACTGACTGCTTTGGCTGCTTTGGTGTTTGCGCTAGCGGTTGATATTGAATCTGAGGTTGTGACTCCGTGTGCGCAAGTAACGCTTCAAATTTTTCTTGGCGCAGCGCTAACAAATCCACTTTTTCTAAGTCATCAGAGCTGGGTAAAGGGCGTAGCTCAAAGCCTAGCTCAAACTCAGGAATGGTAGCCACAGTAACAGTTGGTTTCGCGGGTTTGCTAATCACTTGCTGTAACTCGGCCTCTCTAGCAGCTTCCAGTGTATCGGAGGTAGATTGCTGCCATAGCAAAAAGGCAATAGCGGCAAGTGCCAACGACAAACCTGAACTTAACCCCACCAGTAAAGCAGAGCTAACCGCCGGAGGAGCAACTAATGCCACTGCTTCGTTAGGCTGATTGCGGCGCTGCGCGTCTAGAATACTCGACATTAGTTCAACTCCAGCAAACGTGGTTGGTCTACATATATTTGTTCATTTAAACGCAGTAAGGTGAATACACCGGCAATACCGTCTGCGTTCAAGCTCTGCTGCTGTTGAAAACGTTGTACTTGGCGGCTTAATTCGCCGTCAAATATGTATGTTCTACGTGGCCGCTGCCCATGAAGTAATGACAAGCTTTGATCCAACCAATATACGGCATCACCTTGACTGCCTTGTTTCAATATTCCGTCATAGCCTCTTGGTGGCTGCCATAGTATTTGGAATTCGCCATTCCAACGCCGCTTCAGCCATCGTTCGGTCACCATTAACGAACGATCACCTATCCATAATTCTACTTTGGGCCCCCAATGGCGAATGACAGCATAGAAATACGTACCGCCATCTTCAAGCTCGACCACTGCAGGTAAATTAATACCGCGCAATATGCGTTCTCCGCCACTTAAGCTAAGGCATTTCAAATCTAAACTTGGCACCAACTTACAATTCGCTTGGGCACTCACTACATCGTAACCCCAAGCGCGCAGCAGGAGTTGCCAAGAGTTTCCTGGCAAAGTATTACTTTTTCGTAACTCTTGCCACTCTTGCAGCTGATCCTGATTGTTACTAATAGCAGGAGCCACATCGGCAAACGTAACTTTTGGCTCTTGTTTAGCAGCCACAGGCTCAAGCGGCGCTTCTACAACGGCATTATCAACGGCAACCTCAGGTTGAGAACGTGGCCACTGCTGATACAAAAACACCAAGGCCAAAGCAAGACAGCCCAATACGGCTCCAACATACAAATAGTTAGTATTTACGCTTTTCTCAGGTTCAGACAGCGCAGTTTCTTGAATAGCTTGCTCTAATGCGCTTTTGTCTACTTGCATTTGATCACGCGCAAACGTAGCCAGTAATGCGCGGTCACATAATAAATTAATGACCCTAGGAATACCCTCAGCGGCTTTAAATACATGATTAACAACAGCAGTAGGAAACAAAGGCCGTTGGCAGCCTGCAACCATTAATCGATGGCGAATATATGCTTCTACTTCGTTTATGGTTAGTGGTAACAAGTGGTAACGCGCGGTAATACGCTGTGCTAGCTGTCGTAATTCTGGTTGTTTTAATTTTTGCTGTAACTCAGGTTGGCCAATCAACACCACCCGCAATAATTTACGGGTATCTGTTTCAAAATTAGTTAACAAACGAAGCTGCTCAAGCACTTCTACCGAAAGGTGCTGAGCTTCGTCAATCAGCAACATAGTGTTGCCGCCATTCCAATGATTTTCGAGTAAACGCTGGCGAATCACATCACCAAAGTTTTTTAGAGTAAAGTTGTCATGGTTGTAGTCAATGTTGAGTTCATCACATACTGTGGCTAGCAACTCTAACTCGGTAAGACTCGGATTTAAGACTAAAGCCACTTGGGTATTGTCGGGAACTTGTTTTAATAAGGCACGAGATACCGTGGTTTTACCGGTCCCCACTTCGCCAGTTAACAATACAAAGCCGCCGGTTTCTCCTAAACCAAAGGTTAAGTGAGCCAGTGCTTCTTTGTGGCGCTCACTCATAAACAAGAAGTCGGGGTTTGGCGCAATCGAAAAGGGATTTTCCTTTAAGCCAAAATAATCCAAATACATTTAACCGCTATCCTTTCGCCGATTATGGTTTGCACTTTATCTTAAAGTGGCAATCCAAGCCTTTTGGGCATTTATCGGTGTATAATACCTCCTCGCAAGGCGTTTGTGCACTGAGTTTAACGAGGAGTGATAAGTGGAAACCTATTTAGTCGGCGGAGCAGTACGAGATCAACTACTAGGTTTACCCATTAAAGACCGTGACCACGTAGTAGTGGGAGCTAGCCCTGAGCAAATGCTGCAACTTGGCTACAAGCAGGTAGGAAAAGACTTCCCGGTATTTTTACACCCTCATTCGCAGCAAGAATACGCACTTGCCCGCACCGAACGAAAGCAAGGCTCTGGCTATACCGGCTTTAGTTGTTACTTCGCCGAAGACGTTACCCTTGAAGACGACCTATTACGTCGCGACCTTACCGTAAATGCCATCGCTCGCGCAGAAAGTGGAGCGTTAATAGACCCTTACGGTGGCCAAGCTGATTTACACGCCAAGCTATTACGCCATGTTTCACCAGCCTTTGTGGAAGATCCACTACGGGTATTGCGGGTAGCCCGCTTTGCCGCGCGCTTTTATCACCTGGGCTTTAGCGTTGCCGAAGACACTCTCGTTCTAATGCGAGAAATTGCTGACTCAGGAGAACTGAGTTTTTTAACCCCAGAGCGCATTTGGATGGAGCTAGAAAAGGCTCTACACAGTGAGTCACCGCAGGTCTTTTTTGAAGTACTACAAACCGCCAACGCCCTAGAGATATTATTCCCAGAGCTGCACAACTTGTTTGGCGTGCCCGCCAGCCCTAAATGGCATCCCGAGATAGATAGCGGTATTCATACACTGATGGTGATAGAGCAAAGCGCCAAGCATAATTACAGTAATCAAGTGCGTTTTGCCGCACTTTGCCACGACTATGGCAAAGCACTAACGCCCCAAGAAAAACTGCCTTCGCACCCCGGCCACGGCCCCAAAGGCCTTAAATTAATAAAAGCCTTTTGCCAGCGAATAAAAGTGCCCAACGACTACCGCGATCTTGCGCTGTTAGTGGCAGAGCATCACATCACCATTCATAGCGCGCTAGAACTGCGCCCAGAAACCGTACTAAAGCTGTTTGACCGTTGCGATGCTTGGCGCAAGCCTGAACGCTTTACTCAAATACTAGAAGCCGGCGTAGCAGACATTCGCGGCCGTTTAGGTTTTGAGAATAATGACTACCCCGCTTACGACTACCTACTGAAACAACTTGAAGTGGCTAATAGCGTAAACGTGCAAGCCATTATAAAAGCCGGCTACCAAGGCGCAGAGATAAGAGAGCAACTACATCAGCAGCGCGTCGCGCTGATCAAACAAGAAAAGCTGCGCTACCTCGCCGAATAACAAACGTAAGCAATAAAAAAAGCTAGCCCATTGGCTAGCTTTTTACGTTTTAAGAAACCTGCTTTTAGCTAAGCGCTAAAAAGGCAAATAGCGCAACACCTAGTGCTAAGCGGTAAATAACAAATGGCTTCATGCCTACTTTGTTCACCCACTTAATAAACAAGTGAATACAAGAATACGCACTAACAAACGACACAAATATTCCTAGCGACATTGCCGACCAATCGATATCCACTGGCGTTTCGGCCATATCTTTAGCCATCAATACGCAAGCGCCAACGATCACCGGAATCGACATTAAGAAGGAAAAACGCGCCGCCGCTTCGCGGGTTAAACCCAGCATTAAGCCAGCAGTAATAGTGATACCACTGCGTGAAGTACCCGGAATAATGGCAATAGCCTGAGCGAAACCCACAAACAAGGCTTGTTTCCAGCCTATCTGGTATTCATCTTTTATCAGTTTTGATTGGGAGTCTGCCCACCACAGCAAAGCACCAAATATAATGGTTGTAGACGCAATCACGTAAGCCGAGCGCAAGTACTCTTCAATCAGTGATTTAAACAAACCACCAAATATCACTGCTGGAATGGTAGCCAAAATGATTAACCAAGCTAATAGTGCTTCTGGGCTGCGATTACCGGCAAACGACCCCAGCCATGCTTTAAGCATTGCCCATACTTCTTTTCGAAAGTAGCAAATTACCGCGAATAAACTTCCCACATGCACCGCTACGTCGAAGGTAATCCCTTGATCGTCCCAACCAAAAATCTGCGAAGGTAAGATTAAATGGGCCGAGCTAGAGATAGGGAGAAACTCAGTTAAACCTTGGATCAAAGCCAAAAAAATGGTTTCGAATGTACTCATTAATTGTTCCTTGCTGACAAAAATTAAAAACTGAAAGAATCGACCCGAGTCAAAACTTGGCTGCTATGATCAAAATCTTGCCATAGTTGCGTGTAAGTTTGATGAAGTGTTGGATGTACTAAATCTCCGGCTATATCTGCCAGCGGTTTTAGTACAAAGGCACTTTTTATAATCTCAGCTCTAGGTAGCACGCAGGGAGCAGCTACCACTAATTGGTTATATAAGAGGATATCGATATCTAAGGTGCGTGACGAGTACTTTTGCGCATCCATTGCTCTACCGTGCTCAAATTCAATCCGCTTAATGGCATCAAATACTGCTAACAAAGACAAAGGGCTAGAGATTTTGGCCACCAAGTTGTAAAAAGCTGGACCGCTAAAACCTAAGGCAGGGCTTTCGTAAACCGGACTTAATTCAAGCTCACCAAACTGTTTCTGCAGCGCTTCAACGCCTTGGCGAATATAACGGTCGCGCTCCAAATTACTGCCAATCCCGACAAAAATATCAGCCATTATTGAGAGCTATCCGCTTGGCTACGCTCGATTTGTACACCGACATTACTGGCAAAAGGCACCGCACCAGGCTTGTTAATGGTCACTTTCACCCAAGGAACAGAAAATTTGTTCAATATAAGCGCCGCCACTTTTTCGGCTACCGTTTCCACTAACTCATGTGGCTGCTGGGTCACTAAGTCGCTCACAGCTTGGCTTACCGATGCATAGTCGAGCGCGAGGGACAAATCATCACTCATGGCTGCCGGGCGATTATCCCAGGCCATTTCCAAATCAATTAACAACTTTTGTTTGATTTGCTTTTCCCACTCGTAGGCACCAATGGTGGCGAGTACGGTGAGATCTTTAATAAATACTTTATCCATAATTTTGGGCTGCTGTAGTGTTAACGTGCTTATTAGCCTTAGCTAAAAAAACAGCGTATGATTTGAGCTTTGAAAGAGCGCGATAATACCGCAATTCGGCAATGGGTGGAATGCTTCTAAGCTAATGGGTTTACTCGGTTTATTTTTTATCACAGCAGCGTATTTACTGGGTTCAATCTCCAGCGCTGTACTGATTTGCCGAATTTACCGCCTACCCGACCCTCGCCAGCATGGCTCGAATAACCCCGGCGCAACCAACGTTTACCGTTTAGGCGGAAAGCTCCCAGCAGGATTAGTACTGTTTTGTGACTTACTAAAAGGCACGCTACCGGTGTGGTTAGGCTATTACGCAGGCCTTGCTCCTATCGTATTGGGTTTTGTGGGCATAGCGGCTTGTTTAGGCCATATGTACCCCATCTTTTTCCATTTTGAAGGGGGCAAAGGCGTTGCTACCGCGCTTGGTGGGGTGTTACCTATTGGTTTAGATCTAGCAGCAATGCTGGTAGTAACTTGGTTAATCACTTTAAAGTTACGCGGCTACTCGTCTCTCGCGGCCATCATCAGCGTCAGCTTAGCGCCTCTTTATACTTGGCTGATTAAACCTGAATATACACTGCCAGTGGCTATGTTAGCCTGCCTCATCATTATTCGTCACCAAAGCAACATCACCCGTCTACGTAATCACACCGAAAGCAAAGTGGTGAATAAAGACTAAGTCACGTTAGCGAACAAAAAACAATAAAAAAGGCGCTTTATTCAGCGCCTTTTTTATTGTTGATAGATGTAAACCCTACAAGGGTTTAGCGGCCGGCAACTCATCTAAGGGCCAACGCGGCATCGCTTTAACTGATAAACCTTCGGTTTGCCCTGCTTTAAAGCGCTGCATACCAGCGTAAGCGATCATAGCGCCGTTATCGGTACAAAACTCAGGTCGAGGATAAAACACTTTACCGCCACGAGACTCAAGCAGTTCGCCCAGCTGTTCACGTAAAGACTTGTTTGCACTCACTCCACCTGCTATCACCAAGCGTTTCAGGCCTGTTTGCTTTAACGCGCGGCGACATTTAATGATGAGGGTTTCAACCAAAGCCTGCTGAAAAGCCAAGGCAATATCGGCTTGGGTTTGCTCATCTTTTCCTTCCGCATCAATGGTGTTTTTAGCAAAGGTTTTTAAGCCCGAAAAACTCATATCTAAACCCGGGCGGTCGGTCATTGGTCGTGGGAACTTATAACGACCCGGCGTGCCTTTTTCTGCCATACGGCTAAGTGCAGGGCCACCCGGATAATCTAAACCCAGCAACTTGGCTGTTTTATCAAAGGCTTCACCGGCAGCGTCATCAATAGACTCACCTAGAATTTGATATTCACCAATACCGTCTACTTCTACTAGTAAAGTATGCCCACCCGATACCAGCAAGGCTAAGAAAGGAAACTCTGGCGGATTGTCTTCCAACATGGGCGCTAACAAGTGGCCTTCCATGTGGTGCACCGGTACGGCTGGTTTACCCCACGCCATGGCAATACTGCGCGCAGTGAGAGAGCCCACCAACAAAGCACCCACTAAACCAGGGCCCGCGGTATAGGTCACCGCGTCTATATCGTCAGGCGTACAGTTAGCGAGCTCCATTGCTTCTTTGATAAGAGGAATGGTTTTTCGAATATGGTCACGAGAGGCTAACTCAGGCACCACACCGCCGTAATCGGCATGCAGTTTTACCTGACTGTATAGAACATCTGCCAATAAGCCCTGCTGATCATCATAAATGGCCACGCCGGTTTCATCACACGATGTTTCAATACCTAGTACACGCATAGTCTTGCTTTTCCTGCTTGGTTACTGGCATAAGTATTGTAGAAATTAACCACTTAGCCGGCCTAAAATCGCAGCTATCTTACTTGCTCGAAGCTTATTTCACCAGTGGATTACAAATAGGCTTTACATTGCCCCCTAGTTCGGCTTAAAATTCCGCACCATTTTTAAACACTCAGGCTGATTTTTGTTCGGCCGTTAATAAACCGGAAGGTGATAGGCATATGCCAATCGTTAAAGTACGTGAAAACGAACCATTTGACGTAGCTCTACGTCGTTTCAAGCGCTCTTGCGAGAAAGCAGGCATTCTTTCTGAAGTTCGTCGTCGCGAATTCTATGAGAAGCCAACTACAGCTCGTAAACGTGCTAAAGCGTCTGCTGTTAAACGTCACGCTAAGAAATTAGCTCGTGAAAACGCACGTCGCGTTCGCTTGTACTAAGCGCTGATAATAACCTATGTCATTAAAAGCAACGCTACAAGACGAACAAAAAGCAGCAATGCGTGCCAAAGACAAATTACGTCTTGGCACACTTCGCATGTTGCTTGCGGCGGTTAAGCAAGTCGAAATTGATGAGCGCATTACTTTAGACGATGATCAGATCCTGAGCATTGTTGTTAAACAAGTAAAACAACGCAAAGACGCAGCCGAACAATTTTCGGCCGCTGAACGTCAAGACTTAGCTGATAAAGAACTCGCCGAGATAGACATCTTGGAGACGTTCCTTCCTAAAGCACTTAATGAGCAAGAAGTGGCTTCGTTAATCGAAGACGCCATTGCCAAATCTGGTGCTGCAGGAATGCAAGATATGGGTAAAGTGATGGGCATCCTGAAACCTCAGGTAACAGGCCGTGCAGACATGGGTGCTATTAGCACTGCTGTTCGCAAACAACTAGCCTAAACCCGTCACTTAGATACTCGAACAAGCCGTGTTCTCATTGAGTTCACGGCTTGTTTGTTTTTTGTAATACTGAAGATGGTAGTGAATGGCCGGAAGAATACCGCAACAGTTTATCGATGACTTATTGGCTCGTACCGATATTGTTAGCCTTATCGATCAGCGTGTACGTCTTAAAAAAGCCGGAAAAAACTATTCTGCTTGCTGCCCTTTTCATAATGAAAAATCCCCCTCTTTTACCGTAAGCCAAGACAAACAGTTTTATCACTGCTTTGGTTGTGGCGCACATGGCAATGCAATCAGTTTTTTAATGGAGTACGACAAACTAGAGTTTGTTGATGCCATTGAAGATCTCGCCAGCCAAATGGGTGTAGAAGTAGAGCGGGAAAATAGCAGCAACAGCAAGTTTGATCAGGCCAAGAGCCAGCAACAGCGCCAAGCCAGTAAAGATTTATACGAGCTTATTGGCCATGCTAGCCGTTTTTTTCAACAGCAGTTGCGGGTTCACCCCAACAAGCAGCAAGTGATCGACTATTTAAAAAGTCGCGGCCTAAGTGGCGAAGTGGTTCAACGCTTCTCTATTGGATATGCGCCCGACGAATGGGACGCCTTAGGAAAAGCTCTAGGCGGCTCTAAGCAAGCCAGCCAACAATTGGTTGATGCTGGCTTATCGATAGAAAACGACAAAGGCCGCCGTTACGATCGCTTTCGCGATCGCGTTATGTTTCCTATTCGGGATAAACGTGGCCGTTATATTGGCTTTGGTGGTCGAGTATTTGGTGATGGCACACCAAAGTATTTAAACTCACCAGAAACTAGCGTGTTTCACAAAGGCCGCGAGCTATATGGCTTGTACGAAGTTCGCCAAGCACATAAGCAAATACCACAAATACTGGTGGTTGAAGGCTATATGGACGTAGTCTCGTTAGCTCAATTTGATATTGACTATGCAGTAGCTTCGCTAGGTACTTCAACGACGCCGGAGCATTTACAAACACTGTTTAGAACCAGTAGCCAAATTATTTGTTGTTACGACGGCGACCGAGCTGGACGCGATGCAGCATGGCGCGCCTTAGAAAACGCCTTGCCTCATTTACGTGACAACGTAGAGCTTAAGTTTATGTTTTTGCCTGATGGTGAAGACCCAGATACCTTGGTACGCCAAGAGGGCAAAGACGGCTTCGAGCAACGCATGCGTGATGCGATGCCGTTGTCGCGATTCTTGTTTGAGCGCTTAAGCCAAGAAATAGACATTACTACCGACGCAGGAAAAAGCCATTTAGCCTCTCGAGCTTACGAACTTATCTCGCAGGTAAATGCCGCATTTTATAAAGAAACCTTGCTGACAGAATTGGCCACCCAGAATCGAATGATTCGTAGCCAACTGGAAAAAGAACTGGCGCAGCTAAAACAAGCTGAGCGCAGTAAGCCCAATGCCACCGCTAAAATGAGCTTAACGCCAATGCGCAAAGCCATTGCGATGATTTTGCAGCGCCCAGCTATCGCCAATGACTTACCGCCGCCGGAACAACTAAGGCAAGTAAACATTAAGGGCATGCCCTTACTATTGGCCATTATTGCCGAGATACACAAAAAAACAGATATCACTACCGCCCAGTTATTAGAACGCTGGCGAGACCAACCAGAGCAAAAGCACCTGAGTGCGCTGGCTGGCTATAATTTAGAAATTGATGAATCAGGTTACCCAGACGAGCTGCAAGATATTATTGCCAGTTTTGTCGAAAAATTACTATTGCAGCGTTACGACCAACTCAACGTGAAATCACTAAACGGAACACTGAGTGTGGAAGAAAAACGTGAAATGCTGCAATTAGTAGTGGAATTAAAGCCTTAAATGGGCTGACTAAGTAATAAACAAAAAGTTTTTGGTTAAATGCCCTTGATATAGAAATTTTAACCCATACTTGATATAATTCTTCGTTTGCGCTTATAGCGCTTACGTTTATGGTTTTGCTAGCTTAATCTACTTCGGATGACATCTATGGAACAAACCCCACAGTCTCAACTCAAACTCCTTCTCGCAAAAGGTAAAGAGCAAGGCTACTTAACTTATGCAGAGGTAAATGACCATTTACCTGCTGATATCGTAGATTCCGATCAAGTTGAAGATATCATTCAAATGATCAACGACATGGGTATCCAGGTACATGAAAATGCACCCGATGCCGATGACTTATTGTTGGCGGAAAATACTACCGATGAAGACGCAGCTGAAGCCGCGGCTCAAGCGCTTGCAACGGTAGAATCAGAATTAGGCCGAACTACCGACCCAGTACGTATGTACATGCGTGAAATGGGTACCGTTGAACTGCTTACTCGTGAGGGCGAAATCGACATCGCCAAGCGTATTGAAGAAGGCATCAACGAAGTTCAACGCAGTGTTTCTGAGTATCCAGAAACCATCTCTATCTTGCTTGAAATGTACGACCAGTACCAAGCAGAAGAGCTAAAAATTAGCGACATCGTAAATAGTTTCATCGACGAAGACGAAGTAGCCGAAGCAGCACCGACAGCTACTCACATCGGTTCAGAGCTTGAAGAAAAAGATCTTGAAGATGAAGACGAAGATGAAGACGAGGAAGAAGAAGACACAGGTCTTGACCCAGAATTGGTGAAAGAGCGCTTCGAAACCCTTCGTGACCAATACGATAAAACGCATAAAGCGATTGAGAAGCACGGCCGTATGTCTGCCCGTGCCACCAAAGAGATTTTTGAACTAAGCGAAATTTTCCACACGTTCCGCCTAGTACCAAAACTGTTTGATAAGCTTGTTGCCAGCATGCGTACCATGATGGAACGAGTTCGTACTCAAGAGCGTCTAATTCTTAAATTATGTGTTGAGCAAGGCAAAATGCCAAAAGGCACCTTTGTTAAAGCCTTCTCTAAAGACGAAACAAACGAAACATGGTTTAACGAACATAAAACGTCTGCCAAAGACTACGCACCTGCGTTAATGGCCGTAGACGAAGAAGTTCGCCGTTGTATCTTCAAACTGAAAAGTGTTGAAGAAGAAACCGGCTTAACCATTAACAACATTAAAGACATCAACCGCCGTATGAGCATTGGTGAAGCGAAAGCTCGCCGCGCGAAGAAAGAAATGGTTGAAGCTAACTTACGTTTGGTAATTTCTATTGCGAAGAAATACACCAACCGTGGTTTGCAGTTCTTAGACCTTATCCAAGAGGGTAATATTGGCCTAATGAAGGCCGTAGATAAATTTGAATACCGCCGTGGTTACAAATTCTCTACTTACGCTACTTGGTGGATCCGTCAGGCAATCACTCGTTCAATTGCAGACCAGGCACGAACTATTCGTATCCCGGTTCACATGATTGAAACGATTAACAAGCTAAACCGTATTAGCCGTCAAATGCTTCAAGAGATGGGTCGTGAGCCTACTCCAGAAGAATTGGCTGAACGTATGTTAATGCCTGAAGACAAGATCCGTAAGGTACTTAAAATTGCTAAAGAGCCAATCTCCATGGAAACACCTATTGGTGATGATGAAGATTCGCACTTAGGTGACTTTATTGAGGATACCACTTTGTCGATGCCAGTAGACGCAGCGACCGGTGAGAACCTTAAGTTTGCCACTCAAGAAGTACTAGCAGGCCTAACCCCGCGTGAAGCTAAAGTACTGCGTATGCGTTTTGGTATTGGTATGAACACCGACCATACTCTTGAAGAAGTAGGTAAACAGTTTGACGTAACCCGTGAGCGTATTCGTCAAATTGAAGCCAAAGCACTTCGCAAGCTTCGCCACCCTTCGCGTTCTGAGCAACTACGCAGTTTCTTAGACGAATAGACCGCTAAACGGCGAATAAATAAGCGCTTAGATTCAAACGCATAGACAAGGCTGAGATGTTTTTTTATAATCCAGCCTCGTTGTTTGAGCTAAGCTCGCAACACCCAATTTGGCCCTTTAGCTCAGCTGGTTAGAGCACACGACTCATAATCGTTAGGTCCACAGTTCAAGTCTGTGAAGGGCCACCATATATAAAGGCGTAGAAGGTTAGTAACCACTACGCCTTTTCTATTTCCGCTCTCCGTGTAGCAAATATGTAGCAGATTTCAGGCAGAAACCTGCTATCTCGCATACTTCTTAAAATTACTGAGTGAATTTACAACGGGGATAGGCTGAACAGCCAATAAACGCATTCCCTGCATTCTTACCACGCTTTGCAACTCTTTCTACTAACCCAGCCCCACATTTTGGGCAGGTCTCACCAGATTGTCTCTGACGGCTTTTTTCAGCAACCAGTTTACGAACATGCGTTTTATGATTGCGAGTGGTTTGAAAACCTCTTTTAAGCTTCAACTCCTCAAGCTTAGCGGTGAGCGCCGCAACTTCTGGCTCACTAAACTTGCTCTCCAGCTTCGAACGAATGTAACGCAAGCAACCACGTATATGCGTTACGTTTTCGGGCATAGCCGTTTTAAAGGAGGCATCACCCACAAAACACACTACAGAGAATAAATCTGTGGGCTTTAAATCAAGAGAAAATTCGAGAGCTTTAAGGTGCTTGTAGTTTTGGTGTAGTGGGTTTTGAAATTTACTGCGGTGACGGTAGATCTGCTGCGTCCATTGTTTCTGGCGAACACTTCCAAAGATCCACCCTTTCATGTTCTTTGTCTCAACAACAAAAATACCAAAAGGGGAAATCAAAACATGGTCAACCTGAGTTGTGCCATCTTCACAGTGTAGAGTTACGTCATTAACTAACTTGTATAATTTACCATCAAGAAAAAACCTAAAGGATAGGCTCAGTAGCAATTCACCAAACCAACCTTTAAACCAAGTTTTTCTAATGATAAAGGAGAAGACAACAAGAAAAAGTAGTAACCAGTGTTCAAGAAGCATAACTTTGTAACTCGTCCTAAACTTCAGAGGTGACACAGTGCTCTAAAGAACGATAACCCACCTTATAACCAATAGTCCTTAGAACAAAAGAGCACTTTAGCATTAAAAACAGAAAAACCAATAACCATTGGTCAATAACATTTTGACTAAGAAAGATACCTACTAATTACTTCTCTTTGCTCACTATCAAGAGTCGAAATATCATCAGAGAACACTATTCCTGTTTCATCTACATGATTAACAATACTTTTTATCCATTCAATATCTTCAGGATCAAACCCATACTTTATCAGCCAGATTTCCGTTTCATCATTAGTTCCATATTTAAAATAATTCTTAAGAACCTTTGCTCGTTCATCCTGAGTATCTTCATAGTAAACAGTAAGTGCCGCACATAAGGGATCTGATAAAGACAAGCTAATAACCTTATCCAAGAAGTCATATGTATCATATACAAGGATGTCGTAATCAAAATCATTTACCGATGTTCCTCTAGGAAACAAAGGTACCGCTGACGTAAGCTTGGAATTAGGTAGCTGCTCTGCTTGTGCAGAATATTTGATTTTTATTTTACTAAACTGTGTATTAAATTCTGCTTGGGAGATTTCATTTGTTTTTCTTTGCCTTAGCAAAGCTCGTCGTTTATCTCTTTCTGTTAAGTAAGAGTATCTCAACGAGAGGGTTTCACTGAAAGATTTTCCCTGCACCTTCCATAAAAGTAAAGGAATTGCGGCACTTAGTACAGTTTGCTCTGCAGTGGATAAACTGTCTTTTTTTAAATGAGAGCAATAAATTTTTTTAAGCTTGGTTTTAACTTGTCTTCTTGCACTCTCACCAAGTGCATAGTACTGAGCTGCAGTAATGGTCTGCTCTCCAATGACTAGTTTGTCTAGGACATAACGCATATCTGACTTGAGATTGCTTTCTTTAATTCGATCCACTTGCGACTCGGTAAGGTGCAAATCATCATTAAATGAATCCGTTCTTATCGCATCAACTAAATCAGAGTGATCTTCAGAAATATTTTTAGGGTCATCGTCGAGCTTCGAAGTTTTTTCTAGTGTGACATTCTGTCGAATTCGTGTTGTAAACGTTGCAACGTTAGCCCTTTTTACAATGGTGTAGCCATAGTCAAATTCTCGCTTTGTGCTACTTCTTCCTGAGCGGCCAATCAGGTTTTTTAACGTAAGGGCTTCCATATAACTGAAGTTGTCAATAAATACGCAATCAAAAGGCATGTTAATACCTTGATTGAGGGTAGATGTCGCGAAACAAAGCTTCGCATAACCACTCCTCACAAAATTTTCAATTAAAAGCCTTGCTTTAAGCGGCATCGAGCCATGGTGAACAACCACTCCTTGTGCCATAAGCTGAATAAATGATGACTGTTTAGAAGGGAGAGTATCCGATGAACCAATGTACTTCTTTAAACTATCAATAATACGAAGAGCTTCTTTATCCTCAATAGCAGGGCAAAGATCAATATAATCACCAAACCCTTCAATGTGCCCGCCTTTATAAATTTTGCTCTTAGAAGTATAAATAAGAGCGGTTCCTCCCCGCTTCAAGGTATCAGCTATTAAATCACTTTCTAGCGGTACGTCTTCAGTCGGCGAATAAGGAGAAAAGTAACTAAATGAATTATCTTTCTCCTTAGCTACAAATATTTTGCCCACGTTGCTTTGCCTAAAGTTATCGGCTTTGGAGCTTTCACTAAAACCATGTTTTTCTATTTGAGCTTCGGGGTTCGCTACAAACGGATGGGCAAAAACTTTCTTTGCAGTTGGAAAAGCCCTTTCAGCTCTCCTAACAAAAGCATCAAACGAAAACCCTCTTACAGACTCCTCTGATATCTGAGCCTCGTCAAAAAGAAATAAGCCTATATCAAACTCATCTGCATACTTAAAAATTTCTACGCCTCTTTCTGGAGTAATAATAAAAATACGTCGAGATGTATTGTGCTGATTTATGTTTTCAACAAACTGAAGAACTAGAACATCTTTAGTTACCAAACTAAGTACTATCGAATAAAACTCTGCGATAAGAGCTCTAGAGGGCACAACTATAATAATGTCATTGCTATATTCTTTAATGAGTTCCCTAAACAAGTGAGATTTACCGGTACTTGTTGGGGCGGAGAACGAATAAAAATGCTTTTCAGCTATAGATTTATAAGCACAAGCCTGCATAGGGGTATACGGACGTCCATATCGCTGCTTAATTGAGTCCCCTAAATCTCTGTAAATTGCCTCTAGAAAAGTTCTCGGTTGCTCAAGCTTGTAAAACAAGCCCATTACACTTAATAATTTATCCTCATACCTTGAAAAATCATCTCTATGATACTTCTTGATCAAGCTTAACTTCTCTAGGGTACTAGGGTTTATCGGACCTTTTCGATGGAACTCGCCGATAGCGTGTTCTATAACCTCAGTAACATTAACACCATCTATTAATTGCTTAAGCACTGACTTTAACTCCAATAAGGTAAACAGCTTCGTAACAAAGGAGTGGCCCTAAATGGCTTGAAGTAATAGCATTATCCATTATGCTTTTCACATCATCAGAAACAATTGAAAAGGCAGCACAGAATGTCTTATTTCCGAACGCGGCATTTTGAATGGCAGCCTCAGTCACGAACGACCTTAAATCCGAAAGCTCCTGTACGTCCTTTTTCGCAAGTATAAAGTCATTGATCTGACTAAGGGCTCTGCCATGAGCATTCTGTACGCCACTATATTTTGCTTCTCCGAAAGCGATTAATGCATCAGGTGACTCTGTATGAAAATCGAAGCCGGGGTTACCAGATATTTTTTCCTTAATAAGCTCCGCCAGCGGAAGTCGAATATGCTTTAAGTATTCGCTTAAAGCCATTTGCGCAGAGGCTGATACCATGTATTCACCAAAGTCAGCAGAGATTTCACTTTCTACATTACCTAAAATATCGTTAACTACTTTATCTATTGTGGGTTTTGACCGAGCTTCATAGGTGGCTGTATCTATTATATCAAGTGGCGCCAACCAGCTAGTATCAGTGATAACCCGATGCATCTCAGCTACCCTTTCTTCGATATTAGAAATATCTAAAGCTAAAGAATAAATCTGTCCTGTAGCCTTGACGTCGTAATCAGCCATGTTTGTAACATCCAAACTTAACAACTGCATATTGCTCGAACCTAAGTACTATTAACAAAAAAAATAATACCATAACTTCAATACTAATGTTTCTTTCAAAGCACCTTTGAGCTCACATATATTTCTGAGTATTTGTAACAAACTGCCTGCCTTATATACTTTAAGATACTCATAGACCAATACTAGTCTAGCTAAGTACACTTATTTACAGAACTCCAAGTAAAGCCGAAGAACTAGACCCCCTAACCACCTGCCACTCAAAATGGCGGGTGACTATTTCTAAGCCTTGGTAAAGCACGCCTTTAAGCCGTTTCACAAGTACATCACCATAGGCGTTGGTCTTACACTCGCCTGTTTCGGTATCTACGGTTTGTTGGTAATACACTCGTAATGGCCTATTGGCTAACTTGCACCACACGCCGCCCATTACCTTAGTAAATTCTTTCCAATTGGCAGTATCTGCGGCTGTAAAGGCTTGTTGAATAGTCTCGTCAAACTGGCATACCTTCTTTAGCCTGCGTAGCTCTCGCCATACAGTGACCGATGCCCCGCCCACTTGTTGAAACTGCCTTATGCGCCAGCAAGCCGCCCAAGCGTTTACTCTAGCGGCGGCTTCTATTGGCTCTTCACCATGTATGCCACTCTCTAATGATTTGCCGTTAATGTTCTTAGACACGTATTTGGCTAGGTAACCCGCTGCGCTGCCTTTGTTGGGGTCTATTTCTACCGCTTTAAAGCGGTGTAAGTCTGCGCCCTTTTCATCACCATCTTCTTGAAAAGCATAGTGGCGATAAATATCTAACATGCGCTGCTTTTGCTCAGGAGCAACAAACACTAGCAAGTGCCAATGCGGTGTACCGTCATGGTGAGGCTCGGCAACTCGAATGCCATAAGGTTTGATATTGTCTCTATCGAGCTGGGCGCGGATTTTGGCGTAGATATCACGTAGGTAGTGTTGACCATCTTTAGGTAGTGAGCCATCCCATTTAGCATTACGGTGGCCAGTAGTACCATAACTAGAATGATACTTAGACGGGCAAGTAAGCGTTAAGAACAAACCAACATGCTTATGCTCTTCGGCTAACTCTTGAAATCCCCTCGCCCGTACCATTAACTCTTGTCTGCGGATTTCGGGATTAGACACATTTAAGTCTGATAGCTCTTTTAAGCTATAGCGCTGCCCTGCATCATTTATCACAAACGAGCTAGACATAAGCTTGTCTTGATAGGCTAATTGCGCCGTTCGGCGGTTAAGGGTGATGTTACTGCAATAGATTTGCTTTCTTTTGTTTACTAGGCTTAAGTGCTGAGCAGTAGCTTCAATATCTTGATTCAATTTCTGGCGCAGCTTTCTAAGCCACCAACCACTGTTCTTAGTGCGGTTGATAGCCCCTTTATAAGTATCGCTTTCGGTGTAGGCAGTATCAATTTCACCCTTCAATAGAATACGAGGAATAGGCGGCTTTATGCCTTTACCCCGTATGTAAGCGGCTATATCTTCATAGGCAGCTTTAGGTGAGTTACTTAAGCGTGTAAGCCTTGTGCAGTTATCGGCCTTTTCAGTGGCTTTTTTTCTTAAGTCTTCTTCACACAAATCTAGGTTTATGCTTATGGGCTTAGCACCAATGGCTTTAGCCACATTATCGCGGATAGTGCGGATGCCAATATTGGCATCTCGCTTAGTAGGCGCAGCATGATACTGCGCCATAAGTGGCATTCTAAACTCTGTAGGAAAGCTGGCTAATATACGCAAAACATACGCTTTATCATCTTGCTCAGGTACGGGCATTAAACACCTCCCAGCCTTTAGTACTAATGCGGTATTGCAACCAAAGCACTCCATATTCGCGAAACCGCGAACCATAGATAAGACCTAAGGCTTTTAAACGGTTAAAGGTTCGACTATCAAAGCGTTTACTCAAGTCACCTTGAACCAACATTCCCTCCTCGCTACCTTCAGGTGTTATGTAAAACTCAATGCGTATGCCGTTAGCAAAATCACTCAGCATTCTTAATGCTTCTTTGGTAATTAACTTAGACATGGGCAGCACCTCCCAACTGGCCTAAATGCTCTAGGCGTTGAAAGCTGCAAAGCCATGCGTCTAAGTCTTCGCGTAAATAGCGAACCGCTCGGCCAATTTTAATGAAAGGTGGTGCTGGGGTGTGGTTGTCACGATTACCGCTCATACGCGCTTGGCGTAAATAAGAGCGGCTCATGCCAATGTAGATAGCGGTTTCTTGTTCGGTTAGTACGCGTTTATCTGCTTCACTAAGATTAATCATGTTTGTTGCTCCTGATACATTTAAAGTTCAGGAGCAGTGTTACTTAGTGAAAATGGCTATTTACCGAAGCGTTTAACCCGTTTAACGAAGTGTTTAATTTAAACGTTAATTAACTCTTTAACCCGTGAGATAACCGTAGATAGAGAACCAAAACTAAGGGTGCGTGTATCATTTTTCCTGCGTGTTCGCCAAAGTACCTGACTTTCGCTTACATCTTTAATGATGTTGTAAATATCGTATTTACGCTCACCTTCATCTGTTTTCGCTTCATTTTCCAAATACCGCCAAACACTTTTGTAGTCGGTTTGTTCAGCATCACCTAAGATCCTTGCA
This sequence comes from Agarivorans sp. 1_MG-2023, assembly GCF_030548385.1. Taxonomy (NCBI): domain Bacteria; kingdom Pseudomonadati; phylum Pseudomonadota; class Gammaproteobacteria; order Alteromonadales; family Alteromonadaceae; genus Agarivorans; species Agarivorans sp. 1_MG-2023. The sequence continues at coordinate 178,456 of NZ_JAUOSJ010000005.1, read as the reverse complement.
ATAACTTCATGCAAGTCATTTTTAAACGATATCGAATCTAAAGGTTTGCGTTCTAGTTTATCCCCAATCCTTACTGCATCACTTGGAGCTGTTGACTGCTCTTGAAGTGCTGGCACTTCAACCTCTTCATTGCCAAATATCTGCGCTTCTAGCTTTTTAAGGGAAGCCAAGCTAATGCCTAGATCTTTGTACTCAAATTCGAAAGGGTGTTCTTTCAAAACATATTCTGGCGTTTGCTCGGCTTTCTCTCTTAAGCTGTCACTTACAAAGGGATCGGTTTGGTAACCTGCTGGAGCGTTTTTTTCAAGCATGTTCTGAATCATATCCAAACCTTTAACCCAGTCATGTGTTTCTGATAAAACCTGCTCAAAAAAGGGGAAAATGTTAATAACAGGATGCTCGGTTAACTCTCGGGGATACCCCCATTCGCGATACAACTTATTTGGAAAACCAACGGTATATGGAATAGGTGCTGATAGTAACTCAGCCCCAGTAATATCAACGGCTCGTCCGAAACGTAATCGGACTTTTTTCTCGTCTACAATCGTTACTGCATGTTCAGCGGGAATACCTACCCAACCACGGTAATTGTAGGTTCCTAAGCCTCGGAACCCTTCTTCGAAAAACACACCAAGAATTGATTTGGTTTTTCCAACAAAACAAGCCCACTCAAGCTCTGCTAAGCTGGCACTTCGGACAACTTCGGTTTCCGTTAACTTGGAATGACTCCCAACTTCAGATAACGATATAAACTTTTCCAAAACAACTCCTTTTATTGGGTTTCATCATCCGCTTTAGTTCCGAAACGAAACTCGTACTTGAGCCCATCAGTAGGGAAAACTTCCGTAAATTCGCCATTCCAAATTGCTATGTGAGACTCAGAACGAGCCACAAACATACCATTTGCAATATCACCTTTATGGTTGCTTAAAAAGATGCACGATTTATCAGGGCTTAGCTCTGCTAGCTCACAGCCTTCAAAATGCTCAATACTATCTTGTGCCAAACCTTTACCTTGAGAGTAACTAAACCAAGGTAAAGCGACAGTTGAAAAAAGAATGCACAGCACTATGTATGGAGTTGCAAGCATAAGTACAGAAACCTTTAAGGGACCATACAAGTAAAAATACAACCGCTCGGGTACATCTCCCCCTCTAGACACAGCTTCAAATTTAAACTTCAATGGGTTTCGTATGAAATAGATGGCGATAAAAGAAAATACAAACACGACTGCAAAAAACATTAGTAGGAAGTAAAAGTGGTTTTGTAGGTAAACCCAGAGATCTATCACCACTAAAAAAATAACCATGAAGCTGCCGACCAAATGTTCTTGAATTGATTTTGGAAAAAATTCTCCGCTCATACCAAAACCAATGTGGTAGCCATAGGTATGGAAGTAACCAAGCAGATAGAGTGCAGGAACAGATACTGTCATTAAGCTAATGATGCGATTTGAAGAGACAAACGCCAAAAGTCGGTTATTACCTTTTGTGATTTCCTTATCTTCAGGTTTCATCTAATATCCATTACAACAAAGTTATTGATTAAATGAATACTAAATCAACTTAAGCTGCTGAACAATATAGAATATCTTTTAGAGCACAGTATTGAGAAGATAGGCCAGCTAGTTAGTAGCTAACTTCAATATAACTTGGTTTGTTTCTACATCTTTAACTAGCTGGCCGCTTGCCAAAACGCCTGATTTGAAGCGGCAGGCGTCAAACACCTCCAACGGCGCTTTAGTAAAAGCAGGATTATTGGTAAGACTTTTGACTGAGTCACTGATAAAACTCGTGTCATTCTCAGTAACAGAATTACTTAGCTCACACCCTTTTGTTATGGCTTCAATATTTTGTTTATTTGAAAAAGTGATAATAGCATTAAGCCACCAATCATTGCTGTTAGGAAGAAAGCTTTCTTCGACCGCATCGCGAATGATTGGCCCTGAAGTCCAATACACATCCTCTATCTCCAAACCATCAAGGTTCACAAATAACGCCAAGTCTTCAACACTGCGAGAGTACTCTGTGAAATCACGATTTGTAGGGGCTTCTTCACTACAACCAAATAGGCATAAGGATGTAAATAGAAAGGTCATGACAACCTTTAACCCCATACCTAACTTAATTTAGCACCCCAGTTTTAGGAATGTACTGACCATTAGCATGTCTAAAAAACACATTGCACTCTGTTAGCTCAAAATCATCGCCCGTCTTTTGAACATAAGGGTTTAGCTCGATGTAAACATCGACATTACTCCCCTCACTTTTTGACGCATCTACAATCGCTTTGTACACATTGTATTTTTCATCAATGAAAACTTCAGCAGCACTTAAGTCTGAGTTTGTCCAAGGCATTCTGAGGATCAAATCACTTTTACAATTAGGGGCCTTTATCGGCAAAGCTTTTTGTTGAACCCTCACCTCGAATTGCCCGCCGTTCATAACAAACTGATCTGCGCTAAGCTCTTTTATTGACTTAATGCTTTGATCATCCAATGAAAGCTTCAGGTGATAATAGCTTTTGCCATTAGACGTTGTAGTAACGACATCTTCATTACTCGCACAGCTAACATTACTGAATATTACACCGGCACTAACGTATGCTATGGCTAACGTTTTTTTTATACTCATAATTATCTATCAGCTCTAAATTCTATGGAGTTACAGGAGCAACGTATTTATTCCACTTGTCTATGTACTCATGTGGAAGCCCCTTGCCTAAAGGCGTGTTGTAATATTGCTTCCAATAATTAGCTTGGGCTTTAATGTCACCAGCTTTTGGCAGTGCTGCAGGAACACGCATATAGTGAACCCTCGCCATAGCAGCAGCGTATTTATCGTTGTTTTCTAGCTCAGTGATTTTGTTGGCGTTGGGAGAACTCAGAAATGATATTACGTCTTTTGCGAGCCCTTTACGGTACTTCAAAAAATTGTCCCAAATATCATCATGTGTAGCAGGTTCCATTTGAAAATAACCTTTAGCTGGACCACCTCCAACCTGACTTCGATACATGAAGTTGAGGCTTTCTTGCACCGCTGTACCCAATAGGAGCTCTTCGGCTGCTAAGTTGGCACCACCAATCTTCAAAAGAACAGGCTTTATAACCTGCGTTCTAAACACTCTTGCTTTGCTCATGCTTGTAACTACTTGATAGTTGAAAGCTATATAGTAACCCAAAGGCTAATGACAAAAAACACTAATAACTTAATAGATAATAAGGACGGCAATGACACTGGTATCTATCAAACGAATGGCGTCACCTTCAAAGCAGCTAACATTTGGAAACGACTAGAGCGACTAATCAAGCAGGGACTTTGTTAACTTCGCAACTGCAACACTATAAAAAACGAGAAAGTACCCAAGAATTACCATCGAAAATAGAACAAGCAAAATAACTGGTTGATGGATATTTTCCAATAATATTACTTCTGTGTTACTCGGCAACCTTTTAAACAACCCCGCAATACTAGAGCTCTGCCAAACAAAAAAAAGTAGTAGAGTATACTTGATTGGCCTATTCATAACCGTGTGATTTCTCCAATTTGACATCTGCGACATCAGAGTTGCCATAACTACACCTGAATAAAACAACAAAAAGTTGACCATTTTACTTACTCCTTGCTAAGCATCAGAAAACTATAGGTATTTACTAGAGTGCCTATCATACATGGTTGCTACGCAACCAGATATTCCCGGAAACATTGTCGAAGAGTTGATAAATAAACGATCTAGCTCCCTAAGGAGTTCCCCTGCATATTTGGCTGATAGCCTGAACTCATAACCAATTTCTCCTCCCATTACATCACTGAGCTTTCTTAACATGCTATAAGTTCTATCTTCTTCCATCATTGCTGTTTCTTCTGCCAGTTTCGCTTTTAAGTACTCATTCAATGAAACAGGCTCAAAACTCTCATTCTTAATATTTCCGTACTCAGTACAACACAAAAATATCCCTCTTTGACTGAGAAGATTTTGATTAAAATAGGTTGGAGACTCTACCGTATGATATGTCACGATTGGTGTAGACGAACTGTTTAGGTCCTCAGATAGCAAATGAATGTCCTTGAGCATTGAGGGAGAACTCAATAAGCTACAGCGCTTATTCAAAGCGAAAACCGATAGCGACTTAACACGCTTCCCGTCCTTTTGAAGCGTTAGGCAACCTTTGGCTGCAAAGTAGGCAGCCACCAGAGAGCTGTAAGACCAATCCATTAACCGAGTAGGTAAGCCGTAGTGTTGCGCTAGCGCGAGCATAGAATAATAGTCGTTACTCGGCCAAGAAGTCTCCAATCTAGTTATTTTACTAAGCTCATCAATGTTCTTATAGCGATCAATAAGTCGGTACAAGAGCTGCTCTTCAGGTAGGTGATGCCCATTTCGATTAACTTCGAGTAAAAAATCTCGAAGCATACTCCACTCAACCTCTCTCTGCTCTCTATATGTTTTCATTGGCCCAGTGCAGACACTTCCATTAAATGGGAACTTCGCTGATTTTCGAAATGCTGACGGCATCAGTGCCCAATTTGAATTCCCTTGCCCCCTAAAAATAAATTCCGAGAAACTATTGTTGTTTAACGTGGTACTCATAGGTGAGATTTTACTAATAAACGATTTTACAGACTTAGATACTATTTTCTCCATCAGAAACCTCTTAGTTACTGAACTAACTACAACCAACCAATCAATCAATCAATCAATCAATCAATAGATTAATTCCACTCTACTACTTGGTTATACCTCTATCTCACTAAATATCCTGAGGTTTATTGGATGATTTATCAATAGCCTTAGCTATAATAGATTAACCGCTGCCGCTTTATGCTCTGGCGCTAAATGCGCATAACGTAATGTCATATTCATATCAGCATGGCCTAGTAACTCGCGAACTGTATTTAGGTCGACGCTTTTCATTACTAGCTTGCTCGCGAAGTGGTGGCGTAAGTCGTGAAAATTAAAATCTTCTAATTCGGCAAGCTCAACCACCTTAGCCCAGCCTTTCTTGATATCGGTTAGCGCTTTGCCCTCTTCGCCCTCAAATACATAAAGCTTACTGGTAGTTTGTTTGCGCCAATCTTGAATGACTTGCTGCACTGTAGGGTTTAAAGGAATATGGCGGGTTTTACCTGATTTAGCAGCTTCACCGCGAATGGTTAAGCTGGGAATGTTTAAATCTATATCTGTCCATTTTAAGCCTAGGATTTCGCCTCTACGCATGCCTGTATTCATAGCTATTAGCACTATAGGCTCGATGTGGTCGGCAAAACGGTAGTTATCTAAGCTTGGTAGAGGCTCGTAACCGCGTTGCTCTCTAAAGGCATTACCACTATTGCGTTTTGCTTTGGTGTTTTTATCTCGTTGGCGTAACGCTCCTAGTAATAGCGCTTCTTCATCGTCATTTAAATAACGCACCCTAGAGTTGTCCAATTTGTAGGCTTTTACTTTGCTTAGTTCGTGGGCTTCGATAATTCCCCAGTCAACGGCTCGACTTAGCGCACCTTTAAGGGTGTTAACGTTGTAGTTTATAGTCGCCATTGAAGCGCCCTGTTTCTTGCGCTCTGAACGCCACTTCTCTACATCCCATGCGCTAATATCAACTAACTGCTTATCGGCAAAGCTCGCAAAGTTTTTTAATAATACATTCTTAATTTGGTTTGCAGTACGAGTATTGTTCGTAACCAACCAAGGGTGATATTTGTTTTCTACATAGGTGGCAAAGCGGGTGAATTTTTCGGCAGCGGCTTTGCGCTTTAAGACTTGTTTTTCAAGTTGTACATCTTTGCCAGCGGCTACCTCTCCCACTTTTTGCTTGGCTAAATCACGGGCTTGTACGGGGCTAATATGTCCTGCTTTACCAAGCAAATAATTCACTTGTTTACCGTTAATCCGGTAATAAAGGTAGTAGTTTATTGCCCCAGAGGACGAAATCCGTGCATGAAAGCCCTTTATTTCGGTGTCATTTATGCGTTTATCGGCAGGAGACAGCGCCTTAAGCGTTGATGTACCTATCTTTCCTGTAATAGCCAAGTGCAAATCCTGTGTAGCAAATATGTAGCAGATTGGCAGTATAACAGTGTTTTTCAATATTATTCAGTGAACAAACAATAACAACTTAACCCATTGATAAATAAATACAAAGCAGCACTTTTATGTTCATTGTTGTTCACTGCAATATACCCTAAAACACCCCTAAATCGGACTCATAATCGTTAGGTCCACAGTTCAAGTCTGTGAAGGGCCACCATATACAAAGCCTTGCACCACATCGGTTGCAAGGCTTTTTTCTTGCCTAAAGACCGCTAAAAACTAGGCTCAGACCCAACGTCTCCGGTCCATATCTGGTTCATCTTGGGAAAACTGGGCCTGTTAGCCTGCTTTCAGCTATGGCCGCGCTAGTGTGGCTCACTCAGGTTCACCTCAAAACAAGTCGATTATATACCGCCCTTCTAAGCAAACTCAGAGCAGAGCACATGCTGGGGTTAAGCCCTGAATTCGATTGGGGAAATTTAGTCACCACTCACCAACCCTACGACTCGACGGTAGCTAGAAATGCATAGGTGCAATCGGCAGATTCTTACTTCAATGGAAGGATGATGGCTCCGCTAACTTGCTTTAGCCGCGCAAAAGACCAGAAATAGACCGGAGCGACGGGTCGTCGAGTCGAGGTATAGATTGTTACCCTCTTTCGAACCAGCATAGCTAGCTAGTGATGGGCTAGCTTATTCATAGGTAGTCGCTTTGCCCCATCGACTACCCATCCTCAGCTCTAGCTAGCTCCTTATGCTCTTGGTTAACCTAGAGCCACAAACTAGAAAATGAGCATTTTCATATTAATGGATTGTCTCAATGTAAACAAATAGTAAGCAGCTTTTTCCTTGCCGAGATATTTCTAATTAGAATGAGTTAATGGGAGTTGTGGCGTCTTTTTTCGGAGTGCCGCCGTTTATCATGTGGAAAACAATGATAGCTAGACAAGAGTTACATGAGCCATATCAGTGATAAAGAGATAGAAAAGCACTTAAAACGCAGACGATTTTCTCGCTTGCAGTTTTTGAAACAAACCTACCAAGATGAAGGCAACGAAAAGCACATTGGCTATTACTATTTCCTACTAATGCTTCGTTACCAAGATACCTCTGAAGTGTTTGAGCAAATCATTTTGCGACGTGGTTGCGAATCACAAGCATATTCCTATTTAGGGAATGTAGCAGAAAGCTCCTTTGACGGCCCTCATGTTGCTAAATCTTTCTACAGAAAAGCACTAGCGCTCGACGAAAATAACACCGATGCGCATTGGGGACTGTATATAAAAGAAAGAAACGAACAAGCTCTACATCAAGCAGTACGGCTGACCGAAAAAGCGGGTAATCATGATGCGCTGATACATATGCTGATCAATGTTTATTATGAAGGGAGTGACCACGCTAATTTTCCCATCGAGCACTGGAAGATAGTAAAACGGGAAGCTCTTTCTGCCGAATCTCAGGTTGCTGGTTGTTTGAGACCAGCTTTGGTTTTGGCTTATTTCTACCTCGAAGAGTATCCGCAAGGTGTGCAACTGATAAAAGATCAAAAAGTTCACTATTCTCCGTCTGTTTTACGCCCCTACGAGAAGCAAGGATTACTCTCCTCAGCAGAACTGGCGACAAAAGTATGGGAGTTTGAGCTAGATAAAATATTTGGAGACAACAAGCTAGGCTTGTACTTAGAGAAAGCAAGGCGTTCTGAGCAAGAAGGAGCGAAAGTATCTCAAAACCAACTACTTAGGGCGGCGTTTGACGCACGTGCATTTGATAAGGTTACCTATCACTATCAGCTAGACGTAGACTCCCCCAGAGAGGTGAAGGGCGTCACGGAAAAATTATTCTACCTCTATGCACAAGTAGAGTTAAGCCAGCCTCTAGATCACGAAGTATTAACGCAATTGGAGAGGAGCTCTTCACAGTTGAAGGGGAGCAATAAAGCATGGTTTTGCGCATTGAAGTGCAAGCGATCTATCGCCAACTTGAGAGACAGCCTGCAATCAGACCGCACTATCAGTCTCCCCGCACGAAACCAAGGCTTATTCCAAGATGCAGAAAAACAGCTTAAAACACCCGAATTACTATCGATACCTACCTATGAAGAGCTGAAACAAGAACTAAACGAAGTCGCAAAGGAGTGGGACGAGAAGCTCTTCCATTCTGAGCTTAAGGAGGTTGAGCAAGCCTATAGTGACGGAGATGGAAATGACATTGATCTGTTGGAGTTAGCACAAAGAGCGGCCAACTGCCGAGAGAACGAAAAAGCGATTAACGCAATAACTGAGTATGAAAAACAACATACCGCTACGATGTCCTCCCAAAACACGCTGGCCGTTTGCTATGAGAGAATAGAGGAGCATAAAAAAGCTATGCGGACTTATTCAAATGCTATCAATCTAATGCGTCAATCTGGTGAGCTAGACCTAACAGTTATCAATAATTATATTCTTTGCAATGAGCGCTCTCCCACTAACGAGCTTGAAGAAACCGAAATAGCCACGCTCAATCGAGAGTTTAACTTGGCGCTCATTGAATCATATAAGTGGCATACTTTTACCGCTAAAGCGCAGGGGAGACTATTCAAATATTCACCATTTAACATCAATACAATAGACTCCTTAACCAATCTGTATTTTTACCTCCCGAGCAAAGAGCAACTTAACGATCCAATGGAGCTGTCGACTGAAACATCACTGAGCAAATCATTACACATTGATGAAAACTTGCGCATTTGCTGTTTCTCCAATGATGACAAGTCGACGCTAATGTGGGCGCACTATTCTCAAGAACATCAAGGCGTAATGGTTGAGTACTGGTTTGGTGGAGAGTTGCCCGATGGAGTGGGCTTCAGCAAGGTTAATTACACGCATGAAACCCAAAGGGAAAAAGAAAAAGAAGAATACCTTTTTGATCAGTTTCTGTTAACCAAAAACAAAGCCTGGGCCTACGAGGACGAGGTTCGCTTATTCACCAACAAAAGCCACAAACTTAGCTATGAGGCCTACGACTACCCTGATTTTGACCGTGAAAAAATCAACGCCCGCGTAGACAGAATTACCATGGGCTATAAATTTCCAGGTGACAAGAAACAATTACTACAGGCGCTTGTGTCAACCATTAATGCTAAGCGCAAGCCCCATGAGCCCAAAGTATCTCTACAGGAAGCATACCTAGAAGACTTCACGATCAAGTACAGGAAATATCCAGACTAAGCGTAGAGTGAACAAGATAACAACTTCCGACGATTCGACGACCCGACGCAAAAAACAAACCGTCTCCCCTAAAGGGAACGGCTTTGTTTAACTGCCTATAACACTACTTACATACTCCGATACCTGCCCAGATACGGCTCGTAGCCTATCCGTCGAACGTGTCGTCGTTTGTGGGTTGTGATGCCCTAGCAAATGCTAGGTTTCGTAGAGCGTAGCGCCTGAGTTAATCAACATACTGGCAAAGCTATGGCGCAGGTCGTGGATACGCAGATTACCCAAGCCTCCTGCGGCTTCTTTGATACGCACGAAAGCTTTCTTAGGGCGATTAGTTGGTAAATAGCTTTACTAATATCTGGTTATTTTCAGTATCCTTTACCAACACGCCATTTGACAACACATCAGATTTAAATCGGCACGCATCCTGTACCTCCATTGGCGTTTTACTTACAAATTCTGGGTTATTGGTAAGTTTTTTAACCGTTTCATCGATAAAAGCATTATCGATTTCGGCTAATGAGTAACGAAACTCACAGTCTTTTGTTATCTCACTAATGTCTTGGCCACTAGGGAAGGTTAATACAGCATCTACCCACCAATCATTACTAGTGGCTAGCATGCCTTCGGTTTCTCCGCGAACAGTACTACCTGTAGCCCATTTAACAGATTCGATTTGCAAACCATCCAGATTCATAAACCGAGCTAGTTCATCAGCACTCTGCGAAAACTCAATACTATCCTTTGCTGAACCATTCTTATCGTTCATATCACCACAACCTGTTAATAAGCCTACAGCTATCAGAGAGCTGATTAAAAAATTCCATTTCATTAGATTAGATTCCACACCATACGATTTTGCTTAGGTTGCCTATCGCGCTCAATCCAGCCTTTTTGCTTAGCCATGCTTTGCGCCTCTTTTGGTAATACACCCTTCCAACTAAGTGAACGAACCAGTGTAGAGCTATTCAGATAAGGGTGCGCAAGCCTTACTTGTGTGAAGCGCCCATTTTCACTATCAGGAATCCCCGTTTTTATGTCTTTCTGACCGGGGTTGAAGTTATACATATCTTCAGCATGAAGGGTCATGATTAAATAAAAATGAGGCGTGCTTTTAGTCACAGTGACATTTACTTGGCCACTTAACCAAATGGTATGGGCACCAATAGCCTTTTGCCAGTTTTCTGTTTCTGGGTAAGGAAACAATTTAGCATCGGGAAAACTAGACAAAGCAGCCCCACAGGGAATTGCTGGCCCAGTTACATTAAAAGCAGTTCGATTTTGATCAGCCATCCAAAGGTCAATCACGCCAAGTTTGATGTGATTAATGGCATTGTTTAAGGTTGTTCTACCACTTCTATCACTGGATACATAGCGGTCATAAGCAAAAGTTCGATTAGCCCCTTTACCTCCTAAGAAGTGATTGTATGCTGCCAGTGCATCTACTAAATCAGGACGAAATGTTTCGCCACCTGCAGTCATTGCTTTCCACTTTAGTAAACTAGCCCTATCCCCCATAGTTGGCGCGGCTTGGGGGAATACTAGATGCCCTTTGTCATGCATGATACTAGGACGAGAAGGAGCACCAAGCTGATAAATATAAGAACCTTTAAATGACGACTTTAAGGACTTTATCTGCTTTGGTATATCGCCTGGTGAAAGATCAAGTCGCCCTCTCTCCTGGGCCACACGGCCTTGGTGAGGGTTTCCATTGTAATTACGCTGAAAAGTGTCCAACGAAGCCATAATACTTCCATGTAATTCAAATAAAGATGAATCTATCAATATGAGATGACTCTTTCAATACATATTGATGAACTAGTTAACTTAAGAATCAATATCAACGGTCATCTAAAACAAACTAAACGGGCAGTACATGTTGGTTTTTCACTTCTCGAATCGCAAAGCTGCTGTCTACTTGGCTTACCATTGGCAAACGTTGTAGCTCCCTTACCCATTGTTCGTAGGCGACTAAATCTGCGGTAAGTACTTGTAGCAAGTAGTCAAAAGCACCCGATACTGTATGGCAGCTAACCACTGCAGCCATATCACTCACCGCTGATTCAAAGGCCATTACAGGGGCGTCTTGATGCTCTTTTAAACGCACATGCACAAAGGTGGTAATGTTTAAGCCCAATTTAGATTTACTTAAGTGAGCTCGGTAGCCTTCTATAAATCCTTGGTCTTCCAGTAACCTCAATCGTCTTGCAACGGGTGATGGCGATAGCCCCACTTTATCAGCCAATTCGGCGGTGGTTATTCTGCTGTCTCGCTGAATTAAATAAAGTAGCTCTTTATCAACATTGTTCACACAGCCCTCATTAGCTCAAAACATCACTTAATAAGTAAAATCTAACACTCAGAGCCAACTAAGTCTTCTTTACTGGATCAAAGTGCCAATTATCACTGTTATTAATTAGTAATAATAAAGGGGTAACCAAGGAATGCTCCTATGCAAATACCTCAATCATTGACACATGTTAAACACCACTACTCTGGCAGGCCTCTTGTGCAAGCTATTCAAAGTAGCCAGCAGCAACGGCGTTTAGGCTTGTTAGCGATAATGGCCACGGTATTGATTTGGTCTGCTTACTTTATATCCTTGCGAAGTAGTGCGTTATCGCCCTTAAGCTTACTTGAGCTGAGCTTGTTTCGTTATGTGATTCCAGGATTATTGCTTAGCCCCTTACTGATAAAGCGTTGGCAGCGCATTCGCCAAGTACCGTGGGTTTATTTAGCTGGAATGGTAATTGGAGCTGGTTTGCCATTTTTTCTGGGGTCTGCGGTAGCCATGGGCTTTGCGCCCGTTGCGCATGGCAGTACCTTGGTGCCGGGGGTTGCACCTCTCTTTGTAACGGCTATTGCCGTACTCGTGTTTAAACAACCTTTTGAATCGTTTAAAAAACTTGGTTTAAGCGCTATTGGCGTGGGAGTAATACTGTTGCTGGCGAGTAGTTGGCAGCAAGTAAACTCACAACAAATATTAGGGCAGCTAATATTTTTAGTCGCGAGCTTTTTGTGGGCAGTATTTACCATTTGTGCTAGGCAAAGTGGTTTAAAGCCCTTAGAAACAGCTGCCGTAGTTACGGTACCTAATGCTGTAATGCTATTGATTTATCTTATCAGCTCCGGCTCTCACACTTGGGGCTTTACTCAACTACCTTGGCAAGCCTTAGCGGCACAAATGCTGGTACAAGGGCTTGCAGTGGGTTTGTTGGCCAGTTTTTGCTACGGCTATGCCATTACTCGATTAGGCGCAGAGCTAAGCTCAGCCTTGGGTTCACTAACGCCTGTATTTGCCTCAATGTTTGCTTATTGGCTATTTGCTGAAAGCCTCGATCTACTAACAATTATAGGTATGATAAGCACTGTATTAGGTGTGATTGCCGCCAGTGGATGGTTAGTAAAAACAACCACTAAAGCCACACCCTCTCGCTTAAAGGAATGACTATGTTTGAAGACCTCCCGATTGCTAAAGATGATCCTATTTTATCCTTAGGCATTGCCTATAAAGCCGATCCTCGTGATAACAAAATTGACTTAGGGATCGGGGTGTATCGCAACGAACAAGGCCAAACACCAGTGATGCAGGCGGTAACCGCAGCACAAAACCGTTTGTTAGCACAGCAAACCACTCAAGCCTACATTGGGTTAGCTGGCAATGCTGAATACAACCAAGCCATGTTAGATTTACTACTTACAGGCAATGCCGCTTATTCAAGGTCAATCGCTATGCAAACCCCTGGCGCCAGCGGAGCACTGCGCTTGTTAGCCGATTTAATCGCCAGCGCCAAACCTAACGCTACGGTGTGGCTATCTAATCCTAGCTACGTAAATCATCAACCGATTATGCAAGCGGCAGGCTTAAAGGTGGCGTTTTACCCGTATTTTAATCCCGCAAGTAAACAGGTTGATGAAGCCGCTATGTTAGAGCAAGTCGCTAAACTTGGGCCTGATGACGTACTGCTACTGCATGGCTGCTGCCATAACCCCACAGGGGCCGATATCTCTTTTTCCGCGTGGCAAAGTATTACTGAACTGGCGCTTAAAAATGGTTTTTTACCCTTTGTAGACTTAGCTTATCAAGGCTTTGGCCAGGGCTTAGAAGAAGACATTAAAGGCTTAAGCCATTTAGCTAACCGTGTGCCAGAGCTGCTACTTGCTAGCTCAAATTCTAAAAGCTTTGGTTTATATCGTGAACGCAGCGGCGTGGCGATAGTAGTGGGAGAAACCCTGCAACAAGCCACAAATGCTAGAGGTAAGCTGTTTGAATTAGCGCGCAGAAGTTACACCATGCCGCCCAACTGGGGCGCATCTATAGTGGCTGAGATCTTAAATAACAGCCAGCTAAAAGCTCAATGGGAAAATGAGTTAAATCAAATGAGCCTACGTATGCGTAGTTTGCGACAAAACCTGGCCGATGAGTTTAATCTGCAATCTAACAGTGAGCGTTTTAGTTACTTTACCCAGCACCAAGGCATGTTCTCGCTAACGGGTTTTAGCCACCAGCACACCGAGCAGCTGCGTGAACAACACGCAATTTACATTGTGGGTGGTGGGCGCATTAACATCGCAGGTTTAGCGCAGCAACAGATCCCCCGTTTAGTGGAAGCTTGCCTTGCTGTGGGCGTATAGCTACAAGCTCTAAAAACAAAAAAGCTAGCAACCTTGCTAGCTTTTAATTGTCTGCAAAAAACTGATTAAGCAGTATCTTTTCGTTTGGCTTTTACCGCTAACTCTAACTTTTCGCTTAAGCTGGAGTTGGTTTGGCTTAAACTCGTGATGTCTTGATGGGCTTCGTTAACTTCTCGCTGTAATTGGCGGTTCACTAAATCACTGGCTTTTAGTTTTTCGTCAAATTCCGTTATCTGGCTTTGTAATTTGCCACTATCAATTTGTGCATCGAGGATCTGCTCATCAAGGTTAGTTAACGCCTGTTTGGTCAGCCTGTGGCCTTCTTGTTCTTTTCGCAAGTTGGCTTCAAGAATTTGCAGCTTTTGCTTCACTTCTTTTATTTGATGATCTTTTTCTAATACACGGTTATCAGTATCCGCCATGCTATTGCTAAGCTGCAATTGCGAGCTAGTATCTGCTAGTTGTTTGCGGGTTTTCTCTGCATGTTGCAGTGCATTTTCCTGCTCCGCTTCAAGCTCTTCAATGCGCTGTTTAAGTTCGCGTTCATTTTGCTGAGCTTGTTCTAGCTCCGGTAAAACTTGCTCTAACTGTATCTCGTTACTGCGATTAACGGTATCAAGCGCTTGTTTGTCGCCGCGTACTTCATTTAATTCTTCGTTCAACTCGCTAGTTTGCTGATGCATGCTCTCAATTTTTTGTGCATCCTCTAAACAACGTTGCTCTAAAGCAATCAGTTTTTGCGAGAGCTCTTCTTCGCGCTCAGCCGAGGCGGCCGAATTACTGTTATCTGATTTTTGCTCGGCTAAGGCTTGCTGAGCTTGTTCTAGTTGTTGGTTCAACTGCTCTATCTGTTCAGCTAATAACTGGTTATCGCTTACATTTTGCTGCGTTTGTTCACCTAACTGGTCGCCTTGCTCAGTTAACTCTGCAATTTTTTGTACTTGCTGCTGCTGAGTGTCTTCTAGTTGTTGGTTTTTCAGCTCAATGCTTTGCTTACTTTTCACCAGCTCTGTCATGCGCTCACTCACCTCACAGTGCTCTTCTGTAAGCTGCTTGGTTAGCGCCAGCTCTTTATCCAGCGCTTCGCTCATTTCACCTAATTGCTTACGCAGCGCAAGCTCCATCTCACTTTGTTCTTTGGCCGCAGCTTCTCCGCTTTGCTGAAAACTCGCCAGTTGGTTTTCAGCAGTTTGCAACTGCTCTTCCAGCTCCAGTTTTTCGGTATTAAGTTGTTGGTAGGCTTGTTGCTTGTCTTGCTCAGCAGTATGATTTTGCTCTGCGTCCGCTTGCGCTTGCTCCAACAGCTGTTGCTGCTCTTTGGTGAGCTGCTTACTTTTATCTAATTCAGCGAACAACTCACTGGTTTTTGCCGCTGCCTGCTCTAGCTTTTCGCGCAATTCGAGAAGTTCCGATTCAGCCACCTCAGTTGCATTATTGGCGGCAGACAACTGTTGATTATGTTGGCTAGTTAACGCTAAGCGCCCTTCTTCCCAAGTTTGCTGTTTCTCATGGGTAATACGTTCAACTTTGGCTTCAGTTGACTGTTCCAGCTGCATAAACCAATCGTTTAAGGATTCGGCAAAGCCATTAGGTAAGCTAGCAATGGCATGCTGCTGACTATAAGTTCTGAGAAGATGCTTTTGCCCGCAAGCGGCAACCTCTGCAATTAGCTCATCACTGGGTGACTCACCATTTTGTTGTTTGAGGTATTCTGCTATCGACGATTCGTCGAGCGAACCTTCACTTTTAAGCATTTGACGTACAAGTAAATCTAACTGTTCAGCATCCATGACTTTTCCCTATCAGGTTCAATACCATTGAACCTAATACTGCAATTGGTTTGGCGGCAATCAAAACCACCCGAAGCTATTGATTAGGCGCACTATACCAACCCCGCAATCAAGGGATCAATCAGCAGCAGCTAAAACAGTTAAGGCAATCATATAATTATTGTTATGCGCTGTTATTGACCGCTAGATAAAGCCAACAACCTCACCTAAACAATAAACGCACCCTCTCAAAGTTGTATTTACAATTCTATCACCTAATATTTAAGCAATAATTCATAATGAGTTAATTAACTAAAGATAAAACAAGCAGTAGCGTAGATTTTTTAGTTATTAGAGGTGTTTTATGGGTTCAGAAGACTTTATTAAACAATTACAGGGCTTTCCCTTGGCGTGGCAGTGGCAACGTAAAAACAATGTCTTCAGCTGTGACCAAGCTTTAATTGATGCGCTAGGCTTTTCTGGGCAAAAACTGATCAGCCTTAAGCAGTTTGCTGCACGCTTAGATTCAGGCCAAGTGCAGTATCTTCAAAAAGCGATTCTCGATTCTCAGAAACAACAAGATCCAGAAAGTGAACATACCCTAGAGTTAAATCTAGTTTTTAACATCGACCAAGCCCGTTATGCTGGCCAGGTATTACTCTGGAAAGAGCGCATCAACCAAGTGAATGGTTCCTTAGAATTTCTTTTACCGCTATTAAACAAACACTCTGAAACGGAATTAATAGGCGAGCACCTTACCAACCCCTACTCCCCAGCATTAATATGCAACAACCATCATCAAATTATTTGGCTTAATCAATCCGCTTGCGAAGAGTTAGGTCAGCCTAACTACCAGTTACTCGCCTGCAAGCTAAACAATCAGAATGGAACACCGCCAGAACAAGACTCAGCAACAAACAGCCTGCAATGCAAAAGCTTAAATGGCCTGTCTATTAATTTTGACGCTCAAGCTAAAGACATCCATACCAATGCGCCTAAACAGCGTTTCTTTTTGTACCAACTCGAAGTAGAACACGATAGCGCCACTCAACACACCGCTAACCTGCGCTGGGATAACGAACAAAAATTTGCTCAGCAATTAGCGGAAGCCCAACAGTTTTTAGAGAAGCAAGAAACCCTCGTTGTGTTTGCCTTAAAATTAAGAGCAGAAGGTGATAACTCTTCTGAAAAAATGAAACGAATGATTCTGGATAACTTAAGACGCTTAAACCAAAAGATAAGTGTTGGCTTTATTAATGCTCATACTTTATCTGGCTTTTTAGCAACGCCTAAAAAACTGGCCCATATCCAACATCGTTTAAGTTCAGCAGTAAGCCAGCTTTTAAAGCCAAGTTCGCCAGCGGAGTCCATTCAAAGCCAAATGGGTGTCTCGGTATTGGGTGTTGATGCTAGCAATAGCGAGCAGTTAATAAACCACGCTAAACATGCAATGGCTAACAGCCCATTTTGCGAGGCTAGTGAATTAGCGACTGAGTCTCGCTTTTTCGACACTCGCTTAGAAAAAGCCAAACAACAAGGCTCACCCAAGAAAGCCAGCGAAACACAAGCTCCTCAGTCCAAGCAGCATGATGATATGTACATTGACCTAGATAACTAGGAAAAAGACATGGCACGTTGATAAAGCCCCTTGAACTTAATCTGTTTAAGCCACTCTATATAGCCGAACTCCAAAATAAGTTAAATTTATTAACAAGTTGGCTCGATGCGCTTAGCCATTTAGTGCTATAACAAAGGGTAGCTTGATTGAATTAAAGGTTAATGATGAATTTTATTTTTCGCGCAATAGTAACGCTACTGTCAGTCGCGCTTACGCAAGCGCCCGCTTATGCTACTCCCCTAGAGCAAAGCCCCTTCTACCCTAACGGCGCTTATTACCATTTAGATGGCAAACTGGTGATGGGCCGTATCGAAAATATCTATTATTCAGACGTAGAACAACTCAAGGGCATTGGTGTTCCCGCAAAAATAGATACGGGAGCAGATACCACTTCTATTCATGCTATTAACATCAGTATTCATAGCCAGCACCCAGCACTAGCTAAACTAGAAGGTGAAGTGCTCTTAAAAGCGATTGCCGAGCGTTTTGGCGACCCCGATACAGAATGGTGGCTGGAGAGCTTTGACACACCAGAGCGCAACATAAACGCCACTGTAAAATTTGATTTAGTTCATCCGCAAACTGGCGAACTATTGAGTTTAGAACGGCCATTGGCTCGCCTAAGCGGCATACAGGGGCGTGGAGACCACGGTATTCTTTACCGCCCAGTGGTAGAACTCGCGCTATCTTCTGGCGATATCACGGTAAACACCGCGGTAAACCTAACTGACCGCAGTGCGTTTTCTTACTCCATTTTAATTGGCAAAACCTTCTTGCGGGAGCAAGCCTGGGTAGATTCAAGTTACGATTACTTACAACAAGAACCGCTAGCTAAAATACTCGGCACTAAAGAAACCGCCTATTTAGATACGCTACCACTTGCAGTCAGTATGTCTTTAAATAATCGTCGCAGCAGCTTAAATGCCACAAATATCGAGATAGACGCGAAGAAAAAACAAGTAAGTTTTGAGGTGGTTGCGAGCAATAAAAAAACCAAGGTTTACACCCTCCCCTTGTTAAAAATACTAAAAATTGGTGATAAGTATCACCCCATGGTCAATATGCCGATAAGTTTTGGCGAAGAAGCTAAACACATTGAGTTAGTGTTGCGCGACCGCTCTATGCGAAGCACCCAGCTGCGCTTGGGCAAAGAAGCGCTCAATCAGTATTTTCTTATCGACTTAAGTGCCGAACATTTAGCAGATAAACCGTTGAAGTCTGCCATAGAGCAGGCAAAGCAAGCCCCACTTATGATTACTCCCGAAGAGCAAATAAACATAGATGGCGTGTGGCTAGCGGCTGAACCTTCTTTTGCGGTAAGCACTTCGCTACTGCGTGTGAAAAGCTTAAAAACCTTGGAGCGAAGTGACCAGAAACGTCCCATCGCGGCATTTTCGGCTACCGATGTTCAAGGCAAAGTATACGTATTTGAGCAAGCCATTGACCGTAACATAAGCGTGGGAGAAGTAACGCGCCCGGTTATTAAACCTACCTTAAGTTTTTCCAATTCTCGCCGCCAGACAGACATAGCGCTAGAGCTTGCATCTGCAGACGACCCAGAAATGCTATCCATTGGTGAGAAGTTTGTCGAAGGGCCATTATTAGTAAATACCCGCACCACGAATATTTTGGATAAGCGTAACGCCATTCGTGCGGGATATGTAGAGCAAGCAACAGTAGAAGGTTTAAGCATTCCGGTAAAACTAGATACCGGTGCCGATGTAAGCTCTATGCACGCAGAAAACATCAAGCGCTTTGAACAAGACGGCAAAGCCATGGTCACCTTTACCTATAAAAATGCCGATGGATTACGTCAAGAGTTCACCCGCGAAGTAGTAGACAAAATGGTGATTAAGGCGCGCGTAGGCGAGCAAGCTAACTCTCGTCCAGTAGTCTTAATGAATGTGCAATTGGGTGAAGTGATTGAAACCGTTCGCGTTAATTTACAAAACCGCGAGAACTTCAGTTACAGCATGATTTTAGGCAAGAACTTTTTACGCCATGGTTTTGTTGTAAGCAGCGATGGTGGCTTTATTCTTACCAAGCAGCCTTAACAACCTCATATTACATAATTAAAAAACGGCCCTAGAGCCGTTTTTTGATTGATTAAAGCGGGTGTTAAAACTGGTATTTCAAACCGGTTTTATCCAAGGTTTTGTATATTCCTCGTTGGCTGTCTGAAGTAAACCCCTTCATTCCGCCCTGCTCTCTTACCTTATTGCGCATCTCTAACCACTCGTCACTGCCCCAACGAGACGATTGTGATTTAAGTAAATCAAACTCTTGATTAAGTCTGTTTACGATACCAGAACCTTCGAAGAAAAAGCCCACTTCGTTGTTATAAAGCAATGAGCGAAAGTCTAAGTTGGTGGTGCCTACAAAAGCAAAATTATCGACCACAATAAATTTTGCATGAAGTTTACCGTAGTAAGTTTCCCCTCCTAGCGCGGCGGCATCGGCCCTGCCTAGCTGATAGAAGAAAATACGAGGATGATTAACCAATGCCAGCCACTCTTTAGAAGCGATAAAGTCAGGGTTTTGTTCATGCTTTGCTACATCTGACTCCAGCCACAGCTCTACCATTTCCTTACTCATTAACATCGACGGAACAGTATGCATATCTATCACCGCTTGGGTGAAGAAGTTATCGCTGGTCAATACAGAGTTGGTAATAATCTCAATCTTTCTTTCCGGATCTTTTTCTAACCACGCCAGCGTGGTGTTGAGGTCTTTCTCCAATACTCCTTCGTCTTTGAACAAGTCTGATTGCAAAAACAAATACGGCGATACAACGCGGATGGATTTTAAATCATTGTCGCCATAAGCGACTCGCGCCAAAATGCCACTAATAGAGTTAGCGTTGGCTTTTTTGTTGGTGCTGTAGTGCTTCACTAAATCAGTAGCATTAAGATTATCCAATTCATGAGCAAAACGGGTCGTTGAAGGCGAGAAACCTTGTTGCAAATAAGACGCTACTGATTGGTACGCATTGGCAAACGCAGCAGAAGCCTTTAACTCTGCCAGGCTGTCTAAAGATATTTGCATGCGTTCGGTATAGGGGAAAACAATGGATAGCTTTTTATTACCGGGTTTTGAGAACAATACCGAATAGTAGTATTCAGTCAGCTGGGCAGGTGAGCTTTTTCTATCTGCATCAGGTTCTGGCCTTATTAACACCTCTAGATCCTTAAATGCGTTAGGGTCTGGCTCACCGTGGTGATCCAATCCGTAGTAATGCAAAGAGATATTGCGGCCTCCCGTCATTATCCACGCTTTTTCTGGATAAGCGCCGTCGACCACCAGCAGCTTATCGTGTGAACGGCGATTAGCATTTGAACCAGACTGCGTAAGCGCGTTAAACACTACCGCCTGCACTCGTGCTCTGTTTTTGGTAGCTTCGCCATTTCGCGCTTTAACAAAACCTGCCGTTTTAGCACATTCAATCAAACCTTTGAGGTCACCGTGCTCCATACTTAGCGAGCCTAAACTATCAACCATAATACGTACATCTACGCCACGCTTAACCGCTTCACAAAGTGCACCAAGTATCGCATCACCAGATAGGTCGGGAGTATAGATGTAATAGGCTAAATCTAGGCTGTGCTCTGCCTGTTCAATTAAGTGGATTTTTACAGCCAAACTTTGAATAGCTTCATCAGTGCTTGAGCCAACAACTTTTACCGACGCCAGTTGATGAGGCAGTTTAGATTCTGATGCTAGTTTTAAGTAATCTTGATCCTGTTCATCGGCTGTTCGCCAGCGTCGATCTTCTAACTGCTTTGTGGTCCATGAGTCATCAATGGCATTGTCGGGAACCACTCTCTGCGCTGAACAAGCTTGCAGCAAGGCCAGCAGCAGTATCATACGTCCATATTTGATCATCAATAACATCCTGTTTTATGACTAAGATTGGCAAAAAATAACCACCTACTTTACCGAGTAGCAAGCATCAAAGATAGCCACTCCCACAGATAAACAGAGATGTTAAGCCATCAAGGTTCTCTATGTGAGCGCACAGATAAAGGTACTGTTACCTCTTTATACCTGCTTATTAACTCGCTGTTTTTACTAGCATAGTCTACTTTTAAACAAGTAATAGATCACTCTATAGGAGGTTTCATTACATGTTTAATAGATGGGCCTTTTGCATTGCATTATGTCTAATGCTCAACGCTAAAGCTTATAGCGAGAGCTACACCATTTACAGTATAGAGGCGCCACCACTAACCATGCTTAATAGCCAGCAAGCCGGGATAGTGGGAGATGTAGTGCTAGAAGCATTTCGCCGCTTAGGGCATAGGGTAAAGGTTGAAACCCTTCCTTGGAAGCGCGCTCAACGCTTAGCCAGCCAGGGAAATAACCAGTTCATCATGCCTTTAGCCTTGTTACCTAGCCGTGAGCAACAATTTACTTGGGTAGCCTATATTATGACTTTAGAGCGTAGTTTTGTGAGTACCAATAAACCCATAAATAGCTATCAACAAGCCAGAGAACAAGTACACAAAATAGGGGTTGGCCAAGGCTCTGCGCAAGCAACTATCTTGCAAAGTAAGAACTATAAAAAAGACCAAGTTGTTGAAATTAAAATCGGCAGAGCCGCCGCTGAAATGCTACAACGCGGCCGAATAGATGCGTGGTTTAATGGAACACCGGAATCGGTTTGGTATTGGAATCAACAATACCCAAAACAGCCTTTGATAGTAGGAGACCCGGTTGAATCTAATCAACTATTTTTAGCCGCTTCTAAGAATGTTGATCCAATACTGGTTCAACAACTAGCACTCACTATTCAGCAACTGCACGACGAAGGATTTGTTAAACGCACTGAGCAGCACTATTTAGGAGCACACGCGAAACCTTAACATTAGTTTTCTTTGTTACTTTGCGCTCTCGATAACTCTAGATTTTTAGCCCGGTTGATCAATGGCACTATGCTGGATCCCTGCACTAAAATCGAGAACACAACCACCGCATAAGTCATCACTAAAATAATCTCCCGCACATCAATATTCTTCTCTGGCAAAATCATCACACCCGCCGGTACCGACATCGCCATCGCCAAAGCCAAGCCGCCACGTAAACCACCCCAGGTTAGAATAGCGACCGACATAGGGTTATAAGACTTAACCAGACTAAAACCCAAAAAAGGAAGCCCTACGCTTATCAAACGACTCAACAATACCAAAGGAATGGCTAGCAACATTAACCACACATCTTCGATATGAAAAACAAAGCCGACCAGCACTAAACCAATCAGTAAAAACAGCAAATTATTGAGAAACTCCTCTAGTACATGCCACAGATGATCAAAGCTTTGTTTGCTCGCCTGAGTGAAGTACTTTTCTCGCGTAATGTTGCCAATATAGATACCCGCCACCACCATGGCTAAAGCGCCAGACACACCAAGGTGTTCGGCAAATACAAAACCTGCAGTGGGAATAGACAAGCTCACGAGCAGCTCTAATGAGTCATCATCGGTATGCTTAATTAAGTAGTTGGCTGCTAAGCCAAGCAACAGCCCATATACGATGCCACCACCAGCCTCATGTAAAAACAGCCACGCTATGGCTGGGCCACTGAGCTCTTGGTGAGTAAATGCAATACCAAAAACCGAAACAAACATCACCAATCCAAAACCGTCGTTAAACAATGACTCTCCTTCAACTTGAATAGAGATTTGCTGCGGAGCCTGCATTTTTTTCACAATAGCCAAAACAGCGATGGGATCGGTAGGAGAAATTAAAGCACCAAACAACAGGCAATAAATAAAGTCTAGCGGTAAGCCTACCCAAGGCAAAATCCACCACAGTAAACTGGCAACCAAAAAACTGGAGATCAAAGTAGAAAAAAGCGCTAGTACCGCAATTTCTGTGCGCTGGGCAGCCAAGTGTTTTAAGTTGATGCCAAGACCACCAGCAAACAATAGAAAACCGAGCATGCCGTGTAACAGTAAATTTTGAAAATTGATCGCACTTATTGATTCAATCAACCGGGGGAAGGCCTGAAACAACTTGGTTTCGCCCAATAATATAAGTAACAGAGACAACACTATAGACGCGGCGGTAATTGTAATGGTGGATTGAACTGAGCCTATGCGACTATTCACATAGGCAATTAACATGGCTAAGGCGGCAAGGTAACAGAGGCTGTAATAAGTATCCAAAGATGAGTCCAGTATTCAAGCAAATCATTGCTTAGTTATTAGCTGTAAACTCAAGTATAGACAGTGGCTTAAACAAGCTAACAAAATAGCCTGTTTAAACCCGTTTGATTTAAGCGTTTCTCTTAACCTCTCAATACTAGGCCTTATTAACTTACATTACGCTTGCATGGCCCTTAGAACTTCTAAGCAGGCGCCAATAGTATGATAGTCAATCTTCGCGCCGGGGCTGGCAATCAAAGGATCCATCACTTCACCCTCTCGGCTTAATACACGCCACCAAGGCTGATGTTTAGCCTCGCAAAACTGTTGCCAGCTGTACTTCCACAAACTGTCGTACGCTGTCCAATACGCCTGCTTACCAGTAGCAGTGGCCAGTAATGCTGCAGCAGCAAAAGACTCCGCCTGTACCCAAAAGTATTTTTCGTCATCACATACCGAACCATCGGGTGCTAAGCCGTAATATAAACCGCCATATTGATGATCCCAGGCTTTTTCCATGGCATATGTGAACAGCTTTTCGGCACACGGCAATAACCAATCGGCACTATGGTGACGTGATAACATCACCAGCAATTTAGTCCACTCAGTTTGGTGACCGGGTTGAAAACCCCATGGCCGATACAGGTTTTTAGGATCGTTACGGTTGAACTCCCAATCCACTTGCCATTGCGGGTTGTAATGCTCCCAAACTAAGCCATCTGTGGAATAGCATTGGCGTAAACAAATATTTTGAGCAATGGTAATCGCACGGTGTAAATAACGAGATTCTTGGGTAGCCTCATACGCAGCAATCATTGCTTCGCATGCATGCATGTTGGCATTTTGACCGCGATAATCACTTATCGTTTGCCAATCGGCACTGGCTTCGTCGGCATACAATCCCCACTCCTGTTGCCAGAAACGCTGTTCCATTAGTTCAAAAGTAGCCGCTAGCTGTTGCTTAGCACCTGCTCGTCCCACTTTTACTGCTGCAGAATACATCAGCATGACAAACGCTAAGCCATAACAATAGTTAGTTTGTTCTATCGGGCAATCGCCATCAATCAACCAGTTATACGCTTGCCGTTGAGAGTCAAAATGGTGATTTTCTACATAGCTAAAACCATGTTCAGCTAAGTCTAAAAACGCCTTATTTTGCTCACGTAAACCCACATGAGCAAAAATGTAAGCTAAGCGAGTCGAGCTGACTAATTGCTTTACGCTGTCATGCTGGGCTTCGCCGCTAGGCAATAAGGCTTGAAAATAGCCACCACTCGGGTCTAAAGCATGCTCTTGGTAAAATTCGCTAAGCGCTAAAACATGCTGCTGCAAAAACTGCGAACTACGAAAAACGGGAAGCATAGTCACTCCTTGTGTTGAATAAACTGTTGGATATCGTGATGTGAAGGCAAAGCGCTCCAAGCGCCACGTTTAGTTACCGCTAACGCGCCAGCAACCACCGCATGGTTAAGCGCATCCGCTAAGGGTGAAACTAAAGAAATGGCGTGTTCCAGGGCGGCAGAATCGGTAATGCCCTGCTCAATAAGTGACGCTAGCCATGCGCCGGTAAAGGCGTCACCGGCGCCAGTAGTATCCACCACATCCACCTTAGGTGTAGCCAACTGTAGGGTTTCTTTTGCGCTAAACAGTTGCACGGGCTCTGCCCCATCAGTAAGTAAAATGAGTTTTACGCCAAGTGCAAACATATGACTAGCCAGATCGTCAACTTGCACACCTTTAGCTAAATAATCCCATTCTTCCAAGCTCAACTTAAGCATGTCAGATAGAGCCGCCGCCTGCATAACCCGAGGGATAAGCTGCTCTGTGCTTGGCCACAACGCTAAACGTAAGTTCACGTCAAAACTGATTAACATGCCACCTTGTTTGGCCGCAGTAATAGCCTGTAAAGTGGTGTCGGCAATCGCCGCTTCGGTGAGGGTATTAGAGCAAATATGAAACAGCCCTGCCCCAGAAAACAGTTGCTGAGGAAAATCATTAAACGACAGTTTTAGATCGGCTGAATTGTTACGATGAAAACTAAAGCTGCGCTCGCCACTGACATCTAAACTAACAAAGGCCATTGGCGTAGGGTGTTCAGATGAATGGAGTAAATAGTCACAGTTTACCTGTTGTTGTTGCAAACAATCTCGAAGGTAAACACCAGCAGCATCTTCGCCTAGTTGGCCTAACATGTATGCAGGTTGCCCAAGCCCTGCCACAGCCACCGCTACATTAGCGGGAGCTCCACCAGGGTATTGCCCATAGATAGGAATGTCGATTTTGCCTTGGCGCTGAAATTCCAAAGGGATCCAATCTACCAATACTTCACCAAAGGCCAACAGTCGCGACATAACTACTTCCTTAGTTTTCGGCTAATAAGTGCCTTCAACGTTACACATAAGAAACCGCTTAGTCAGCCCTAAATAGCCTTAGATAATGTGTTTCCTAGTGTTTTCCGAGCAAGGTCACTAATAGCTAATTTTGTTGCGTAATTGTTTGGTTTGGCCGCGTTGGGTTTTCTTATCCATACGTCTACGCTGAGAGCCATACGTAGCTTTAGTCGCTCGGCGGCTTTTTTGTACCACCGCAGCACTAACAATTAGCTCTTTTAGCCGCTGCAATGCGTCTTCTTTATTACGTTCTTGAGTACGGTGGCTTTGCGCCTTAAGCACTAAAACGCCATCTTTACTAATGCGTTGGTCGTTGAGTTTAAGTAAGCGTTCTTTATAAAAGGCAGGAAGGCTAGAACGCTTAATATCAAAGCGTAAGTGCACCGCACTGGACACTTTATTAACATTTTGGCCGCCCGCGCCCTGAGCACGAATGGCAGTGAGTTCGATTTCCCAGTCGGCAAGGCTAACACTATTAGAGATTTCGAGCATAACTGCAGATTACCAAAATGAATGAAGATTTAGTGTAACAAACTCAAGCCAGCTTATTAACTGGCTCAAGCATTATGCGGTAACAACATTGCCTCGCCGTTTAGCAATGCTTCAAAGTCATCTTTAGCTAATGGCTTGGCAAACCAATAGCCCTGAGCAAAATCACAACCTGCTTCGCGCAGCAAACGGGCTTGATGTTCAGACTCAATGCCTTCAGCAATTACCTGAATACCCAACTTATGAGCCATCACAATAATCGCTTTACACACAATCAAATCATCACCATCTTCAGCCAGATTGTGAATAAACATACGGTCAATTTTTAGGTATTCAATATCAAATTTCTGCAAATAAGCTAGCGATGAATAGCCAGTACCAAAATCATCAAGCGCCACTTCTACCCCGGCTTCACTAAACGCTAAAAGTTTTGCGTTTACCACAGGGCTGTTTTCCATCAGCAGTCCTTCGGTGATCTCCATCACCACATCTGCGCTTGATAAGCCCGCCTCAGCCAACTGGGTCAACCAATGATTTACATCACACTCGGCTTCGTAATATTGTTTTGGAGAAGTATTAATACTGAGCTGAATAGGTCGTAGGCCTTGTTCTTTCCAGTGTTTAAGTTGCGCCACAGCGCTGCTGAATACCCAGTTACCAATTTCTACAATCACACCTGTTTCTTCGGCAACATGAATAAAGTCATGCGGGCTAATCCAGCCTTGAGTAGGGTGATTCCAACGCACCAGCACTTCTGCTTTAATCATTTCGCCAGAGGCTAAATCCACAATCGGTTGGTAATGCACACACAGCTGTTTTTTGGCGACGGCTTGGCGTAAATCGTTCGCCAACAAACGGCGCACCTGAGCTTGTTCTTGCAAGGACGCAGTAAAGTAACTAAGTCGATTTCGCCCCTGCTGCTTGGCAACATACATAGCTTGGTCTGCATGTTTTAGTAGATCATCTATTTTATCGCCGTCTTGCGGGGCAAACGCCACTCCAATACTAGTAGAAATGTAAACCCGCTCTATGCCCAGTTGAAACGGTGTACTTAAGGTTTTAAGCACTGCGTCGCCTAACTCGGCGACCCGCGAGCCTTCTTCGTTTTCACTCAGCAAGATAATAAACTCATCCCCTCCCAAACGGGCAACATGTTCACCTTGCAAAATACAATGCTGAATACGCTGGGCGGCAATTTGCAACAACATATCGCCCATATCATGGCCAAGCGTGTCATTAATGCCTTTAAATTGGTCTAAATCCAATAACATTAAACACACGCGCTCTTCAGCAAGGCGAGTCGCCAAGGCGTCACTAAGCAAGCGGTTTAACATTCTCCGATTAGGTAAACCGGTAAGTGGGTCAAAGTTGGCTTGTTGCCATACTTGTTCTTCCGCTTTTTTACGCACAGCCACTTCTTTGCTTAGCGCAGCGGTGCGCTGCTTAACGCGCTGTTCGAGTAAGGTTCTACTGGTATAAACCTCGCCAGCCATGGCATTGAACTGCCCAACCAAACTGTCCATTTCGATGGAAATAAAGCGTCGTTTTGGTGTTACAAACTTGCCCATTTCACCATGAGAGATCCCTTGAGTGGCCTCTACTACTTGGCTGATTGGTCGCACGATAACGCAAGACAGATACCAAGTAATAACCCCAACTACCATCACACACAATATGCTCACCAAAAAGGCGTACTCTTGTAAGCGCATTGATTGAGATTGCAACTCAGCAATGGGCTGCGGAACAATTACGCCCCAACCAGGTCCCTCTACTCTTGAGTAACCGGCGATCATATCGGCCTGCAAAGCCGGTGAATAAAACTGACTGACCCCAAAAGGCTGGTCACGCATTTGCACAATTGGGTCCAGCCCAGATAAATCTTTTGCCCGGGTTGCCCATTGTTGATTAGGATGCGCCAGCACTCGACCAAACTGATCAAACAACGCAACATGTCCTTGGTCGCCAAAGCGCACTTCAGACTGGCTTTCTAGCAAGTAATCGGTTGTTAGTGCCGCCAATAAATAGCGGTCTTGGCCCTGATAGGTAGTTAAAAATAGAGTGGGCTTGGTTACCCCTTCTATAACAACACCGCTGTAAAAAGCTTGGTCTTTGTATACTCTAGCCAACTCCATGGCCACTTGGATTTGCGCAGGAATAGTTTCAAACGGCGTGATATCTTGCTCAGAAAAGTAAAACCGCTGACCACGGCCTACTTGCCATTCAAATAGGGCATAAATATTGATGCTTTTTAATAAAGGTCTAAGTTCCGAGTGAAAGCCGTGATGCGAAATTTGTTGGTTTACGCTGTTAAAAATGGCCGAGGTATCAGCCGCATAACGCGATAACGCGGTGCTTAAGTTTCGGGCAATCAAAAGATGTTTATCTTGCACCAAGGCGGTTTCGTTTTGTTGCACTTGATGCTTCAGCCACGAGCTAACCATTAGAGCAGGCAGCAGTGCAGCAGACATGCAAATAACAAACAATATGTAACGTAAAGAGATCCGCCTATTCATCCTTGAGCCAGAACTTAAAAAAACAAGCGGCGATTTTACATCATATTCACTGGCTTATGAGCTTAATTTTGTAAAAACAGTAATAAATCACCTAACAATCTTTAAGCGCTTAAACACACTTAAAACTTAAGTACTTAATCATGCAACGAATTCACTTTGCTATTTTGCTTTTGCCTTATAATAAGCCTTAGTTAAAATAAGCTAGGCAGCACCACCCAGTGATAAACGGCTACTCTTAATATAATAAGTATGCCGCTTAGCTTAGTGTTTCATCAGCATCAGGAAGCTTCTACATAATGCGGCGTTACTTACTTTTGACAATATTGGCGCTAATCAGCCTTAGCACCAATGCCAATCAAAGCATCGAACAACAACTTCAACGTCAAGCGCTTAACCAGCAATCTCAGCAGCGTATTGATGATCTCGATGCTAAGCGCCAACAAGCCAGCCAACAAACCCGCGGGGTTAAGCAGCAACTCGCCTTAGTGGAGCAATACAATCAACATCTTGGTGCCATGGTGGCACAACAGCAGCAAGAGCTCAGCCAGCTACAGCAAGATATAGCCTCGTTAGATGATACCGAGCAACAAGCGCTGCCGCTGGTTCACTCCATGTTGCAAGAACTTAAGCTTTTCATTACTCAAGACTTACCTTTTTTACAACAGCAACGCCTGCAAAGCATTGCCCGCCTCGAATTACTGTTAGATCGCGCCGATGTCAGTTTGGCAGAGAAGTATCGCCAAGTGCTCGAAGCCTATCAAATTGAAATGGAATACGGTGAAAGCATTGCCGCTTACCAAGGGCCTTTAGCCGAACAACAGGTTAATTACTTTCGCTTAGGCCGCACCGCTTGGTATTACCAAACTTTGAACGGCCACACCTCAGCACTTTGGGACCCTAAGCAGAAACAATGGCAAGCCCTTAACCAAGCCGACAATTTAGCATTGGGTGACGCCTTGGCCATCGCTTGGCAACAGCAAGCCCCGCGCTTATTGAGCTTGCCGTTAAATCAGCTTGAGCAAGGAGCGACCAATGCAAATCCTTAAGTATTTGTGTTTTAGCCTTTGCGCTTGCCTTGTCAGCAGCCAGAGCTGGGCAAGTGAATTAAACACAATTGAGCAAACACAGCTAAGCAATCAGCAGCGCGAGCAAGGCTTTATTGATGCACTGCAACTGCAGCAAGATGCTTTGAAGCAGCAACAACAAGCTCTGACTCATGCGCAAAATCAGCAACAAGAACTCAAGCAACAGTTTAGCGACAACGAACAAGCGCTAACTAAGCAATACCAGCAACTACAACAGCGCAGTGGGCAGTTAGGGCAAGTGCTAGAGGTAGTAAAACTGAAAGCACAAGAAAGCCAGCAAACCATTGCTAGCTCTATTCTCAGCGCTCAGTACCCAGAATCAGTACTTCAATTAGCCTTTGCCGAACAAGCAGCTCTGCCTAGCGCCACTAACATTCAAGACTTAGCCGCCGCTTTACTCAATAATTTACAGCAATCTTCAACTATCAGTTTTTTTGATGCGAAAGTAATAGATAAGCAAGGTGACCGCCAAACCTTGCCGTTAATGCGAATAGGTAGCTTCAATATTATTAGCGAACAAGGCGAGTATGTAGAATGGTTAGCGGCTAACCAACTACTCCAGCTATATGCCACTCAACCTAGTGAAACCAGTGCTGCAGAGGCTTTTTTTAAGGGCCAACAAACTCGTTTACTCATAGACCCTTCTCGCGGCCAGCTTTTAAGCCTACTTGATCTTGAGCCCTCGCTGAAACAACGTGTTCAGCAAGGTGGGGCTGTCGCTATTGTTATCATCTTTGTGGCAGTGCTTGGTTTAGTGGTGGCCTTATATCGCATCGCTCGTTTGCTGCACATTGAGCGCGCCGTGCGCCAGCAACTTAAAGCTTCAACACCGTCTGACTCCAATCCATTGGGGAGAGTATTGTTATCAGCTCAACATGCTCATCAATCACTAGAAGAGCTAGAACTGCGGGTTGATGAAGCTATTTTGAATGAACTCCCCCAGTTGGAGCGCGGCCAAAGCTTAGTGAAGTTGTTTGCTGGTATTGCGCCTCTGCTAGGGTTGCTTGGCACAGTTATCGGTATGATAGCGACTTTTCAAAGCATCAGCTTATTTGGCAATGGCGACCCTAAATTGCTGGCTTCGGGCATTTCTCAAGCCTTAGTTACCACTGTACTTGGCTTGGTCGCTGCAATACCACTGCTATTTTGCTCAAGCTTAATGAGCTCTCGCAGTAGAGTTTTACTGCAACTGCTGCAACAAAAAAGCTTAGCAATGCTGGCCGACCAACAATACCAATCCGCCAGTAAACCAGAGGCCAAAGCGTGAATGCCCTAAGCCAAAGCTGGCAGCAGGCTTGGCTCACTTTGGGCCAACTACTGTATTCAGGTGGCTGGGTATTAGTGCTGCTGCTGGTGATTACCGCTTTGTTAAGCAGCTTACTACTAGAGCGCTATTGGTTTCGTTTTGTTTCCTATCCCCAGTTATTGATTAACTACCAGCGTCGGCTTACGCAACAGCAGTCAGCTAAACATCTCCAAGCAGCCTACTGGCTAAGCCTACGTTGCGATATGGAATTGAAGTTAAACCAACACCTTAGCTTAATTAAAAGCTTAGTTGGCCTATGTCCACTGATTGGTTTACTGGGCACCGTAACCGGGATGATTCACGTGTTTGATACCATGGCTTTAGCCGGCAGCAGTGATCCTAAGTTAATGTCGGCAGGCATTGCTCGAGCAACACTGCCTACGATGGCAGGGATGAGCATTGCCTTAATTGCTGTTATCAATTTTACTTATTTGAAACGTTGGAGTAGCCGCAGCAAACTTTTTCTGCAACAGCGTCCGCAGCATTTAGCGAAAGGAAACCGCTAATATGAAGCGACGTGACTTGCTTAATCGCCCAGAAGAAGAGGCGGAGATAAATTTAACGCCGATGTTAGATATCGTTTTTATCATGCTGATTTTCTTTATTGTTACCAGCAGCTTTGTTAGCCCCAGCAGTATTGACGTAACAACACCGGTGGCACAAAGTGCCGAACAAACGAGTAATAACGCGGTTCTACTTAGCCTTGCCGCCGATGGCAGTGTGCTGTTAAACGGTCAAGCTAGCGATGTACGCTTAATTAAAGCCAAGCTAATACAACTTAAGCAACAACAACCACAACTAGCGGTGTTGGTTCAAGCCGATCAGCAGTCAAGTACTGGCCAGTTGGTGGCCGTTCTCGATCAACTCCGCTTAGCTAAAGTGCCTTATAGCCTAGCCGCTCAAGCGAGCCAGCCTTAATGTGGCGAATTCTGCTCGCGCTTCCTACTGGCACTGTATTAGCTGCTAGCTTGTTTATTCTGTTGGCTGAAGTATCAGGGTTTAACCAAGCCACTCCTCCCTCAGCCCCCAATATTAGTAATTTACAACTGTTTAGCCTGCGACAGACTAGCGAACCACAACATAGACAGCGTTTATTGCCAGAACCACCGCCTTTATTAGCGCCCCAAGACTTGCAAACCCCGCTTCAAGCTGGAGCAAGCCAAAGCGATAACAATATTATTGATACAAGCTCAACACCTTCAATATCTAAGCTTTTACAGCCGTCGCTAACTCCACTCAGTTTAAGCTTACCGCAAATAATTACTGATACCTCTAGCAGCCGAACTAGCGTTAGTTCCGCTGGTTTAGGCCAAGATCCTCAGCTAAATCTGTCTATTCAAGCCAGTTATCGACATCGACCTGAATATCCAATGTCGGCTCAACGGCGCGGGATAGAAGGAGAGGTTGAGCTAGAATTCACCGTTAATCGCCACGGCAACGTTGTCGCTAACAGCATTAAAGTGATTCATGCAGAGCCTCAAGGCTTTTTTGAACAGGCGGCAATACGCACCATTGCCCAGTGGCGCTTTCCAGTGAGAGCACAAAGCAATAACCCAGGCTTTGTTAGTCGGCAAGTAATCGAGTTTAAGCTTAAGCAATGATTAATACCTTATGGGCACTATTAGCTTTATTGATAGCATTTAACCTTGCAGCCCAAGGTTTAAGTGAAAGTGAGGCAAGGCAGCTTAAAGCAGGGCAAACTTTAATCCAACAGGGAGAGTTACCACAAGCAACATCTCACCTGCAGCAACTTAGTCAGCAATACCAGCAACAGCAACGCCAGTATGCCTTGGCGGTTTCTTTGCAATACCAAGCGCAAGCAGCCATAGAGCAACAGCAATATTCGGCCTCGCTTAACTATTTACTTGAATCCTATCAACTCAAGCAACTGCCAGAACCTCAGCAACAACAGGGCTTGTACAGCATTGCGCAACTGCAATTACAGCTACAGCAATGGGCAAAGGCCATTGATTCAATAAGCTCTTGGCAAAGCCAACAAGCCGCTAGCGATGTTACGGCAGAGTCGTACTATTGGCTGGCAAGCGCCCAAGCTAATTTAAGCCTTTGGCCAGCAGCAAGCCACAGTATTGAGCAAGCACTACAACGGCAATCAAGCCCGCTCTTAAGTTGGTGGGAACTTAGCGTAGCATTGCATAGCCAGCAACAACACTGGCGAAAAGCCATTGAAGGCCAGCTTCAAGTATTGCAGCTAGATCAACAAAATATAGATGCCTGGACCCAACTAGCGTCTTTGTACCTGCATAATCAGCAAGCTAATTCTGCCCTCGCCTATTTACAGCAAGCCTACAATAAAGGACTGTTTGCTCAGCCTTCGCAGTTTACTATGTTAATTCAATTACTCGCTCAGCAAGGCGACCCCTACCAAGCAGCGCGCTTGTTAAACACTGCCCTGCAACAAAAACAGCTAGCAAATACCCTTCAACAGCAGTCCCGTTTGTGCACACTTTGGTTGCAAGCAAAGGAATACTCCTTAGCCGCCCCCTGTTTAACCCAGCTTATTCAGCAGCAAGCGTCTGGCACAAACTACCAACTACTGGCTTTTAGCCAAGCCCAGCTTGGGCAATTGGCGGCGAGTATCAGCAGTTATCAACACGCTAACCAATACCCTGATGCCAACCAAGCACAAAACTATTTGGCCCAAGGTTTGTTGTATATTGAGTTAAATCAGTTAGAGGCTGCCAAGCAAGTACTAAAAAAGGCGGCTACCTTTTCAGATACCGCCTCTTCGAGCCAACATGCTTTACGCTACATTGAGCAGCGCCAACTACATTAAGCTACTGACTCAGCAATGTGTTCTTCAGTAGCGTTTAGCTTTACTGGAGCACCCAGCGCTGGGCGTAATGCTTTAAGCACTTGATGACGCGTAACCACACCCACTAACTTACCATTTTCTACCACTGGGAATACTTTAGGGCGGTAAACACTGCTGTTACGTAAGCGTTCTTCAAGCGGTTGGTGAGTAGAGCTTAACAAAACGCCAGAATCAGACACTGGGTATACTTGGGCTACATCAACACTCATGTACTCAGCTAGTTTCAATAAGTTGTGATTAGGTGCCACGGTCATAATATCCTTTTGCATAATGCTTGCTACAGTTGTTGTGCTTGGTTTGCGGTAATCTTCTAGCCATAGTTTGCGTAAGATTTCTAACTCAGAAATAAAACCTTGTAGTTCGTTACTCTCGTTTACAACCACTGCACCAGGCGCTTCTTGCGCTAATAAAGCATCGCAGGCACTTGCAATGGTCATGTCAGGGCTAAGAGCATTATCGGCAGGCGACATAATGTCAGCGACAGTCATAGTTTTAAGATTTTGCATAGTAGGTTCTCCAACAGGACCAGAAGTTTGATTTGGTAAAATAGTAAATGTTGCGGCAGTTGGTGTTGGTTTGTTTGGGTTGCTGCGGCTATAAACCGACCAGTAACCAAGACCAACAATAATTGCGCCGCCAATGATGTTGCCGATAGTGACCGGCAGTAAGTTTTTCCAGGCAAAG
The DNA here is from genome assembly GCF_030548385.1 of Agarivorans sp. 1_MG-2023. Classification (NCBI taxonomy): domain Bacteria; kingdom Pseudomonadati; phylum Pseudomonadota; class Gammaproteobacteria; order Alteromonadales; family Alteromonadaceae; genus Agarivorans; species Agarivorans sp. 1_MG-2023. Next base: position 143,763 of record NZ_JAUOSJ010000005.1, on the reverse strand, counting down.
GTTGCCCAGTTTAAGTGTTCATAAGCGCTAGCTTGCGTACCGATTTGCGCCCAAAATTCAGGCTCTGCCCAGCTCTTAATGGCAATACCTAAAGGCACCATAAACATGTTAGCCACTACGTGCTCGAAACCGGTACTCACAAACATGGCGACAGGTAGAATCACCAATGCGGCTTTAGCTGCGCTGGTAGTAGCGCTAAAGGTCATCCAAACTGCTAAACACACCAACAAGTTACACAACATGCCTAGTAATAAGGCTTGCATGAAGCCATGTTCCAACTTGTGATTAGCGATAGATAAAGCGTTTAAGCCCCACTGGCCATGGTCTAGCTGATACAATTTGGCTCCGTTTATCACTAGCACTAACAATAGCGCGCCAACAAAGTTACCGAGGTACACTTTGCCCCAGTTGGCCACCATAGCGCGGGTATCTAGCTTGCCACTGGCTCGTGGGATAATAGACAGCACACTACTTGTAAATAACTCTCCGCCACATACCACTAACATTACTAAGCCCATGCTGAACGCCAAGCCGCCTAACAAGCGGCTAATACCCCAGCCAACACCCGATGAGCCGGTAGTTACCGTGATATAGAATACGAAGGCTAAGCCAATGAATACGCCGGCACTTAAGGCCAAGCTCAGCGTTTTAGCACTGCTATTGGTGGCTTTCTTATATGCATACTGCTCAGCATACTGAGTCATTTGGTCGGGACTTAAAGCCGCTAATGGTGAGCTAGCGGCGCCACCGCCAGTGACCATTTTAGGAGCGGGTAAGCGCTCAACTTGAAGATGATTCATTTACACTAAAACCTGTAATAACAAGCAACTAAAGTCGCTAGTGGCTAAACGTGTTATTACCTTAGCGAGAATAACTTTCGCTGGTAAGCGGATAATTTTTATGACCACTATCAATACTTTTGATAACGCCTATGATTACTATGGTCAGCAGACAAACTAAGCCCTTAATTTTTCTCTTTGGAGCGACTAATGCGTTATTCTTTAAAACAGCTCACCGTTTTTGAAGCAGTGGCCACCCATGGGAGTGTAAGTGCAGCCGCAGACCACTTAGCCCTGACCCAGTCGGCAGCAAGCATGTCTTTAGCTCAGCTAGAAAAGCTATTAGGCAAACCCTTATTCGATCGCCGCGGAAAGCGCATGGTGCTTAGTCAGTGGGGTTTATGGCTACGACCAAAAGCGAAACAATTATTGTTAGATGCATTGCAGATTGAAGAAGGGTTTGCCGATCAACATTTAGTGAGCGGTGAATTGCAGTTATGTGCCAGCCAAACAGCTGCAGAGCACTTGATTCCAGACCTTATCAGCATAGTTGATAGTAACTTCCCCCAACTTAGAATTAGCTTCTCCGTAGAAAATACCGCTGAGGTAATTAATGGTTTATTAAACTATGACTATCAGTTAGGTGTAATTGAAGGCCGCTGTGACGATGATAGAATCGCCCACCAAGTATGGTGTAACGACCACTTGGTGATTGTGGCCGCTGCTCACCACCCTTACGCCAAACTTGAACGGGTAAGCGTTTCTCAGCTAGAACAAGCCAGTTGGGTATTGCGAGAACCTGGCGCAGGCACACGCCGAGTATTTGATAGCGCTATTCAAGGCACCATTGAGTCTTTGAAAGTACACCGCGAATACGAACACGTTCCGGTATTGCGCTCCCTAGTGGCAAACAACAACTACCTTAGCTGCTTACCTTATTTAGATGTGATTAAAGCCCTAGAATTAGGAGAGTTGGTGCGCTTAAACGTGCCAGAGCTGAATATTGAAAGGGCACTATCGTTTGTATGGCGTAACGATACCTCGGAGAACCCATTGCGTGACTTGGTGATAACGGAAGCAAAACGAATGTTTAAAGTACAACAACTACATATGTAAGCGCAGACCTTACACAAAAGACTTGCTTTATATTACTGAACACCCTAAGTTAAATGATAATAATTATCATTTAACTTAGGGCTTATTATGCGTTTATCAATGATGCTTATTGCAGCGGCAAACTTGGCCTTTGTTAGCCAAGTACAAGCTGCAAATACCAGTATTGCACTGAGTGAAGTCGAACATATCGCAGTGGCCTTATCGATTTTTGCCACCGCGGCATTTTGCTTATGGTCTCTTCGAAAGATTAAACGAGCCTTAAACACGCCCTTGCCAAACACCTTTAGCAATAAATCGTCTGCAGCTAAAATTACTAAGCCGTCTCTTAGAGCCGTTTAACGCTAAATACTAGTGCCTACGTCTTGATAGACTTTTTGATATTGGTTTTGCGTACGCTGTAATGAAAATTCTTCAAGCACCCGTTCTCGCCCTGCTTTACCGTAGTCGATTAAGGTTTCAGCATGCGCTAAGGCTTGTTGAATAATTTGAGCCAAGCTATCGCTATCATCAAAATCAAATAACCAACCGTTTAACTGCTCTTTCACTAGTACACCATTGCCACCCACTTTACTGGCTACTACTGCACGTTTGTAGGCCATCGCTTCCATAATCGCTAACGACATGCCTTCTGTTTCTGAGGTAACAGCCAGTAGCTCAAAGCGGTTATAGATCTTACTTCTATCACTTTCTAAGCCATGAAATACCACAGTAGACTGCGCTAAATGCTGTTGACTAAAGTTTTGCAGCTTAGGCATTTGGTCGCCAGTGCCAAAAAAGTGCACTTCCACCTTCTGCTGAATATCTTCAGGTAATAGAGCAACTGCCTGCAACAGGCTAATTTGATGTTTTAAACTCACCATTCGCCCTACGGATCCAATGCGCAAACGGCCATCTTGTGGATGAGGAATGATGTCTTGCTCTCGCGGCATTGCAATTCCGTTATCAATCACCGAAGAGTCAACATGCTCCCAACCATTCACATCGTGAAAAATCTGCTGCCCTTCTTCAGACACAAAGCAAATACTGTCGATATAACGGCGGGCAAATTGATGCACCCTACGCCAGCGTTTAGTTGAAAGCTTAGCGGCACCATGTCGGGTATACACAATTTTGCGCTCTAGACACAAAGGCAAAATTGGCAGCGATACCATTAACACAGCAGGAGAGTGAATATGAATAATCGGCTGGTTGCGGTAGGCCTTCCATAAGCGCCATTGCACAAGGCCCTTCATTCCCCTAACTACGGTGACTTTGATACCTAAACCTTCCGCCACTGCAATCAAAGGGTCATCGTGATGGCCTAAAGAAATAATGTCTGGCTCTAAACCTTGTTCACGCTGTTCGATACATAAATCGATAACAAATCGCTCTGCGCCACCCACCTGTAAACTGCTCACCACATGAGATATCTTTTTACTTAACGATTTATTCACAATACTATTACTTACTTGACTATCCTTAGTGCCTGTATGATAAGTCAGTTACGAGTGAAGGAACACTCACTAACTCAAAGAAATTGTTAATTTTTTGTCGAAGGATTGAATAAATGAATGAATCGCTGCGAGTGTTGGAGGTTGTACAAAGCCTCGAACGAGGTGGTCGTACAGTAAGATTCATGACAACCGTTGAAGGCTTGCAAGAGAACGGGGTTTTTGTGCTGCCTGTTAGTTTTAAAGCTGCAAAGCTGGAATCTTGCCAACCAGAGGGCTTAGTGGTGCTTCACACCAAAGCATTCGATGGCCCCTGTATTATGTACAATTTGATAAAACTCATTCGCAAACACCGCATTAATCTGATTCACTGCCATTGCGACCGCAGTATGATTTGGGCTGGCTTTGCCGCTAAAATATGTGGCGTGCCTACGGTTCTTACCTTTCATCGCTCTATATTGCGTTATTACCAACGCAACAAAGTAAACCGTTTACTCATGCGTTTAACCAGCCGCTTTATTGCCGTGTCGGAGCAGCGCCGCCAGTTACTCATCAGTAATTTAGGCTTAAGTGAGCAACGTTGCTTAGCTAATCATGGGGGTATTGATACCCAGATTGAGCATGTTGGCTTTGCTCGTGCTCGCCAGCAACTCGATCTGCCTAGCGACCAAATAGTGCTATTTAGTGCAGGCCACCTCGGGCGAATTAAAGGCCACCAAGATACCCTCAAAGCCTTTAAACAAATCAGTGATAAATACAACTGCCAGCTTTATATTGCTGGTAGCGGTTCAGCCAAAGACACCCAGGTAATTCAGCGCTATAGAGATGAAATGGGTCTGCAAGAGCAGGTGCATTTTCTAGGACAAATTAGTAACTCTTCTTTGTGGATGGAAGCTGCTGATATATTTGTACAGCCGTCTCTTGAAGAAGCCTTTGGTCTAGTGTTCATCGAGGCAGGTTTGCATCATACTCCGGTAGTAGCAACCAACGTTGGCGGAATACCTGACATTATAGTGAATGGGGAGACCGGCTATTTGGTGCCAGCCGCTAACCCTGAGGCTCTAGAACAGGCTTTAGTTAAGCTCATTGAGTCAAGCCAGTTACGTGACCAGTTTGGCGCGGCGGCCAAACAACGCATTGAGTCGCAATTTAATAAGCAACATATGATCGACAAATACCTAAACACTTTTCATCAACTCATCATGGAAGAATAAGCGAGAGCGATATGGATAATTCCGCTATTACCGTTGTCATTACCCCGCGAGATAGATATTCGGGCATCATCAGTTGCATTCGTAACTTGTACCTTTGTACTGAGCACCCTTTTGTATTGAAAGTGATTGATCTGGACTATCCAACCTCGCTAAGAAAACAAATAGTGAAGGAATTGGAACAACGCGACAACGCTGAGTTATTAAGTTATGGATTAATCTCGCCAATTCAAGCCATGCAAAAAGTACGTCCGCTGATCGATACGCCTTACGTGATGTTTCTTGATAACGACTCTAACGTGACCCCTAATTGGCTGCCACCGCTGTTAGAGATCGCCAATTCAGACTCAAGTATTGCGGTTATCAATCCGGTTACTTTGGAGAAGGAAGGGGTAGATAAGGGTGCTGAGTTGCGTAACCACTTATTCACTAATGCAGTGCATACCATTGACTATCAAGGTGAAGACTACTTAATTGAACATAAGTCCTTCCGCCGTTCACTGCCAGAGGAACTACCACAAGGTATTCAAGACAGCGAAATGTTTGAGTTGCATGGAGTATTATTCAGGACTAAGGCGCTATTAGATATTGAACTGCCTGATATGGTAATCCGAGAGCATATCGATATTGGTATTCAGCTGAGACAAAAAGGCTACAAAATAGTCACTCAACCAGACTCTGTGGTTATTTTTGATAACCTAGGAACTCGCATGGCGTGGTACGACATGAAGTTTTTCTTTTTCCGTTGGCACCCTAAATATACCGAAGCCTCTTCGCGCTTATTTGAACAACGTTGGGGTTACCGCTTTTACTCAGAGCAAGCTATGTACTTGTGGGTTTTTCGTCGCAAAGTATTTTTGTTTTCGCGTTGGATATACATTCCAGTCAATGGCGCCAATATGGCGGTACGTATTGCCACTAAGTTGCGTTCATTTATTAAACCGGTGTGGGACCCCATTAAAGGTGTAGAGGAAAAAGCCTCACCAGCTCCGCTCAGTATGTTTTCAAAAGCCAAATAAAAAAGCCCGGTTGAACCGGGCTTTTTTATTTTAGCTGTTATCTAGTCTAACGAAACACTACCGTTTATATCTGAATGTTTGCTGCTATATAGCTTATGTGGAAACTGTTTCTCTAAATGTACTTGGTCTGATTGGGCAATAGAGCGAGAGAAGCGTAAGTGCATCTTGCCGTCAGAATTAAGACCTTTCACTAAACCAACCACCTTGCGGCCGCGCATCATTTGACGACAATCATGAATAAATGAACTTGGAACATGCCCTTTAATTACAGTGACTTTGCCCGAGCGTAATTCACATACAAAGGTATATTGAATATGTCTTAGGCGAAAAACCAATACTGCTAATGCAACCAAGCCGATGATTATGCTGATAGTCAAAAAAACACTCCCTGTGTTCAGTTAGTAGGCACCATTACTCAATACCTCAACAGATATTGAAATGAATAAACTCAACAAGGGTAAACTTTGTAGTATCAAATAACTAGGGCTAAGCTCAAATTCAAGATATCAATCAACCATTTATATTCAATCTGATAACTTGATCAACATAATTATGAAACATCTAGCCCTGAAAACAGTTTCAGAGAAAACTAAACCAAAGCTAATATAATCATATTTACGGGCTGCAGAAAGCGTTAAGAGGGAGATAACGGTAAAGCATAAAAAGCTGCCCAGATGGGCAGCCTCACACATTGCTTATTTTTTGATGCCTTCAATCACCAAGTCCATCGCAACCGTGGTTGAACTTGGACCTAAGTTTGTAGGAATGCCAAAGTCCTTCATTACCAACTCTGTAGAACCTACAAATCCAGCGCGGTAGCCACCCCATGGGTCTTTACCTTCACCAACTTTAGTAACATCAATCACTATCTCTTTAGTCACGCCACGAAGGGTAAGTTGGCCGTATAGCTTGCCGCCATCGTCGCCACTGGCTTGGTACTTAGTGCTACTAAAGCTAGCTTCAGGGAATTTATCTACCGCTAAAAAGTCGCTACCACGAATGTGCTTATCACGCTCTGCATGGTTTGAGTTGACTGAAGTGGCATCAATTTTCACATTAACCGTCGTCGCTTCTGGCACTGCTTGGTCATAGCTAAAATCACCGCTAAAGGTATCAAACCGCCCCACAACAAAACTGTAGCCTAAGTGATTCACTTTAAAATTGATTGAAGCATGCGCGCCACGAGTATCAATGGTGTAATCGGCAGCGCTGGCCGGTAAGGCCAATCCCATTGTGCTAGCAAGTAGCAAAGCGGCTTTTAACTGTGTTTTCATTTTTTGTCCCTTTTAGTCGATTTACTTAGTGGGTTTTAACATCCGAACTAAGGTGCTGTCTTTGTCTATAAAATGGTGTTTAAGTGCTGCTAAGGCATGGCCAGCAACTAAGGCGATTAATGTCCACGCTAGAATCTCATGAACATCTCCAGCCAGTTCTTCTTGTTGATTGATTCCAGTCACGGTTGCAGGGATCTCAAACCATTCAAATACCGAAATGGCGCGCCCATCGGCAGTTGAGATCAAGTAGCCCGAAATCATTAAACAAAACAGTATTAAATAAAGTAGGAAATGGCCTACTTTAGCGCCGATTTTTTCCCACTGCTGATGATTCTCTGGGCTTGCCGGATGCGTATTAAGCCCACGCCACAGCAAACGAAACAACATCACCATAAATAACAATATACCCACGCTTTTATGGATCATTGGCGCAGTTTGATACCAGCTAGAATAGTAATTAAGGTCAACCATAAACAAGCCTAGGCCAAAAAGCCCAAATACACTCAACGCTACCAGCCAATGTAAGCCAATAGCTACCCAACCATAGCCTTGTTCAGTATTGCGAATACTCACCAGCTCTCCTTGTACATCGTTCAACAAACTCTTCTTTTTATAGCATCGCTTAAAAAAGTGTCGAAAAAAATTGAATTTTATGTGAAAAAGCTTTCGAACAATTAGAAAGAAAATCGCTTTAAAATTTACTTTTACAGCAAAAAACCAACAATAAGTGAAGATAAGCTCTATTTGTTTTCAGTTTTATCGATTTCTAAAGCTAGCAGCCAGTGGGATTTCTGTCTTCTAATCAAGCGTTAACTGACAAGCGCTTAAGAGAGCTTGTGGGTCACTTTAGCGGTAACACTGCAGTAACAAAATATTCATTTTACCTACTATACTTTTTACTGCACATTTTGCGTGTCTCGCAACCGCGAGAAAATCAAGAAGTTGGGCTGATCAGTCCCGATGAAATAAGGCTTGGAGCAAGCTTATGAAACGATCACGCTATGACGATATGGACGAATGGGAAGAAGAAGACCTGAGCCATAACGCAAAAAGTCACAAAAACCAACGCGACAAGGCTCGTGCCCGTCGTCGCATTGATGAATACAACGAACGAAAGCAGTTAGAACGATACATTGATGAAGACTATAACTAGTCTCAACTAATACCAAAGGGAGTATTTACTCCCTTTCTTTTTACTGCGCATTGGAGAAATGCCTATGCAAATCATCATTCCCTACCTTAATTTTGCCGGCAAAGCCGAGCAAGCCTTGGATTTTTACCAGCAGTGTTTCGATGGTGAGGTGATAGCCTTAATGCGCTTTAGCGATACACAAACCGATATGCCTATTCCCAGCGAGCTGCTTAACAACATAATGCATTGTCATTTTAAAGCCGGAGAGTTGGAGTTTATGGGTTCTGACGGCATGCCCGGTGAGCAACTAAAAAGTGCCGGTAATATAGAGCTAAACCTAAATTTTAGCGATTTAGCCCACCAGCAAGCGGTGTTTAACAAGCTCTCGGAAAATGGCGAAATCATCATGGGGCTGCAAGATACTTTTTGGCAAGCGCGATTTGGCCGAGTGCGCGACCAATTTGCTATTAACTGGATGCTTAACTGCCCATTAGCCTAAGTACTTTACATGCCGCGTTTACGGTAAAACTGCGCAGGGTCTCCAGGGCTATCTTGAAATAGCTCGAAAGACTTATCCGCAATCAGCTCGCCAGCTAACTCCAAAGTCATTCGCCAAGTACCTAACTTATTACTAATCGGTGCCCAAATGGTGTCACCTAGGTAAAAGTCCCAATCATTGCTGCGCACATATTCTTCCCCATCAAAGGGAGCCATGATTTGGCCATCGGAATCAGGAATATCAGGGTGATAAATGCAGTAACGCACCTTTTGGCCTTTGGCTTTTTTAATGTTCACAATAAGGCCAAATTCTACATCTATTTGCGCTTCAACCTGAGTCGTAAACTCAGTAATCTGCGGCAGCGCTTTGGTATCGCTGTCCCACTTATTATAAATTCCAAAGCTGTGTAGCTTTACTTGGTGCTTTGCTTTCGCCATATAACAATAACTCGGTTTATCCCTTAACAAGCCCACTATTTTAACGCAAGCGCAGCGTGTTCTGCTATTACAATCCTTTCCCCACCATGACAGAAGGTGTAGGCTAAACACCTAAGATTTGAACTATTGATAAGCCATTATCAACTCGTGCCTTCAAGGAAGAACCTATGAAAAAGCTATTTGCTGCCAGCTTAGTCGTTGCCAGTTGTTCACTACAAGCTGCCCCTATCAATGATTTGCTAGAGCTCAATAACAGCGAACAGCAAATGCAGATTATTCGCACCAATCTCAATAAAGCATTGATTCGTCAAAACCCACCGCTGAGTAAATTTGAACCGGTACTTAACCAATGGGCCGAGACTTACCTCACTTGGGATGAAATGAAACCAAAAATTGCAGAGGTATACTTAAAGCACTTTACTGATGAAGAGTTGGAGCAATTGGTGGCTTTTTACAAAACCCCTGTAGGGCAAAAGAGCCAAGCGCTTAATGCAACCTTGATTCGTGAAACCGCCTTAGCCAGCGCAATGGTCGCTAAAGGTCATCACAAAAAACTAGAAGAGATGTTGCAACAAGCCGCCGCTGAAGTGAAACAGCAGCAAGAAGCTGCGAACTAATTAGCAAGCAACCAACAACGCTTGTTGGTTGCTTTATTCTTTTTTACGCCGCCACTTTTGTGCTTTGTAAGCGGTTTTGTAAGAAGTGCAGTAGCATGCCGTATAAAGGTACAAACAAAGCGATATTCACCGCGAGTTTAAAACCGTAATCTACCCAAGCAATTTCTAACCAATGTTCCGCCATAAAGGCATCGCTGCTGGCATAAAAGGCCACCGCAAAGAACAAAATGGTATCGACCAAGTTACCAAATACACTCGAGCCAGCAGGGGCTGCCCACCAGTATTTTAATTGGCGTAAGCGGTCAAACACCTTCACATCAAGTAACTGCCCCACCGAATATGCCAGAAAGCTTGCCAAAGCGATACGTGCCACAAACCCATTCCAAGCTAATAAGCCCGCTAAACCCTGATATTCGCCCTGATAAAACAATACCGAGACCAAGTAGCTCACCAACAAGGCGGGAAACATAGCAGTGAAGATGATTTTACGTGCTCGGCTGGCACCAAACAAACGCACCGTAAGATCTGTTGCGAGGAAAATAAACGGGAAAGTAAACGCTCCCCAAGTGGTATGAAAACCAAATATGGTGAAGGGTAATTGCACTAAGTAATTGCTGGCGGCAATGGCCACAATGTGAAACAAAGCCAAAATAAGAACACTGCGGCGCTCGGCCTCAGTTATTTGTAAAAACCACATATTGTTACGACCTATCTTTTTGATGATTGGGGTAAGAGAACCCAAGGGCGCAGGAGTATTCCACAAGCGCTAGCAATCTGCAATAGTTAAACAACTAGTCAAGAAAACAGCACAACATTGTTTTTTTGGTGATAACTAACAGTTTTTGAGCAAACACTCTTCACAAGACTTCGCTCCATGCCCTTTCTTGGTTAAACTGGGCTATTGCCCTGCCTAGCGGCGGCGCCTACTCATTTATTAAACAGTAGGCTTATCTAGCTTATTAAAAGGATGCATTTTGTCTGGCTTATTGCGGATCATCTTGATCGATACTCACCTTAACGGTGTAGTAGAACTAAAACTCGACCAACACAGTAACATTTGTGGAACCAATGCCTCGGGTAAAACCACCCTGCAGCGTCTTATTCCCGTGTTCTATGGTGAATACCCTAGCCGAGTTGTACCTAGCACCCGTGATAGTTTTGAACGATGGTACTTGCCACGAGAAGCCAGCTATATCATTTACGAGTATGAGCAATATAACGGCCAGCAAGCCCAAGTGGTATTGTCGTCCGGTCGTGAAGACCAAGGGGTAAAATACCGCTTTATTGGCAAACCTTTTGTGCTCGAAGACTTTGTTGAGAAACAAGACGAGCAAGGCACCTGGTTTTTAGCCCCGGCGAAGCTTGGCCAACATCTTAAAAAGCTTGAATTTAATGGTGCTCAACTCGCCACTACTCGCTTTTTAAATACTCGTGAATATCGCGCCATTATTCAAAATGACCGCAGCCTACAAAATGCTGGCGATAGTGACTTAAAAGCCTACGCCCGCCAATTTGCCATGTGTGACCCTAAACACGGCTTACGTCATATCGAAAAATTAGCCAAAGCGGTGCACTCTAAAGAAGGCAAGATGGAAACCATCAAATCGATGATTGCCGCCATCTTAGAGGAAGAAGGCGTGACACTAAAACCCACTTGGGTTGACGCCAACAAAGCCCAAGCCTGGATCCAAGAAACCCGTCTAATTCAGCAATTCGAAATTATTCGCCCTAAATTTGTAAAGCTTGAGCAAATTCACCAGCAGTTACTAGCTAGCGAAGCCCAACTCCTACAACTAGATACCAGCCTACAAAATGACGAAAGCGAGCTATTTGCTCAAAATGAGCAAGCGCAACGTCAGCTCAATCAGCTGAAACATGAACTCAGTGAATTAGAGCAACAATGGCAAAACCAGCGTGAGCAGTTAAACCAAGCCGTCTCTAGCGCCAATGCCGATGTAAATAGCTTTGATAAACAACTTAATCACATCGAAGATGATTACCAAGCTTGGCAAGACAAACAGATTGAAGCAGCGCTTAAAGCCGTTGAGCAACTGCCACAATGGCGTGAACAGGTTCGCGAAGTAAGCGAGCGCCACCAGCTACTCACCGAGCAGCACAGCGATATTGAAGCTCACTTTAATCAGCGTAAAAGCGAGATTAACGAGCAGTTAAACACCGCGTTAAACAAACTGCACAAAAACAAAGACCAGTTACAGCAGCAGTTAAACCAAGAGAAACAACAACAGCAAGCAGAATTGAGTAGCGAGCAACAACAGCAGCAAGCGCAGTTAAGCCAGCTAGAAACCAAATTTCAGCAACAGCAACATCAGCACCAGTTGGAACTGGCCCAGCTAGAAGCTGGCACCTTGCAAATGGGTTATACCGAAGATGAAAGCCGCCAGCTTAACATCATGGATAATCGCCTTGATGAAGCCAGCCAGCAACAGCAACTATTATCTGGCCAATTACGCCAACACTCAGAGCAGCTGCAAGCCCTTAAGCAGCAACGCCAGCAAGCCGACCAGCAACTTGCTAGCACCAGCCAAAATAGTCGCCAACTAGAGGGTAAACTTAGCGCCTTAAAAGACAGCTTACAGCCGGCCGATGGCAGCTTATTAGCTCACTTACGCAGCGAACACCCTCAGTGGGAACAAAGCATTGGTAAGCTGATCAATCCAGAGCTGCTAAACCGCCGTGATTTAAAACCTCACAGCGATGACAACAGCAATAGCGTATTTGGCCTTGCGGTCGATTTAAAAGCCATTGAAGCGCCAGAATGCGCCGCCACCGAAGAGCAAATAAAACAGCAGCTAGAGCAAGTTCAACACGCTTTTCAAGAGGCACAAAAGCAACTGAAGCAAGCTGAAGCCGAGCTCAGTGAAGCCAACAAAGCAGTGCAACAGCAAGATTTAAGCGTAGCCGAAGCCACGGCCACTCATCACAACAGCGAAGATAAACTAAAACGCTTACAAGAAGAAAAGCAGCTACTCAAAGAGAGCTTTTCAAGCGCCCTTAAACAGCGCCAAAGTGAAGCGCGCGAGCAGCAGACCAAACTTAAAAGCTACCTGCAAAACGCGCAGTCTCAGCATCAAGAGTATCTCGAAGAGATCCGCGAACAACATCAAGAAGCCAAGTTAGAGAAAATGGCTTGGTGGGAAGAAAAAGTAGACGCCCTGGCCGAGCAACTAAGCCAAGCACAAGATGCCGTAAGCCAGCGCCAAGCTCAGGCTAAACAAGCCTTAAAGCAATCTGAACAGTGGTATCGTGGCGAACTACAAGCGCAAGGTTTAGACGACCAATTAATCGTTGATTTAGCCAAACAAAAACGCCAACTTAATCAGCAAATTCAAGATGCTGAGCAGTATCGTGATGAAGTGAGCGAGTACAAGATTTGGCACCAGCAAGTCTGGCTAAATCAAAAACCTCAGCTTAATGATGCACTGGCAAAAGCTCGCCAAGAACAAAGCACCGCCAAACAAGCCCTTAATGAGCAACTCGCTACCTACAAGCAACAGCGAGATACTCAGCAAGCTAGCCTAAGCCAGCTCAAACAACAGCTTGAGCAAGTACAGCATCAACATGCACACACTCAGAACCTATTACGCAAAATAAAGCAGTTGGCCTTAGTTGCTCATCCGCAGCATAAAGCTGAGGGCGACGGCAACGGTGGGTCTGCCGCAGAACGAACTCGCCAAGCTGAGCAGCAAATTCAGCAACGTAACCAACAACTAGAACAAGTAAATGAGTCGGTACGTCACTTCGATAGCCTATTAGCTCAGCAAGCGAGCTCTGATCTTAGTGAAACCTGGGAACGCTCGCGCGCCGCTTGTCGTAGACACAGCGAAGACGGTGAACCTACTCTCGCTTATCGTGAGCTGGTGCCGCATTTATCAGAACTGCTGAACGGTTTAGTGCCACAAAAAGTACAAGGGCTGATCGACCATGGCCGCAACCTAGGTATGAGCATTAGCAGTTTCTACCAGAACTTGAGCGACATCGACCAACGCATTCTTAGCCAAAGCCGCCGTATTACACGCGAAATTGGTGAAGATTTAAGCCTTGATGGAGTGTCTGATTCTGCAGTAATTATTCGCTCTAAAATTAGCGAGCTAGAGTTTTGGGACGAGCTAAAAGCTTTTGTAGATAACTTCCAGCGCTGGCAGCAACAAGGCTTTAACCAATTACCAAACGAAGACTACGCCAACAGCATGCGTGTTGCCTTAGACATTATTGGCCGTAGCGCGCTTAAAGAGGGCGTTTCTCGCTTATTGCTGATTGAACTTACCTTGCGTGAAGGCAACAGCGATTTGGTGATTAGAACCGACCGCCAACTCAACGAATCCAGTAGTCATGGTATGGCCTACCTTATTTTGTGTAAGTTTTTATTGGCCTTTACTCGCTTATTACGTGGCAACGCTGATACTTATATTCACTGGCCGATAGATGAACTAGGCACCTTGCACCAAAGCAATGTGAAGAAGATTTTTGATGCCTGTGACCATAACCAAATTCGTATTTTAGGCGCCTTCCCTAATCCAGAATCTGAAGTATTAGATTTATTTACCCACCGCTACATTATTAACCGCGAGAAGCGTCAGCTTCAGGTGGTGCAGCCACGGGTAAACTTACTCAAAGAAAAAATTAAAGCTGCGCAAGCCGCTAAAGCCACCCAACAAGCTGCTAGCGAGGCCGAACTATGAGCAAACTAAGCGCCACCGGCATGAGCGAAACTGGCCGAGTATTAGAAGCCTTGTTAAGCGGGCAGTTTATTTGCCAAATTAGCGATGAAGATGGTTATGCCTTTTTGGCACAAGAAGCCAACCGCGAACGTATCGATAGCCACTTGCATGTACTTAACCGCCGTTTAGCTAGCGCTTGCGAAGGCGAATTGTATTTTTGCGCCTATCGCGAGTTAGGCGATAGCGAACACAAAGTGATTAGCCAACAATTTAGTGATATTGCCGGTAGCTTATTGCCGCTCACCGAGTGGCTAATTCTGAGCCAAGAAGCCCAGGGCCAAGACGCCCCCATTAGCGCAGGTGTCGCTTTACGTTTAAGTGAGCTGCAAACCGTAGTGGAAGATACGCCAGCACTGCGAGAGCAGTTAGCTAAAATTTCCCAATATAGGTTGTTTGGCTCTACTAGCACGCAAGTTGACGGCCAATTAAAACAGATTTTTAAACGGCTATGTGAGCAAGGCTATTTGGTGCGCCCTAACCAAGAAAAGCAAATTTATATTGCCACAGCAAAAGTGGATTACATTTTTGAAGTGATCAGCTTTATTGATGAAGCCGAAGGTTTAGGCTTAGAACAGCAAGCCATGGATGCGATTGGTCAGCAGGAGCCACTACTGTGAACCAACACCTGCAACAAGCCGGGTTAAAACTATTTAAGCTACTGGCTCGCCATGGCGAGAGCTTGATGCATGCTTATGTGAACGGCAAGTTGGATGAAGCCAAACTTGATAGCAAACAAGTTGAGTCACTGCTTAAAGCCGGGGTTATTTGGCGCCCTTCTGCCGACGAAGGTTTGATTTTAAGCTCAAACCTGCGCTCATTGCTCGAAGAAGCACTAAGCGATACTCGTAATCGCCAAATTGACGCCAACGTTGGTTCACGCCTAGAAACAATTAAAACCCTCGCCGCGCATTATAAAGAAGCCCTACACATTGGTGACTTAGCCGCTGCAGACGTTTATCTCAGTGATTTGAACGAACATAGCTATAGCCTTACCGAAAGCTTGCGACACAGCTCTAGGGTGCTTTGGAGCCGTATTAATAATGAGTTTGGTTATGTACCAAGCTTAAGCGCAAAAATTCGCGAGAACGAACTGGCTCAACAACAAGTGGGGGAATTGCTCGACAGTTTATCGCTGCTAAACTTTGATACCTTGAGCCAAATTGCTGGTGATATTCGGGAACTGCGCCGAGTATTAGCAATTAACTTAAGCCAAGCAGTATTTGACTGCACTCAAGAACTGGCGGTGGTACAGACGCGACTGCTGACCTTATTAGGACGTTTTCGTGAGCTACGCGGTAAATCTCGTTTGCTAAAAGGCTTGCAGCTGTTTCATGCTCAGCATCCAGATTTTAGCCCACAAGATCCCACCAATCAGGTAGACGTTGCGAGCTTATTCAACCAAGCACCTGCCTTACTTAACAGCGCCAGCGTTGATATTCACAACCCTGAACACGAACAAGACTTACTGCATGCAGTAAGCCAAATTCACTTACAGCGACAACCCAATAAACTTGATGGTGAGCCTGAGCATGCTGTCTCTCTCGCCAGTGTTGATGAATTCTCTTTGCAAGAGCAAAGGATTAAGCAAGACGTTGAGGATTACTTACTCGGCGTTATAGAAAGCGCTGCAGGGAAAACTGCATTAGAGTATTATCAGCAGCAGCAATTATCTTGGGATGCCGAAGCGTGGCTCTATCAAGTGTGGGGCAGTTATCACGCCTTGCCAGAAGAACAACGCGATTACTTTGCGCTAGACCCAATCGAAGATCCACATCCCATTTTTAGTGGTAATAGAATTGTTCGCGACCTGCAAGTTTGGCTGAGATAATCAGCTAAACTATTGTCTACTGTGACTAATTTGCTTAGTCACAGCCTTGCCGACTAGATCGACTGTGCCTATATTTGAATACAGTTACTGACAGATAGCCGACAGATTTATTTGACTGATTAGTCGATTATCTTAGAATATGCCCACAGTTGAGCCTAGATGTATTAGGAATTAAAGATGAAAGTAGTTGATTTTATTAAGAAAAAACGTGAAATGTTGGCTCAAAATCCATTTGAACTTAAAGATTGGTTGTCTCCAGCCATTCGTGATTATTGGATAGAGTTTCTTAATAAAGCCCATCACCATCAATTAGTTAACTGGGTAAAAGAGCACCAGCTAAGCTCCAATGGCGAGCAACAAGCAAGCTTTAAAGAAACGATTGAGTTACATCCAAAAGCTGAAGCGCTGCTAGAAGAGTTATCGATGCAGTTAGGCGAAGAGATTCATATTGGTGAATGGCTAAGTGTCACTCAAGACCGAATCAATCAGTTTGCCGATGTGACGAAAGATCATCAGTGGTTACATACCGATCCTCAACGCGCGGCTGAAGAATCCCCCTTTAAATCAACCATTGCCCACGGTTTTCTTACTCTGTCTTTATTGCCAGCCTTAACCGAGAGCGTAGATCCAGACAAGCCGCTTTACCCTTCGGCTAAAATGATGGTGAATTACGGGATTAACCAAGTTCGCTTCCCTTACCCAGTAAAAGTGAACAACCGCATTCGTGCCCGCACCCGTTTAACCCGTGTATCGCCAATTAAACGTGGTTTAGAGTTGGTAAAAGAGATTACCGTTGAAATTGAGGGTTGTCGTCGCCCTGCTTGTGTTGTGGAATCGGTGGTTCGTCTCTATTTTTAATCGTTTTATCTCGCTATGATGGTTCACGTTAGGTATTAAGCAAAAAGGAGCTTAACGTGAACTCAGCGCATTCTCATACTCTCTCGGTTCAGCAACATACTCATCAGCAGCGTCCTTCCTACCAATACCTTGTAAGTCAGCCTAGTCAGTTAGACTCTAATACCGCTTATCCTTTAGTGTTGTTTTTACATGGTCGCGGTGAAATAGGCCAAGACATACAGCACTTGTTAGAATTTGGGCCAAATGCCTATCTACAGCAGCATCACCTAGACGCCATTTGCATCACCCCACATGTACCCGAGGGTCGAGAAGGCTGGGCGATTGCCGAGCTCATTAGCTTGCTCGATGAAATTGAGCAACAATTTAACATCGACAAAAACCGCATCTATTTAAGTGGTTTAAGCATGGGTGGATTTGGCGCAATGAATCTAGCCCTGGCTCAACCAAGGCGCTTTGCCGCGCTAAGTGTGTTGGCCGCGGGAGATCCAAACCGTTTGGCACCTTGGTCGCTAAAAACGCCACCGCGACCGGTATGCGAAGAGCTCTACCAACGCCTTAACCACTTACCTATTTGGTTAGCGCATGGGCTTAAAGATGAAGTGATTCCGGCTGAGTTTTCATTGGAATTAGCCGAAAAGCTCGCCCACATGCCACGCCAAGCCATGCTGCAAACCACTTGGTATCCGCAGCACCCACATAACATTTGGCAAGACCTCTATAACAGCCCTAGCTTTTGGACTTGGATGTTTGAGCAGCACAATAGCGATTACCACTTACCCACCAACCAACAACTAGACCTTAGCGCACTCGCTGGAGACTATGGCAATCAGCAAGACTACGTCACCATCGCAAACTGCGAAGCACAAGGCCTCCGTTTGTTATGCAAAGATTTACAAGACAACGAACTTAGCTTTAACCTCTATCCAGTGGCTAGTGACTTGGCGTTTTGTGAAATTGGCTGTTTGCGTTTTATCCAGCAACAGCAAGGCCCTACCCAACTGGCCTTAACTCGCCTCACCTTGCTCGACAAATTTACATTAGACAAAACCAACTAAATAACTCGCTTACTGTAACTTTCGCGCTGAATATCCACCACTTCAGCGCTTAAGCTTTTCACCATGTTTAGCTGAGGTGACAAATGTTCAACCATTGCCTCCGTTAACGCCCGCTTTTGTGCAGTACTTCGCCCCGATAAGATGTGCAGGCGAACATGTACAAAGCTATGTTCATCTAAACCGCTTAGTAAATCTGGGTAAGCAATCGCACGTAGTTTTATTGATGCTTCTTCAAACTCGGCACTGTCTTTTAATACCTCGAACAGGCTTAAAAGTACCTGCTCAATATTGAATGTAGCGGGAAGATCTTTGGAATACTCAACGATGCAATGTGGCATATTTTAGGCTAAGTCCTTGTCTGTATTTTAGGGTTTACAAAAGGTGGAATTAATTAGTCATACAATTTAACAAAAAACCCAAGAAAAGATTGATCTAGATCACATCGATAGATTAAGCTCGCTCAGATAATGCACACCCGTTTAAGCCGAGCGCTTTTTCACCTTTTTATTGGAATCACATACTATGAGCAATACTACTACCGCTAACCCAGCACCACTTGGATTAATGGGTTTCGGTATGACCACCGTTTTACTGAACATTCACAATGCTGGCTTTTTCCCGATTGATGCAATGATTTTGGCCATGGGCATTTTCTATGGTGGTTTGTCACAAGTAATTGTTGGCATTATGTGTTTCAAACGTGGTGATACTTTTGGTACTACCGCATTTACCTCTTACGGTTTATTTTGGCTAACCCTAGTTGGCTTGTTAATCATGCCTAAGATGGGCCTAGCAGAGCCAAGCCCACATGCGTTTATGGGTTGGTATTTAGCACTATGGGGCTTATTCACTGCGTTTATGTTTGTTGGTTCATTGCGTTACCCAACCGCTAAACAAGTTGTATTTGGTAGCTTAACCATTTTGTTTGCATTGCTTGCACTACGTGATTTTACTGGCAGTGAGCTGATTGGCACTATTGCTGGCTTCGAAGGTATCTTCTGTGGTTTATCGGCTATCTACTTTGCGATGGCTCAAGTACTGAACGCAGAATATGGCCGTACTATTTTGCCTGTTGGTCGCCCAGTGCAGTTTCGCCAAGACAACAGCTCGCCACTAAAAGTGGCTGCTTAACAGCAAACTGTTCAATTAAACCTGCTACCACGGCAGGTTTAACTGGCTCCGACTTGTCTTCAAGCAATGATTGCACGTCGTCAATAAAAGCGTCTATCTTAGCCAAGATATGACGCTTTTGTTTTTTATTAGCCAGCGCAAGTACCTCGCTCATACTACTCGCCCACAATACTTGATTTTGCTTGAGTCTTTCCGTTAATCCTGGTGGCCACAGCTGCTCAGAGTTAACCATTAATACATAGAACTGCTGTTCAAAATTATCACTTGTACGCTGTTGTCCCAATGAAAAGGCTAGATACTGCTGCCATTTGCTTTGCACCGTATGCCAGTCTGGTCGCGTATCAATCAACTGCTTAGCCACTTGCTGAATAACTTGTTCTTGCTGGAGGCTTACACTACCTAACCAACGATCAACGCTTTTAGATAAGTGCTCAACGCGGTAGTCGTAATGACTTTGTTGACGATCGGCATCATCTCGCTGCTCAGCCAGTTTGCTCATAAAATCGTTAAGTTGCTGCTGAGAAGCCGTTTGCGCCAGTTGAGCAACATCAAGATATACGTAAGAGGCCAAAACACGATAGTGTTCACGCCACGCATCAACTTGCTCAAGCAACTGTGGTTGGCTAATGCCATTGTTGACTTGCGCCCTAAACAGCTTCAATTGGGCTAAGTAAATCGGTAGTTGTTCTCCACGATGCCAGTCTAACCACTGACTAAGCATGGGTTTGAATACTGCGCGTTGCTCGCTATTCATATCCACATAGTCGTCGATATACCAATAGGCTAACCAACTAAGGTTGTTGTACACAAAACGCATACCGCAACCCGCTAGCACAAAGCTCAGTAACAGCACGCTAGACCAACGGAAAAACTTGTTTTGCATAAACCCTCCCTTTTATTAGCAGACCCAGTAAATCATAAATAGTTCTCACTCTAAGGCTATTTAATTATTAAGGCTTGAGAGATTAATTCAAGCAGAGTAGATTAGCTCTACCTGTAGTAGTGGCGTAAACTTAGCGGCGCAATGGAAGCATAAATGACTGGTTTAATTCAAAAATTGTTACTGGTATTAGCAGTAATTACTGGCGCATTTGGCCTTGGATTAGGTATTAGTTACTGGCAACAACAGCAATTAGCTAGTGTTGAGTTTAGTCACTGTGAACAATTGCAAAACGCAAGCTGTGAATGGCAAGTCGCCGATCAACAATGGCAACTACAGCTGCCAACGAATAGCTTGCCAGCAATGTTAGTGCAACAAATACAGCTCAGTACTAGTCAGTCAAACCCGCCACCATTAACGCTTAGTTTGCAAGGCGTTGAGATGTACATGGGTGAAGTCAGTGTCAGTTTAGAGCCCAATGACAATGGACTGTACCAAGCCGACTTGCTGCTGCCCATTTGTAATACTGGAAAAATGCGCTGGCGCGCTGAAATTGTGTCACTTGATCCTAAACGTCCTGTGGCCCTAAGTTTTGAGGTGGATAGTCAATGAAATACCTAGCATGGATAGCAGTGATAATTGTCAGCGGTTTGGCTGGTGTAATGAGCTTTCAATGGTTCTCAGCCCCGCCTGAACCCTCTACACAAACCGCTTCAGCCAGAGTGATTGCAACTGTACCAACCAGTCTATTTAAGATTGAAAGCAGTGATGGCCGTTTTAGCCAGCTTAGTGCCGACAAAAAGCTCTATATCGCTTATTTTGGTTTTACCCATTGCCCTGACGTTTGCCCTACTTCACTGGCAATATTGAGTGCAGCCTTACAAGAAGTGTCTGAAGAGCAACGCCAGCAACTACAAAGCTTGTTTGTTAGTGTTGACCCTAAACGGGATGACCCAGCTACGGTAAGCACTTACGCTGGTTACTTTCACCCAGACATTGTTGGTTTAAGCCCACAAGAAGGGCAACTTATAGGTTTAACCCAAGCCTTAGGGGTTTATTACAAATACGTAGAAACCCCTGATTCACAACTTGAATACAGCGTAGACCACAGCTCTTTCTTTTATTTTCTCAATGCGGATGGAGAACTGTTAGCCAAAGTTCCTCATACCTTAGACCCAGCTCCTGTTGTCACCAAAATTCAGCAGCTACTCCCTCAATAACAAGGACTATTTATGCGACCGTTTTTGCTAATTATCAGCCTCTTATTCAGTACTTATAGTGTTGCTGCTGAAAGCTCAATAGCAGTTAAAGAGGTTTATGCCCGCGCCACCCCACCCAATGCTCCCACAAGCGCTATTTTTCTAAGCATGCATAACCACGGAGACCAAGACATTAGCTTGGTAGCTGCAGCGACGCCTGCGGCAGGGCGGGTTGAACTGCATACAATGTTGATGGATGGCGATGTGATGAAAATGCGCCAAGTAAAGGAAATAAAAGTAGCAGCCAACACAATGGTGGAGCTTAAGCCCGGCGGCTTACACCTAATGTTGTTTGATTTGCAGATACCGTTTAAAGAAGGCGAAGAGTTGCAGCTAACTCTCAAATTTTCTGATGGCAGCCAACAACAACTGCTGGTACCAGTAAAGAAAGTAATGCACAAGATGAAGCATCACCACTAATACTAAAAGGGTTAGCCTAGCAGCTAACCCTTTTTCTATTCTGCAAGAAACCGGTCTAAAGAAATACCATAATCCCTGGGCGATACTGCGCCCTCAATTTCTTCATGGCTGTACTTGCTTAAATCTATAAGTTTAACCTCAGTATGAGTATTTGTGGCGACATTAAAAACCAGTTTAATAATGGGCTGTAAGGGTTTCAGCTCATTACGCTCAACCACCACACCCAATTTCTTGGATTTGAGTTTCACTAAAGTGCCTACTGGGTAAACCCCCATACAGCGAATAAATTTCTCAATTAACACTTTATCAAACTGCGTGCCTACTCCACTCAGTAAGATACGGAACGCCGCTGTAGGTGGCATACCACTTTTATATACACGGTCAGCGGTGAGAGCGTCGTAACAATCCACAATGTTGGCCATACGGGTGTAGCTAGACAACTGCTCACCTTTCAGCTTGTTAGGGTAACCTAAGCCGTCTAAACGCTCGTGGTGGTTACTGGCAATCTCCAGCATGATTTTGCTAATGCCTTCCTGCGCCTTAAGAATATTATGGCTGTGTACAACATGCTCACGCATGATGACAAATTCGTCGTCGGTGAGTTTGCCAGGTTTATGCAGGATTTCGTCAGGCGTATTAATTTTACCTATATCGTGCAGCATTCCACCCATAAGCAATTGCTTTTGCACCGCCTTGTTCATATCTAATGAACGGCCGAAATAAGCCAGCAACATGCCCACATTTAGGGAATGTTCCATAAGGTATTTGTCTTTGGCTCTAATTTTAGCCAAACACAACATCGCACCACTTTGGTTTTCTAAAGAGTCAATTAAGCCTTCTGCGGCACGCTCCATCGGCTCAATGTCGATGGGTTCGCCTTGTTGTAGCTGCCTAAAAAATTTAGTTTGTAAACTTTTGGCTTCGTTAAACAACTTTTTGGCGGCAAGCTTTTCGCTTTCGCCGCTAAGTTTCTTAACCTTACTACTCGCGGAGTTAATTTCGGTGGTTTTTGGTTGGGAACTATCATCTTCAAAAACGCTACGAGACCAATCTACCGACACCACTTTTACCCCTTTGCGTTTAAGTAACTTTACTTGTTCGGCTTGGGTAATTCGGCCTGATTGGGCTACGCTGGTTTTTCCAGATTGACTGGTAATAGAGACCACATACATGCCTTTTTTTAAGGCATCAATCTCGATAGTTCGAATATCGGTTTTTGGGCTCGTCATACGGCTCAGTCATCACTCATATAAATACTATGTTCTTCCCTGAAGCAGGATTTACAATTACTTAATAATACTAAAGCAAACAAAGAAAATAGCCTGCTCTAAAAGTGTAGATTGTTATCGCTATCAAAAAAGGGGAACAAAATGTAAATTCTTTAACAAGTTTAATCAACTTGAGAATTAGAAAAATTTAGGTATTCAGCCGCTAGTTGTTGAATTTTTTCCCTATCTTTCTCTGAGAATCCTTGTTTTCTGGGCTCTAGGGATGAAAAGTTAAGGGTACCGACGATACAATCATCAATCAAAAGTGGCGTGCCTATATAGCTTTCTAAGTGCATAGCTTGGTAACAAGGATGCAAACACATCTCGGTCATTGCCCCTACTTGATGATAGGCCATTATTTGGGCTTTGCTAACTACATCAGCACAATAGGTCATATCCACTGGAAACTCGTCACCCGCTTTAACTAAATCCAGGCTGGAGTATGCGGCCAACACTTCATAACGGTTGTCTTGAATACGACTAATAATGCCAAGTTGCATATCGAAGGATTGAGCTGCGGTTTTTAACCAATTTTGTAAATCCATGTTGCTCTCCTCAAATAAGAGTCAATTCCCTTATTTTGATTATTGTCATTTTAGCGTAGCTTTACTTGTTGTTTCAATGACGCTTAGTATACTTCGACTTATGCAATCTCTCGATCTGTGGCGACTCATTATCTTCGCCAGTTTATTAGTTCTTTTTATGCTGCTAGAAGTCTTCTGGCCTAGGCATACTCGGGTTATTTCTCGCAAACAACGTTGGCCAGCCAATTTAAGCTTAATAATGATTAATGGCTTAGTGATTAAACTGATTTTTCCCATCGGAACGCTAGCCCTCGCCCATTGGGCCGCTCAACACCAGTTGGGTTTACTCAATCAAC
This sequence comes from Agarivorans sp. 1_MG-2023, assembly GCF_030548385.1. Lineage (NCBI taxonomy): Bacteria > Pseudomonadati > Pseudomonadota > Gammaproteobacteria > Alteromonadales > Alteromonadaceae > Agarivorans > Agarivorans sp. 1_MG-2023. The sequence goes on along the minus strand of NZ_JAUOSJ010000005.1, from coordinate 119,931 downwards.
TCCGCTTATCTCCTTACTTAAGCATCCCCATAGCGATTGTATTACTAGATTGCGCCATTTATTGGCAACACCGTTTATTTCACGCTTTACCGCTGCTATGGCGAGTACATCGCATGCACCATGTCGACCCAGATTACGATGTTAGCTTAGGCCTGCGCTTTCATCCCATTGAAATAGTGCTATCAATGCTGATTAAACTTGGCTTTATTGTGTTGCTGGGTGTACCAGTAATGGCGGTATTTTTGTTTGAAGTCATCCTTAACGGCATGGCGATGTTTAATCACAGCAACTTAAAACTGCCGCTTAAGTTAGATGCCGTTGTCAGAACGCTACTGGTCACTCCTGATATGCACCGAGTACACCATTCGCGGTTTCGCCATGAACACAATGCAAACTACGGCTTTAACCTTTCCATTTGGGACCGCCTGTTTAATAGCTATGTGGCACAGCCTCAGCAAGGCCATTCTGATCTTCGTTTTGGTTTAAGCCATTGGCCAAAGGCTGAGGATAACCAACAACTTAGCGGTTTACTTAGCCTGCCTTTTCGTTCTGCTAATAAAAAATAATCCTCTACAAAATACTGTCGACACCATGCGCTAGTTGTTCACTGGTGAGAGTTTCATTTTGCTGCTATATTTCAGCTCCGCTTGAGTAAGGACACAGAGATGTATAGCAGCTTATTAATGATTTTAGGTGCATTAATTGTAGGGTATGTCATTCCTATAAAACATCCCGCCATTTTGGCTTCTGTTCGCCGACTAAGTAGCTGGATGTTGTACCTGATCTTATTTTTAATGGGCTACGGCTTAGCCTTTATCGAGAATCTTGGGCAAAACATTGTTCAGTTATTTAGCCAAGCAGCCACCTTAGTCGGCTTGCTATTGGTGTTCAACCTTTCTGCTTTGTATTTTGTGGGCCGCTACTTAGCCATGCCTAAGGCAGAGCCTCAGCATCGAAAAAGCAATAGCAAGTTGGCCATGTTTAAAGAACCGCTAGTGCTGATTGCATTATTAGTGGTTGGTTTATTAGCAGGCATAAGCTACCAAAAAAACCTACCCGCCCAATCAGTATTGGCAGAATACGCGTTAATCATCTTAATCTTTTGCATCGGTATTGAGCTGCGCAGTGCTGGCATTAGCTTGCGTCAATTAGTACTCAATCGGCGTGGTTTAATCATTGCGCTAGTGGTAGTGGCTAGTTCACTGCCTGCAGGCGCACTCACCGCTTACTTATTTGATTTGCCACTAAATATAGGTTTAGCCATGAGTAGTGGATTTGGCTGGTACTCTTTATCAGGTGCATTGCTGAGTAAAGCCACAACACCACTGATTGGTAGCACCGCTTTCTTTGCTGATTTGAGTAGAGAGCTAATTACTCTGCTGCTTATTCCCAGTTTAATGCAGCGCTCGCCAGCGGCGACTATCGGTTACGCCGGCGCAACCGCCATGGACTTTTCATTGCCTATGCTACAACGTGCGGGAGGCAACCAATTAGTGCCTGCCGCCATCGCTAGCGGCTTTATCTTGAGCCTGCTCTGCCCAGTAATGATTTTACTGCTAGTGAACCTAGCCTAGCGCTTAATACCTATTAGCGCTGTTAACTAGGGCATAGTGAGTTAATCGACAGATGCGGAATAGTCACCAATGGCTTTATCTAGTAGCTTTAGGTCTTCTGGGTAATCATGGCTTAATTGAAGTATCCAATCTTCTACGTTATCCCACCAAGCCGGTAACTCTGGCGATTGAATCTTATTGGCTAAACGTTGGATCCTCGCTAAGCCAATAGACCCTGCCGCACCTTTAATTTTGTGCGCTTCCGAGGCAATACCATCTTGGTCTTTGGCAAATAAATTACTTTCTAAGATTTTCATGTAATCTGGCATCACCTGCTTAAACAGGTTAATACTATCGTTCAGCACTTTCACCCCAATGGTATCGCAAAACTGCTCCACCAAATCTAAATCAAGTATCGGTAATGAGCTGCGGCTCAAGGCTTGCTTAGGGCTGATAACTTCTTCGACGACTGCTTCTTCACCAATCGCAAATACCTGATTAAAACAATGCACCACTGCATTTTGGTTAATGGGCTTGTGAATCACATCTACCATGCCGGCTTTAGCAAACTCATTTTTGCTGTTTACTACGTTAGCCGTTAGCGCGACCAATGGCGGCAAATCTGCTGCCTGATATTGCTGCTGCCATTGCTTGGCAATATCAAAACCGGTCATATCAGGCAGTTGAATATCGAGTAAAACCAAGTCAAACATGTCTGGTTCAAAGGCCGCTAGCGCTTCTTTACCGGTCATGGCAACCACAACATAGTGGCCAAGTTTCTCTAGCAGTGCTTTAGCAATAGTGACGTTTAACTCTACGTCTTCCACCAGCAAAATTTCTAATGGTGGGTGATCAATTTGTTCCGCTTCATCAGGAATCGCGTCAAGCTTCACCACTAAACTCACGGTAAAACAAGAGCCTTCACCCTCATCGCTCGTCACAGAAATATCTCCGCCCATAGCCCGAACCAGTTGGCGCGACACCGACAAACCAATCCCTGTACCAGTGGCCGATTTGCTGCCTTCTACCTGATAGTACATGGCAAAAATTTGTTCTAATTGATCTTCAGGAATACCCGGCCCTGTATCTCGAATACTAATATCTAGCTGTACCTGTTGCTCATCTATTGCCTGTGCTTTAACGGTAAGCTCAACCTCACCTTTTTCAGTAAACTTCACGGCATTATGCGTAAGGTTCCACAATACTTGGCGCAAGCGGGTTGGGTCCCCCACTATGCTTGAAGGGATAGGGCCGATTTGTTCAAACACAAAATCGAGGCCTTTGCTTTGCAACTGCATCTCGGTCAAAGTTTCGATGTCAGTGACCAGAGCTTTAAAGTCCATAGGTTCTAACGAAACCGCAAAACGGCGACGGTCGAGCTTATCTAAATCAATAATATCGTTGAAAATATTCCCTAAGGTGGTGGCACTAAGCAAAATAGTATTTACATGTTTGCGCTGCGCATCATCGAGCGGAGTGTCGAGTAACATTTGGCTTAATCCCACAACACCGTTTAATGGCGTGCGCAGTTCATGACTCAGTGTTGAGATAAACTGGGTTTTATCGCGATTGGCTTTTTCAATATTAGCCTGATGAGCCATGCGCTCGGTAATATCCCGACCAAAACCCAGTAAGCCTAAGCGATTACCGTTGCGCCCATAAAACGGTACTTTACGCAGCTCAAAAAAGGCTTTGCGGCCATCGGGGTACTCCAGCCATTGTTCGTATGTAAGCTGCTCATCGTTATCAAACACTTGATGGTCGGTTTCGACAATCTTGTCGGCGATATCTTCTGGATAAACGTCATAAGGGGTTAAGCCGATGAGCTTTTTCTCCGAGCGCCCTACTAGCTGCTCTAACGCTAAGTTACAGCCAGAAAACTGACCTTGTTCATTTCGGTAATAAACTAAGTCTGGCGAGCTATCAATGAAGCTGCGCAGCAAAGCGGAGTGCTCTTCTAGCTCTTGCTGAGCTTGTTGGCGTTGCTTCACCTCTTGCTCAAGGTTGCGAATGGCTTGGCCACGTGCCGCTTCCGCTTTTTCTCGCTCATCAATTTCATTGTTAAGCTGGCTAATGTTGGCTTTAAGCTTATTGGTTAACTGTAAATCACGCGCCCGCATTTTCTCCAATTTGCGGATCATCTTACTTAAGCGCTGCCGTGAGTCCTCAATTTGCTCCACCACCACCGACATAAAAAACACCGCCCAAGGAGTAATAATCAAACCAAAAAACACCGAGCGAATAAGATCAACCGCCGAAACTTGTCCGGTAAGCGCAAAGGTCACACTCATTTGTATCGCTAAGGCGACCAAAATAACCGCGCTGGCTAAGCTGATACTGAATTTAACGATGCCGAGTCGAGATAATAGATGAACATAATAAGTGGCTAAGTTCTTAAGAGGCGTCATTCCAGCCGATTCCTTTTCTTACAGACAGTAACCAAGGCTACTGACATCAAATCCATAGGATAAAGATGGTTAATATTAAACTAGGTTTTATGGTATAACAGCCCATCTTTTTTTCGAGTAAACCCAATGCGCTAAGTGAGTTGTCTTGCGCATTAAGCCTGTGGAGTACTAAGTGCATGTCTACTGTAATGCCTGACATAGCGAATTCAAGCCGCGCCCAAACCGAAGGTAAATTGGATTGGGTAGGCATGAGTCAAATTGAAATGCCGATTATGTTGGCATTTGAAGACCAAGCGCCTAGTCGCGTTAGTGCTCACATTGAAGCCTTTGTTAGCTTGGATGACCCACAGGCGAAAGGCATTCATATGTCGCGCCTTTATTTGATACTGGATCAACTGTCTAACCAAGACGTATTGGATTATGCGGGATTGGGCCACGTTTTGGATCAGTTTATTGAGAGTCATCAAGAATTAAGTGACCAGGCGCAAGTTAGCTTCAAATTTGACTACCACCTGCGTCGACAATCTTTACTGTCGGGCAAAACGGGTTGGAAAGCCTACCCCACCCAAATAAAAGCCACTCGCCGCCAAGGCCTCACTGATATTGAGTTATCAGTAGACGTTCCTTATTCATCCACCTGCCCGTGTTCGGCGGCCTTGTCTAGACAACTCATTCAAGAAGCCTTTGCCGACAAATTTGGTAAGCAACAGGTATCTGGCGAAGCAGTACATCAATGGCTAGGCAGTAGCGAAGGCATAGTAGCCACGCCTCACAGCCAGCGCAGTATTGCTCAAATCAAAGTGAAGCTAAGTGAACAAGCCAGTGACTTGCCGCTCATTAGCTTAATTGATGCGGTAGAAAACAGCCTAAAAACGCCGGTACAAGCGGCTGTTAAACGTGAAGACGAACAAGAGTTTGCTCGCCTAAATGGGCAAAACTTAATGTTTTGTGAAGATGCGGCCCGCCGCTTACAACACACCCTAAATCAAACTCAAGACATCGCCGATTTTTGGGTACGAGTGAATCACTTAGAAAGCTTACATGCGCATGACGCAGTGAGTGTAGTCACTAAAGGCATTGCCCAAGGTTATCAGGCTTACTAAAACAACAAAGGCATTTCTATTTGAAATGCCTTTGTTACTTCAGCGACTAAGTGAGTGATTAAGTGTTGGGTAAGCTCTCACTGCAACTGTCTCCAACGCTGCAATACCTTGCCTTACCTTGGTGTTTAGCCCGATACAATTGCAAGTCAGCCACTCTTACTAGCTCGCCATAATCCATACCTTGTTCAGGTATTGCCGTGGCCACCCCTATGCTCACGGTAACAATCTCTTTTGCTTCCGAATACTCATGAGGGATTTTTGCTTCAGCCATAAACTTAAGCACATTTTCGGCGATGTTTCTCGCTCCCTCGGCACCGGTGTGTGGCAATAAAATAGCAAACTCTTCGCCGCCGTAGCGCGCCACTAAGTCTGAGCCACGTTTTACCGAGCGGCTAATCAGTTTAGCTACTTGGCGCAGCGCTTCATCACCTTGCTGGTGACCATAATTATCGTTGTATTGTTTGAAGCAATCGATATCAAGTAATAGCAAACTTAACTCAAGGTTCTCGCGGCGATGAGTCAGCCAAAGTTGGCTGAGTTTTTCATCAAAACTTCGGCGGTTAGCCACCTGAGTTAGGCTGTCGATAAAGCTTAATTCTTGCAACTGCATAATCGCATCAGCCAGTTGCTGCTCTGTGGCTTTACGCTCGGTAACATCACGCGTGATGAAGATAATCCCACGTTCGCCACTCACATCATCAAAGTAAGGGCCTTTAATCACCTCGTACCAAATTTGATGGCCATCATCTAGATACACCAACTCTTCGTAACGGATTGGTTTTCCATCTGTCAAAATTTGGCTATTTTGGTGTTGGTGTTGCTCTAGCTGTTCTTCGCTCAGCACTTCGGTAATGTGTTTACCCAGTAAATCGTCACTGGTGTAGTTAAACATTTTGGCGAACGGTTCATTACCACCAATAAAGTGGCCTTTGTCATCAATAAAGCCGAGTGGATCGGGAGTAGAATTAAATACCGTGCGAATCAGGTTGTTTTGTCGCCCTAATTCCCGCTCTGAACTCACCCGGTTTTGGTTTTCTTGTTCTAACTTACGGTTTAACTCATGCCACTTAGTCACGTCGTAAGAAACGTTCAGCACACCGGTCACTTCGTCTTGTTGATTACGCAGCGGATAAACATGGTTTTGTAATAAGATTTGTCGGCTATCGGGGGCACTAAACCACTCGGTGTGTTGGCATTGTTCTCCAGCGAGTACTTGTCGATCGTAATGCTGAGTACGCTCTAACTCGTTACGGGTTAAAAAATCACTCAAGCGCTTTCCGGCCAGCTCTCCGGGTTTTAAGCCATGAAAACCCGCCCAAGCTTGGTTACAACCGAGTAAGCGCTCGTTTGCGTCTTTAAAATAAATGAATTCGGGGATAGAGTTAAGCACGTTAGCAAACAGCTTTTGCTCTTGCTCAATTCGATTTAAGTAAGAATATCCTTGAGCATTTTCGTATGCATTAATAAACCATACTTCACGACCTTGATGCTGTTGCAGCACTGCATAAAGCAGCAATACTTTAGGCTGGTCGTTTAAGGTAACTAGCCAGTTCACCCCTTCAACGTCGCCTTTAGCCTTAAAGGGCCGCATCACGGCAAGTAGCTGCTCTAGGTGTTCCGGATCGGAAAACTGCCAATTATTGCCGTTATTTGAGAGTAACAACAACTCGCAAAAACGCGGATTGGCAAACTTCACTTGTTTGGCATGAAGATCGAGAATTAACTGAGCCGCGGGTGACTTTTCCATGGCAGCGCGCTGGGCAGACACCTTCCTGCGAGACAGTGCCCACATAACAATAACCACCACCAGCAATACGCTAAGTAAGGCGATAGTGGCTTGCATCCAGATTTCTGGATAAAAACTTCCTTGCATTGATTGTCCGTATATTTTGCAACCGCAGCTACTTTACCCGATTATATTACTTAAGAAAATAATCATTTACTAAACAGGTAATTAGCTCACATTCACGAACAAAAATTTGCTTAAAGAGAACTGCCTTGTGAACCTTCTGCGGCCAGTTTTTTAGCAATGTCGGTTAGCGCTAACCATTTGTTTTCACACCAACTTGGCGCGAGTAACATGGGTGGACGAGCATGCGCACTGACCCGATGGTAAACCACATCGGTAGGTGTATGGCGAATCAAACGAACGGCTTGCTCAATGTACTCTTGATGACCCAAGGTTGTTAAACGCCCAGCACGCCACGCTTTCGCCATAGTGCTGCCCTCTACAACATGTAGCGGGTGTAACTTAATACCAGCAATTTGTTCATCCAGCACTGCATTCAAGGTCTGCATATAGTGCTCAGGCCCTTCGCCCGGCAACCCTAAAATAAGGTGCGCGCACACTTTCAAGCCATGATGATGAGCGCGCGCTACGGCTTGTTGAAACGCGGCAAAATCGTGGCCTCGATTAATTCGCTTTAAGGTCTCATCATGTGCGGTTTGCACACCCAGCTCTAGCCAAACTTCTTTACCTTGGGCTTGGTATTCAGCCAGCATTTCCAGTACAGCTTCTGGCACACAGTCAGGTCGAGTACCAATGCACAAGCCCACCACTGAGTCGTCAGCCAAAGCCTGTTGATACATGCTTCGCAAATATTCAACTTCTGCATAAGTGCTGGTATAAGCTTGAAAATAAGCCAGATAACGAATGTCTTTATGCTTTAGCTCAGCTTTGCGCGCATCCAGTTGCTCGCCAATTGGCATCATTTGCTGTTCGGGTTTAACAAAAGCATCTACGTTGCAAAAAGTGCAACCACCCTTGCCAATGCTGCCGTCACGATTAGGGCAGGTAAAATCACCATCCACACTTAACTTACGCACCTTGCCACCAAAGCGTTGCTTAAGATGACGCCCTAAAGTGTTTACATATAAATCTAATTGCACAACAACCACTTACTCAAAATCGCTGAAACCAGCCTTAAAAAACCGCCGCCAGTCTACTGTGTGGGCCGCTAAGCTGCGCCGTTTTAGATCAAGAGAGGGTAAGATTTAAGCACTATTTTGCTGCCGCTAAGCTGTTATACTACGCGCCGCCAATTTAGCACTTAGGATTGCCCATGAGCACCCCATCATCAGTTGAAGAAAACAGTCGCCTCACCACTAAACAGCGTTACCAGCAGTTTATTGAACAGGCCCGTAAAACCCAGCAAGTTTGGACCTTAAGCGACGAACAAGGCTGCCTAATCATTGAAACCGGTGACGAGAAAGTATTGTTGCTATGGAGCGAACAAGCGCTAGCCGAGCACTGGGCCAGCAAAGATCATTCAAGCTTTAACGCCTTAGCGATATCTTTGAGTGACTTAACTGAAAAATGGCTACCCGGCATGGCCAACGATGGATTTGACGTAGCAGTGGCACCTAGCTTTGCTGGCGAAGGCACCATTGTTGCGCCGCTAGATTTAGCCGATGAGCTAAGCAGTGGAAAAATCAAATAAGCCGAGCATTTAAAAGCGCTTAAGTCTACTAAGCAGTTTTTTTAACTAGTACTTAGGTGTAGAATCTTCGGCTCAAAAATTGTTAATTGCCCATCAGGGTACAGAAATACAAACAGGTTAAATTATGACAACAACGGTTAATCCATTAATAGAAGATCTTAAGGCGCGCGGTTTAGTTGCTCAATGCACAGCCGATGAAGAACTGGCCGAACACCTTTCTAGTGGAGCCCGCACCCTGTATTGTGGTTTTGACCCTACAGCCGACAGCCTACACATTGGCAGCCTAGTCCCTTTATTGATGCTTAAGCGCTTCCAACTTGCTGGTCACAAACCGCTTGCCTTAGTAGGCGGTGCTACTGGTCTGATTGGCGACCCAAGCTTTAAAGCGGCTGAGCGTAAGCTAAATAGCGACGACATTGTGACTAACTGGGTAAGCAAGTTACAAAAGCAAGTTAGCCAGTTTATTGAATTTAGCGAGCAAGCTAACTCAGCGAAAGTGATCAACAATCTAGATTGGATTGGTAAAGTTAACGTTATCGACTTCATGCGTAACGTGGGCAAGCACTTCAGTGTAAATACCATGATCAAAAAGGAATCGGTGAAACAGCGTATCGACCGTGATGAATCGGGTATTTCGTTCACCGAATTTAGCTACATGTTGCTTCAGTCATACGACTTTGCAGAACTAAGCGATAAAGAAGCCACCACCTTACAAATTGGCGGTTCTGACCAATGGGGTAACATTACCGGCGGTATCGACCTAGCGCGCCGCATGTACGGCAACAAAGTATACGGCTTAACCATGCCGCTAGTGACCAAAGCAGACGGCACCAAGTTTGGTAAAACCGAAACCGGTACTATTTGGTTAGACCCAGCACGCACCTCGCCTTACGCGTTTTACCAATTCTGGATTAACTCTGCTGATGCCGACGTGTATTCATTCTTACGCTACTTCACCTTTATTGATGTTGCTGAGATTGCTGAAATTGAAGCGCGAGATAAAGCCGCTCAAGGTCGTCCAGAAGCCCAAGGCATATTGGCGAAAGAAGTGACTCGCATTGTTCACGGCGAAGAAGGTTTAGCCTCTGCAGAGCGCATTACTCAAGCCCTATTCTCTGGTGACTTAGCCTCTCTTAGCGAATCAGATCTAGAACAACTGGCTCAAGATGGCCTGCCAAGTACTAAGCTTGAACAAAGCGAAGCTGGTTTAGTAGAGCTACTTACAATGGCTGACTTAGCTAAATCAAACAAAATGGCGCGTGAGTTTATTGGTAACGGCGCGGTATCGGTGAACGGTGAGAAGCTCACCGACCCACAACTTACTTTGCAAGCCAGCGATGCTCTTTACGGTAAATACTCAGTAGTTAAGCGCGGTAAGAAACTATTTGGTTTGGTGATTTGGGCTAACTAAGCCGTTAATCGCTAACTACAAACGATAAGGCCAGCTATGTGTAATAGCTGGCCTTTTTTTACATCTCGCGTTTATCAAAAAGCATAACCTTTCAATCTTTTCATAAACCTTCTTCTGTTCTACCACAAAATAGATCAACCAATTAAAATAAATGTTAACCAGTTTACAGATTAATTGCCAAATAACTGGCAGAATTGGTTTACACATTTTAACTGTATGAGCCAACATGCTTTTTAGAAACACCGCCTTAATTGTCGCCACCAGCTTATTGTTTACTGTTCAAGCCAAAGACTGGGCTGACTACCCAGTGCCAGCCGATCCCGGCTTTGGTAATACTTGGGAACTGGTTGAAGCCTTCTCTGATGATTTTAATTACCAGGGTAAAAACCAACAATTTAGCGATAAATGGAATGATCACTATCACAATGCCTGGACCGGCCCTGGTTTAACCGAATGGAGCTCGGCCCATTCTGATATTGTAGATGGAAAACTGGTTATCAAAGCCGCCAGAAAACCCAATACCGATAAAGTACACTTAGGCGTAGTAACCTCAAAAACGCCTATTATCTATCCTGTTTATATGGAAGCAAAAGTTAAAGTAGCCAACCAAGTATTATCATCTAACTTTTGGTTACTTAGCCCTGATGACAAACGAGAGCTGGATATTCTGGAAATATACGGTAGCGATCGTGCCAATCACCACAAGCATTCTCGGCATGCAAATACCAACTATCATGTCTTTATTCGCGATGAAGAAAGCAACTTGATCATTAAAGACGTAGGCTCTCAGCAGCATCACTTTCTGCCTACAGAAGCGCCTTACCGCGACAACTTTCATCGCTTTGGCGCCTATTGGATAGATCCTTGGAATGTTGAGTTTTATATCGATGGTCGCTTAGTGCGCCGCCTTACCAAAAGCTCATTAAAAGATCCCGAAAACCTCGGTTTAGACCGCGAAATGTTTATGATCATTGATATGGAAGATCATGATTGGCGCTCTAGTGTTGGCCACATTGCTAGCGACGCAGATTTAGCCGATGAGACCAAAAACAAAATGTTAGTGGATTGGGTTCGTGTGTACAGTCCCGTAAAGGCAAAACAAGGCGATCAAGCATTAGCGCCAGTCACCTTACCTAGCGAAGCGGCCGGTTTAAGTCTTCGACATAGCACCAAATGTTTTGAGATTAGAAATCCGCGTTCAGAAAAAGGGGGACGCTATCGTCAGAATTATTGCGATCATCGCAGCCAACAACAAAAATTCAACTTTGTTGAGCAAGCAGCAGAAGACCAACAAATAAGCATCAACAACGCAGCCAATAACTACTGTGTTGCAGCCCGCGAAGGGAAACAAGACCTGCGTCAGCAAACTTGCGATTCGCAGTCTGCAGCTCAATCTTGGATAGTCACTAACCAAGGGCAACAATGGTTCAGCATTAAAAATCTCGCCACCGGTGAATGTTTAGAGATGGCAAAAGCATCGAAGAAAAACGGTAAGCAACTGTCATTAGGCAGCTGCGACGGTTCAGAACATCAAAGCTTTAAATTTATTCAGTAACTTAGCGGTTGGGCAGATAAACCTGCTCAACCAAAGATCCCTTTTATAAATAGGTCGTTCATGAAGAATTATCAGATGTACATTAACGGGACTTGGCTTGACGCCAATTCTGGCGCGCGTGTTGAGGTGATCAATCCTTCAACTGAAGAAGTGATTGCAACCGTCGCCAATGGCGATGAATCCGATGCAGAACTCGCTATGAGTGCAGCGGTGGCAGCGCAAAAGCAATGGCGAAAACTGCCGGCACGTAAACGTGCTGAAAAGCTGTTAGATCTAGTGGCTGAAATAAAAGCCCATCGCGATGAGCTAGCCAAGTTACTCGTAACCGAGCAAGGTAAGCTACTTAAAGTCGCCCGTATGGAAGTAGATGTAACCTGCTCGTTCATCGAATATGCCTGCGAATGGGCACGCCACATTGAAGGCGACATTGTTGAATCAGATAATCCGGACGAGCATATTTGGATCCACAAGGTTCCGCGTGGAGTAGTGGTAGCCATTACCGCTTGGAATTTCCCGCTAGCCTTGGCCGGGCGAAAAATTGGCCCGGCCTTGGTAGCCGGTAACGCGATTATTGTAAAACCAACCACAGAGACGCCACTGGCCACACTTGAGCTGGCTAAGCTGGCAGACAAAGCAGGATTACCAAAGGGTTTATTAAACGTGGTTACAGGCCCCGGCCGAACCTTGGGAGATGCCTTAGTTCGCCACCCTAATACCAGTATGATTTCAATGACCGGCAGCACCCCTGCCGGCCAAGCCATTGTGCGTGCAGCGTCTGACAACCTTGCTCACGTGCAGTTAGAGCTGGGCGGTAAAGCACCATTTATTGTATTGGAAGATGCCAACATTGATGCCGCGGTAGATGCTGCACTAGGCTCAAAATTTGATAACTGTGGCCAAGTTTGTACCTGTAATGAGCGTTTGTATGTACACCAAGCCATTTACGATCAGTTCATGGAAAAATTTGTTGCCAAAGTGAAAGCCATAATAGTTGGCGATCCGATGCATGAAGATAGCGACATGGGTCCTAAAGTCAGCGCTAAAGAGTTGGCCAATATGGAAGCCATGACTGCTAAAGCTTTAGAAGAAGGTGCAACTTTAGCCTGCGGTGGTAAACGCTTAACTGGCCCAGGGTTTGAAAAAGGCTACTGGTTTGAACCCACCGTATTTACCAACGTAACGCAAGATATGAGCTTGGTACACGAGGAAATCTTCGGCCCTATTCTTCCGGTGGTCAAATTTGACGATTTTGATCAAGTTGTTGCTTACGCCAATGATTCTGAATATGGCCTTTCGGCAATGATCTTCACCAACAAAATCAAACTGGTGATGGACTTAGTCAACGATTTGGAATGTGGTGAGATTTACGTAAACCGTGGCCACGGAGAACAACATCAAGGCTTCCACAATGGTTACAAGCTAAGTGGATCTGGTGGCGAAGACGGCAAATATGGCTTCGAGCAATATCTAGAGAAGAAGACCTTTTACGTAGACTTCTCTAAATAAAAATAGCTTTCCTTAGGAAGGCATTAGAGCAGCTTTGAGTGAATATAACTTAGAGCTGCTCTGTTACCACGGTATACAGAACATTTTAGCTAAAGGCCATAATGGGCCACCAATAACGCCCCCAAATAAAGAGGATCAACAATGCTCTATATTGGATTTTTTCTTGGCTTGGTTATGTTGTATCTAGCCTATCTAGAGTTACTTGCCCGATGCAGAGCTAAGCATTAGTCCTCATATTGGGTCATTTTCCTCAAACTGCCTTAGCACCCATTCGCCCTAGCTTTATAATATTCGAATGCCTTAATCGATTAACGTAGAGGTTTAAGTGCCTGTTCCAATGATGAAGCAAGGCCAATTCTGACTAAACACTCAATAAAATCCTGCCTTTTGTCTTAAAAAAGTCATAAATCTTACCTAAGCTGCTTGCAGTTCACTGCCTATGTCGGTAACTATGGTTGTATAAAACCATTGGTTGGTTTTAACACATTTTAAGGAATGCTATGCAGATTCGTCCGGTACATATCGAGGACGCGGCAGATATTGCGAGACTAGCAAAACAGCTAGGCTACAATCCATCCGCGCAAACTGTATTACCCAATATTCACGGTATTTTGGAAAACTCCACTCATCAAGCTTTTGTTTACTTAAACGAAGAAGAGCAAATTGTTGGCTGGATACATGTATTTATTGCTCTACGTTTAGGCTCTTTACCCTTTGCCGAAATTGGCGGTATGGTGGTTGATCAAGACTCTCAGCAGCAAGGCATTGGCCGCAGACTGGTTAAACAGTGTCGCCATTGGGCTGCCAGCCATGGCGTTGGAGATATTCGAGTACGCTGTGACACCACTCGTGAGCAAGCTAATCAATTTTATCAGCACATTGGCTTTAAACAGCGCAAATCACAACGCGTATTTGTGCGCGATCTCTAGCTGTTCCTTACCCCTGCTTGTGGTAATATTCCGCTGATTTTTCCTTTTGATAAAGAGACGGTTATGACTACAGCAATTATTGGTGCTATGGAACAAGAAGTGGTTGCACTTCGTGAATTGATCGACAATTGTGATACCTATAGTTTTGCTGGTTGTGAGTTCTACAGCGGTGAAATAAACCAGCACCCGGTGGTTGTAACTCGTTCAGGTATTGGCAAAGTAGCTGCCGCCATTGCCACCACCGTATTACTGCAACGCTACCAGCCAACCCAAGTGATTAACACTGGTTCTGCTGGCGGCTTTGACCCCTCATTAAAAGTAGGTGACGTAGTTATTTCCGATGAACTGCGTTACCACGATGTAGACTTAACTGCATTTAGCTATGAAATGGGGCAACTCCCTGCTAACCCAGCTGCCTATAAAGCCGACGCGAAATTAATTGAGGTAGCAGAACAAGCCGCCACTCAGCTTTCTGGTCACCAAATTGTTCGCGGACAGATTTGTACTGGCGATATCTTTATGGCCGACCCAGAGCGTGTAGCCAAAGCTCGTGCAGACTTCCCAAAAATGGCAGCAGTTGAAATGGAAGGCGCTGCAATTGCCCAAGTTTGTCATTTGGCCGATGTTCCCTTTGTGGTGATTCGCTCGCTGTCTGATATTGCAGGTAAAGAATCACCATCGTCATTCGATGAGTTTTTAGAAACTGCCGCTAAACACTCAACCGCATTGGTATTGGCCATGTTAGAGAAACTCACTAAATAATGGATGAACACTCCTGGCTGTGGTTAAGCCTAAGTTTACCGTTGTTGGGCATTGCCCTAGAACGTTTATTACCTGGTCGAGGATTTGGCCAGGTAATGTTATTGATTCGCTGGTTTGGCGAACAACTAGCAAATAAAGTCAATCGCAGTACCAACGGCCCCAAACAACAACGTTTAGCGGGCGCTATTGCCTTGCTCACGGTGTTAACTCCTCTTGCCTTAGGCATTGCCTTATTCAATCAACTTAACCCTCTGAGTGCCTTGTTAGACGCACTATTGCTACTGTGTTTATTACAGTGGCAAGCCCCTATGCATAGCTTTCATCGAATTACCTTGCTACTGAATAAGCAACTACATCAGCAAGCCCGTGGCATTTTAAGGCCTTGGGTATTACGCGATTGTGATGGCTTATCGGCAGTAGGTGTTGCTAAGGCCTCGGCAGAAATGCTGCTACTGAGGTTGGCAGCCAATTGGTTTGGCGTGATTTTTTGGTTTATGTTGGGTGGCATTGTGCCAGCCTTAATCTACAGAATAATTAGTGAGTTACACCTAGCCTGGAATCCAAAGCTCTCCCAGTATCGCCAATTTGGCAACAGTGCCAGCCGCTTTTATCAGGCACTGAGCTGGCTGCCTTTTCAGTTATTGGCGCTAATTATTTGTGTTTACGGCAAGCTTTCACGTAACAAAGCAGCCTTAAGCCAAGGTTTTCGCTGGCCTTACAGCGCCAGTGGTAAGTTAATTAGCGTGAGTGCTAGCAGCTTACAAAGTGAATTAGGCGGCCCGCGCCACTATCAGCAGCAAAAAGTAGAACAAGCGCGCTTTGGTCCCGCCAAGCAATACCCAGAAGCAGCAGAGCTTGATCGCTTAGCCTTAAAACTCAATATGAGTGCGCTGCTGTTCTTATTGATCTTAAGCCCAATTTACCTTGTTCGTGTTATCTACTTATAAGCGTTTTACTGTCGCAAACTTAGCCCTATTCCTGGCGGCTGTATGCTTGCTTTTTAGTTCCACCTTGCACGCCAAACCACAACGTATTATTGCCTTAGCACCACATTTAACCGAGCAAGTTTACGCCCTTGGCGCTGGCGATAGGCTGATTGCCACGGTGGATTACGCAGACTACCCTGAAGCCGCTAAAGCCCTGCCACGCATTGGCAATTATCAATACATCAGTTTAGAAAGCATTATTTCATTGAAACCAGATTTAGTGTTGGTGTGGAAACAAGGCAACCAAGAAAGTTTGGCGCAAAAGCTAAGGGCCTTGAACATTGACGTATTTGTCTCTCAGCCCAAGCAACTCGCCACGCTACCCAAGCAACTCGCCACGTTAGGCGAAATATTGGGCGAACCAGAAACAGGCCAAAGGCTTAGCCGCTATGCCGAGCAGCAACTGGAACAACTAGCCCAACAGTACCAATCGCAACGCACTGTGAGTGTGTTTTATCAAATGTGGTACCAGCCATTACGGAGTATTTCTGCCAAAAGCTGGATAGACGATGGTATTCGCTTATGCGGCGGAGAAAACATTATGGCCGAAGCCGTTGCCCCTTACCCGCTGCTATCTGAAGAGTGGGTATTAAGTGCAGATCCTGAAGCCATTATTGTTGCCCAGTGGGAATTTACTCATTCGTGGGATAAATGGCCACAATTGCAGGCGGTAAAACATAGCAACATTTACCAACTAGATCCCGATAAGGCGCATCGCCTCACTCTTCGTACCTTAGAAAGCCTAAACACACTGTGTAGCATGCTAGATAAAACCCGAAAAAAAACCCACTCAGATAAACCGAGTGGGACGAGAGCATATACGAGTGAAGAAAAATCTTCGTTATAAGTAATGGAATTCTTGTGCCAGCTTTGAGCTAATTTAGCATTCACATGGTCATTCGATAGACACTGCCACCCCTAAAGAGGTATTTGGTTATTTATCTTGCGAAATGAGCTGCTGTTTAATCATTCACCAACATTTATTCTTTAGTGACTTTTCCTTAATAAATCTGCGGGTTAAGTAACTAAAATCGATATTGCACCAGTACTTATCAAGCTGCGCCAAATTGGCCACCCGCTGCGCTGTATCCCTTATAGCTCACGGCTTGCGATGTAGAATCTGGCATTCTCCTCAGCATCTGGCTACAATCGCCGTAATCACTTGTTTGTATGTTGGAAGTAGATTGCAAAGCTTATTACCCAAACGCCACCGCCGAATCTTAATCATTCTCTTTCTTGTAGTAGTGGCTGCTCTTCTTTTCCCTAGCGAGCAAAGTTCTCCCAGTGCCAGCCAGCGCCAAAGCATAGACTTATCTGCAGCATCAACTAATACGCAAAGCGCTGACCCCTTAACGCCGCAAATTAAAACCAAAGCTGAGCCGTCTATTGAGCAAATCAAGGTAGCAGAGCAACTTAAAGAAGCGGAGCAACAGCCTAGTGCTAAATCGCCTGAAGTGGAGTCAGTCGCAAAGACTCCGCAACCTAGCCAAGCTGCAGCCACGGAGCTTGTCAAAAACGAACCAGCCTCTGAGGCAAACCCTGAAACACATACCCTTGCATCAGAACAAGGTACGCCTTCAACCGCTAAGGCCGTTATCGAGCAAGATTCAAGCGGCGGTGAGGTCGATTTAAATGATGCAGCTGCAGTACTTGAGCAAATTCAGCAAGGCAACGAATTGCATTTAGGCGTACGTTACCCTTTAGAATTAGCCATTGAGTCTGATCAAACGCCACTAGAACAAGAGCACTTTTATACGCTTAAACGCCAAACAGTAAAATCTGGCGATAGCATGGCGTTAATCTTTTCCCGCGTGGGGTTAAGCGCCCGCACCTTGCACAACATTGATCAACTAGGCGGCGAAGCGCGTAAATTACGTACCGTACACCCCGGTGATACCCTAGATTTTTACCTCGATGACAACGATCAGCTTATCGAATTGCATTACCCTCAATCGAAATATCAAACTCTGATCATTGAACGTGACTCACAAGACCAATTTAGCGCTCGCATTGATACACAAGAGTTAGAAACTAGAACTAACTTTGCTCGTGGCACCATTAACTCAAGTTTTTGGAATGCCGGTATTAGCGCCGAGCTAAGCCAAGGCCAAATAATGGACTTGGCCGCAGTATTTGGTTGGGACATCGATTTTGCCTTAGACATTCGCAAAAATGACAGCTTTATGGTGCTGTTTGAAGAGCTATACGTAGACGGCCAATACGCCGGCAATGGCGATATCATTGCCGCTGAATTTATCAATCAAGGCGATGTATTTCGAGCTGTTCGTCACGACGATGGCAATTACTACACCCCTGAAGGCCGGCCAATGCGTAAGGCCTTTTTACGCGCTCCAGTTAACTTTAAATACATAAGCTCTAGCTTTAACCCTCGCCGCTTACACCCAGTAACCGGCCGAGTACGCGCTCATAACGGCATCGATTACGCCGCTAAAGTGGGCACGCCGGTACAAGCCGCTGGCGATGGCCGAGTCACCAAATCGGGTTACAGCAAATACAACGGTAATTATGTGTTTATTCAGCACAGCAGCGCTTATGTCACCAAGTACTTACACTTGCATAAACGTTACGTAAAAACCGGCCAACGAGTAAAACAGGGCAAGAAAATTGGTACCGTAGGTGCAACAGGCCGAGTAACCGGCCCGCACTTACACTATGAGTTCTTGGTACATGGGGTACATAAAAACCCGCGTACGGTTAAGCTGCCTACCTCTACCCCACTTAAAGGTGAGCAAAAGCAACGCTTTATGCCTATTGCTAAAGCCCGTATTGAACAGCTAGATAATACCAAACGGGTATTACTGGCCATGAACTAGGCAAGGCAATGAGTGATATTTATCTAGGATTAATGTCTGGCACCAGTATGGATGGCGTAGATGCGGTGGTAGTGGATTTTGCCCAATCGCCCCCTAAGCTACTGGCTCACCACCAGCAAGCTATTCCGGCTAAATTACTCCGCCAATTACACGGCTTATGTAGCCCAGCAGAGAACGAATTAGCCAACATGGCATCGGCTAGCGTGGCAGTTGCTGGCTTATTTGCCGATACCGCGAATCAAGCCATTCAGCTTGCCGACTTAAGTGCCGATAACATCACCGCCATAGGTAGCCACGGCCAAACCATTCGCCACTTCCCTGAGCTAAGTTTTAGTTTGCAGATAGGCAGCCCAAGCCACATTGCGGTGCAAAGCCAAATAGACGTAGTGGCCGATTTTAGAAACAAAGATATGGCACTCGGCGGCCAAGGAGCGCCCTTGGTACCAGCCTTTCACCAAGCAATGTTTAGTCACCCTAGTGAGCCCCGTTTCATCCTAAACATTGGTGGCATTGCTAACATTACTACTCTTGTTCCCGAACAAGAGTTACTGGGTTATGACACTGGGCCCGGCAATACCTTATTGGACCAACACTTTAAGCGCTATCACCCTACCGGTTTAGATTACGACGACAACGGTGACTGGGGCCGCAGCGGCACGCTGATACCTTGTTTACTAGAGCAGATGCTAAGCGATGATTATTTTAGTTTAAGCGCCCCCAAAAGCACTGGTCGTGAACATTTTCACCTTACGTGGTTAGATAGCTTTTTAACGCGGCCTGAGTTTTCTATGGCCTCGCCAGAAGACATTCAATGCACCCTGCACCATTTAACCAGCCAAAGTATTGCTCAGCAGTTGTTAAACTATGAAAAAGGTACGGTTTACTTGTGTGGTGGAGGTGATAACAATGGCTTTTTATTGGCGTTGTTAGCCAAGGCTTTACCCAAACTCACGCTGAGTAGAACCTCGGCATTGGGCATACCAGAACAAGCCTTAGAGGCCATGGCATTTGCCTGGCTTGCCCGCTGCTTTGTGCAGCAACAAACCGGCAACGCCAGCTCGGTAACTGGCGCCAGTAAACCGGCTATTTTGGGCGGGTTTTATCCCGCGAATTAAGCTTCTTGGCTTAGCTCAGAGATAGTGTCGGTTACATAAGAACGGTTTCTTACCAATAGCCATAAAGCCCCGCCCGTAAAGCCGATTACACACTGAATAGTGCCTAAGTTTTCAATCAAAGACTCAGGCCGTAACGACACCAATACCATACCCAGCGAACCGCACATCATCGCAAAAAATTGAATAATTGCCACCGCCGAACCGGTATCACTCTCTTGTTGTTCAAGCATTAGATTGGTGCCAGGTACACGCATACCAATTACCCCAACAGTGGCAGGGCCAGCAAGCATAGCAAACAGCCAAGGTGATAAATGCCCCACGGTAAGCATTAGCACGCCACATAGTGCCAATAAACCAAAGCACATCATCACTATCGTTTGAACAGAGATGTGCTTAGACAGTTTCATGTATATGCGTGGCCCAAATGAGGCTAACAAAGCATTGAATGCAAATGCATAACTAAACTCTTGCTCGGTAAGGCCAAAGCCATTGACATAGATGTACGACCCTGCCGCCAAAAACGCCATCATTGCCATGGCCGGAATAGAAAATATCCCCAGTAATGAAGTGAATCGAGGGTTTTTCATTACTACCGCTAAGCGCCCCCAAGAACGAACAATAGAACCGGTATAGCGCGTGTCTAGAGTTTCTCGGTAGCCAATGGCGAGTAGTGCAGACAAACCACCAAAAATGGCTAAAGCCACAAACATCATGCGCCAAGAACCAATCTTAAGCAAAAACGCCCCCAGTACCGGCGCCACCATAGGGGCAATGATCACTAAAGACATAATGGTGGCCATTATTCTTTCACGCTCTCTACCATCGTAAAGATCTTTAACAATGGCGGTAGCCACCACGGTCACCGCGCTGCCACCAAATGCCTGTATTAAGCGAGCTCCAATCAGCATTTCAATATTAGGCGCAAGGGCACATAAAATACTGGCGGAAATATAGATCGCCATGCCCACAAGCAAGATAGGTTTGCGGCCAAACTTTTCGCTTAACGGCCCCCAAAATAGAAGACCAACGGCATAAGTAACAAAATAAACACTGAGCGTTAAGTTCACCATGGTTTGATTGGTATTAAAAATATCGACCATTTGTGGCAAAGCGGGCAAATAGAGATCAGTGGTTAAGGGCGGAAACGCACTGATCACCACTAAAAATAGCAAGGTGCCCGTTTTCCCTAAAAAGGGTTGCTCTTTTTTCAAGGTACTACTCCAAACTACATTTAGTACAGGGGAGGAAACAACGCACAAGCGTTAACGCGAAGAAGGCTTAGTTCATTGATTCAGACAATGCTTACTTTAAGTTGTGATTAACTCGATGCAGCAACGAGCAAAACAGCTGAGACTCTTCTTCACTAAAGTCCTCCAGCATGTCGTTAACGATCTCCATTTCCACTTTGTCCAAACATGCTAGCAACTGCTGCCCACGTTCAGTTAAGGCCAGCAATACTGCTCGCTTATCGTCTGGATTGCCGTGCTTAGTGATGAGATCTTGTCGCAGTAAACGGGCTACTACCCGCGCTATTTGCGCTTTGTCTTTACTCATCGACACAACTAGCGTTTGCTGAGAGGCGCCTTCGCAGGCTGCAATATCGCTCATTGCCTTGTGCTCTAGGGGAGAAAAGTCCACCTGTTGGCGCTTTACCTCAGCCATCATTTTGGTTCGTGTTTTCAGGCGAATATCTCGCAAGGCGTGATTAATAGAACGATGAATCGGCACAATTTCTCCAAACGAGATGAACTTAGTAAAATAGCGAATAAGCGTGTGAGACGGGCTGCGCTGCCAACATAGTTGACTGCGACAACTATGTTGGCACATTTAGTTGTTCCAATCAACTAAATATTAAGAGTAAGCCAATCCAGTTTTTAACTGCACCTTAAGTCATTTAATCATAAAGGTTTGTTTAAAATGGAAAAATAATCATCCCAAGCTTGATGCTGCCGACCCGTTGCTGCTAAGAAATGGCTTGGGTTATCCGCTTCGCCTTGGCGAATACCGTCATAAATACCTGAAATTACTGTTCCGATAAACTCACCCAGTTCAGCAATTCGCTCTTGTTTATACTCTTCAACCAACATGGGGGTGTAACGC
Organism: Agarivorans sp. 1_MG-2023; assembly: GCF_030548385.1. NCBI lineage: Bacteria > Pseudomonadati > Pseudomonadota > Gammaproteobacteria > Alteromonadales > Alteromonadaceae > Agarivorans > Agarivorans sp. 1_MG-2023. Next base: position 98,229 of record NZ_JAUOSJ010000005.1, on the reverse strand, counting down.
AGCGTGGTGTTGAAAGCACGATTAAAATACTCCGCTAAGTCGTATTGGCTAAGCGCCTCGCCATGTAAGTTATAGGTATTGCCATTGTGTTTATCATCACTGAGCATAGATGCATAAGCATGGGCTAATTCGGAACGCGTGGTATAGCCGCATTTCCCGTCACCGGCGCAGTTAGCGATTACCCCTAACTTCTTGTAGTTTTCTAGATATTCAATATCAGGTTCAATGTAGATGCCATTTCTACCAATCACCCAATCTAGGCCACTTTCTCGCACATCTTGCTCGGTTTGGCGATTGCTTTGAATCACCGGTGAAAAAGCCGTTCCCTGTTCTGCCCCTTGTACGCTGGTATACACTATCTTTTTAACACCTGCGTTCTTGGCTGCACGAATAACATTTCGGTGTTGCTCAATGCGCTTATCTGGCGCGTCCATACCAGATACCAGCAATAGTGCGTCAATACCCTGTAAAGACTGCTCTAATTGGCCTTGGTTATTGTAATCACCAGGGCGAACTTCTACGCCCAAAGCGGCGGCTTTTTCTGGGGTACGGGCCAGTGCCACGACGTTTTCTTTCGACAATAAAGCGATAGTCGCTTTAGCGATTGCAGAGCCTAGCTGGCCGTTAGCGGCGGTTATTGCAATTTTCACGGTATTCGTCCTCATCTCAATATTGTGGTCTTAAGTCATCTAGCAATCTTACAGAGGCTGAGCCTTCTTCTGAGCGCCAAAGCGGTCGGCATTTACGCCTTGTTTCCAATACCCTACTGCCGAAACATTCAATCTATCAAAGCCAATATCTTGCTGCAGAACCGAACGTAATGCGCGAATACTTCTCGCTTCAAGCCCCAAAAATACCTGGGTATCTAGAGGCATGTTTTTAGCCCGCTCAAAGACAGCTTGCTCTAACGTGCCAATGGCTTCATCTTCAACAAACCATTCGGTATGCACCGAGTTGCGGTAATCCATTTCGATAATGTCGGCACGAGTCGGTACGCTAATTACCACGTTTACTTCGGCACTTTTATTAAACCGTGGCACATAGCCGTTAATCGCATTTAGCGACGTGATGTCGCCCACTAGCAAGTAGCTATCATGCTGATACTGAGTCATTTTCATTGGCCCTGGCCCAGCGATACCGAGGCTGTCGCCCACCTTTGCATTTTTGGCCCAGTCGGTCGCTGGCCCACTATGGCGATTAACCACAAAATCCAAAGCGAGCTCTTTGGTTTCGGCACTAAAAGAGCGAATAGTATATGAACGCAGTATGGGATCTTTTGAGGTACTTTGTTGCAAAACTACTTTTACATGAGCGCCTTCTTTACCAATAGGAAAGTCACCTAAGCTATCGCCTGTTACCACTATTCGGCGCAAGTGTGGCGAAAGCTCAACAATATTAGAAACATGGGTTATTCGCATCTTTGGCTTCAAAGTGTTTCCTTCTTTAGCTTGAACAACATCAATTAAGTTGATAAGGTCTACTATAGTTCAACTAAGTTGACATTGTCAACAAAATATCAAAGTAGGATCTATGGATAGCCATTCAATTTCCAATACCATTTTCAGCATTGCACATTCATACCGCTTAACCATGCGTTCCGCACTTAAAGCTAACGAGTTAGGTTTAAACAGCATGCATGTAAAATGTTTAAGCTATATTCACAACTCAGAAGCCTGCACGGCCAATGACATTGTTCAATTTTTGGGAAGAGACAAAGCGCAGATTGCTCGCCTAGTTAAAGAAATGATTAGCAATAACTGGCTAACAAAAACCGCCAACCCAGAAGATAAAAGAAGCCAGTTTTTATCACTAACTGAGGAAGGCCAAGCGCTAGCCGCGCTTATCGCCGATACACAGAGCAAAGTAAGTATAAAGATGAAGCAGAATTTAAGTGATGAAGAGCTAAAGGAGTTCAGCCGAATAGCTGGGATAATATCAAGCAACCTAAAAATGTAGCCGCAAGAGACAACAAGATAAGGAGATATGTTCGGTGCAGTGTGTCCTTCAAGAGCAATGCTCAATCTGCAATATTATCAGCGCTATACTCTAGCACCCCAGCATTACAGCAAACTTTGCACATCAATAAAAAAGACAGAAAGGAGTCATTAAGACCTCAAAAATGAAGAGTCACAATGACACATTCATGCAATAAATTGATTTAAATCAATGTTTCCCACCCTGGCATGTTTCTGGCTATGTGTACTAACAGCACGTTAATACATAGAACAACAGGAAATAGGTAATGTTAGATACAGACACAATAAACATAATAAAAGCCACCGTTCCCGCAGTAAAAGCAAATGCCGACAACATTACCGCTTGTTTTTACCCGCTCATGTTTAAACAACACCCTGAAGTTATTCCATTCTTTAATCAAACTAACCAAGCAAAAGGCAGCCAACCTAAGGCACTTGCTAATGCCGTTGTCGCCTATGCCGCCAACATAGACGAGCTAGGCAATTTGAGTGAGGCGGTCAGCAAAATTGTTCAAAAACACTGCTCATTAGATATTCAGCCTGCCCATTACGACATTGTAGGTAGCTGCCTGCTGCAAGCCATTGCTAAAGTACTAGGAGATGCCGCCACGCCAGAAATAATAGATGCTTGGGGTAAAGCCTATGGTCAACTAGCCAAAATACTGATTGATGCCGAAGAAAGCATCTACGCAGGGAAAGAACAAAACCCGGGGTGGTGGCGAGGAGAGCGGGAATTTACTCTGGTTAAAAAACAGCAAGAAAGCTCCGTAATTAGCTCTTTTTACTTTAAGCCAAGCGATAAGGGCCAGCTGCCAGACTTTACCGCGGGCCAATTTATTAGCTTGGTATTAGAGATTAAGGGCCAAAAAGTCCGCCGTAATTACAGCCTTTCAGATGCACCAGGCAAAGGATACCTGCGGATCAGTGTAAAACGCGAAAGCGAAGGCTTGGTCTCTAATTATTTGCACGATGAACTAGCACTAGGGCAAAGCCTATCGTTGCTGGCGCCATGCGGCGATTTTGTGCTGCGCGACAACAATAAACCTCTGGTGCTGGTCACTGGCGGCGTAGGCATTACGCCTGCGATTAGTATGCTTAACGCCTCAACCAACGGTGAGCGAGAGATACGCTTTATTCACGCAGCGCTAAACAGTGACGCCCATGCCTTTAAAGACCATGTTGATCAGCTTGCCACTACTCGAAGCAACCTCACGCCGCTCTATGTTTACAACCAGCCAAGTGATAACTGCCAAGCCCACGCTACGGGTTTTATTACGCCAGAACTTATAGCTTCTCAGCTACCTGAAGACAGAGATGTAGAGTTTTATTTATTAGGCCCTAAGCCGTTTATGGTGGCAGCCTTCAACATTGCCAAACAATTAGGTGTACCGGAAGGTCAAATTCATTTTGAATTCTTTGGTCCAAGTGAAGAACTCAGAGCTTAATTAAGGTTTTGAAAATGATAAAGAGAAGGTGCTTAAACCGATAGCCTTCTCTTTTATTGAGCTCAATATGTAAGGCTGTGAACTATCTATTCATTTGACTAAGCGAATGAGTAGTGGGGAAGTTAAACACTTTTCTCATAGCTAGCGATGATAGTTGTGCTAGCAACTGATGCTTCGAAATAGTGTTCTCGCACCTTTAAGTATTCAGGGTTTGCAAAAAAAGCTTCTTTTGCAGCACCATCAGAAAAATAGATAGTAAAGACACGGTTAATGTCACTATTCTCTTCAGGGCGTAATACTTCAGACACCTTAAAGTCGTAACCAAACCCGCCGCCGTAACTTGAGAGAATCGGCCTCATCGCATCACGGTACTGCTGGTACATATCGTCATCTAATACATGTAAACCCACTAACATTTCATATGACATTAGAATCACCATTGTTAACCAAACTTTGGGGCAGGGTATTTTTGTTTTGCGTACCTTTCTTTGGCTAAACAAAGAAAAGTACGCTGTCATCAGGCAAAACCTAACACCATTACTTACGCTCCCAACATCTCTTGCTCTTTGGCTTCTTCAAGCTCTGCGTATTTATCTTTGCGGCTAAACTTAGCGCCTAACATCAATAAACAAGGGGTTAGGATTAAAGTCAGCAAAGTCGCAAAACTTAACCCCCCCGCTACAGCTGTAGCCAGTTGTGACCACCATTGTGAAGAGGGTGCGCCCACTTCAATCGTGCGTTCGAATACATCAATATTCAGCTGCAACACCATCGGCATTAAACCCAAAATAGTGGTGATGGTAGTTAGCATTACTGGGCGTAAACGTTGAGCACCAGTGCGCATAATGGCTTCTTGCGCCGGTATACCTTGCCTGCGTAATACATTGTAGGTATCAATCAATACAATATTGTTGTTCACTACAATCCCCGCCAAGGTAATGACCCCCAAGCCACTCATAATAATGCCAAAGGCTTGCCCTGCCACTAACAGCCCCAGCAATACCCCAATGGTAGAAAACACTACCGCCGACAGGATAAGCAAAGCTTGGTAGAAGCTATTAAACTGGGTAACCAAAATAAGCCCCATAACAAACAACGCCACCATAAAGGCCTTACCTAAGAAGTCCATGGTTTCTTGTTCGTCTTCGTTTTGGCCGCGAAGCTTCACCTCAACCAATGGGTCTAGCTCAAGTTGTTTAAGCTGCTCTTGTAATAGCGGCAACTCTAAACTTAGGTTTTGCCCTGGTGCCATATCAGCACTAACCGTAATCACTTGGCGGCCATCCACTTTGTTAATCACGTCTTGCTTAGGCTTAGCCTCTAAAGAAACAAAGTTAGTGATAGGCACTAAACCGTATCCCGTTTTAACCCGTAGTTCACTTAGGCGGCTAATGCTGCGGTTTTCTTCAGGAAAGCGAACACGAATCTCTAGCTCGTCATCCACATCATCGGGTCGGTAATCACCAATATTCAAGCCATTGGTAACAAACTGTACCGTATTACCCAACAGCGTGACGTCGGCGCCAAAACGTGCCGCTTTTGCGCGATCAACTTTAAGCTGCCATTCAATGCCTGGCTTGGTGGTAGAGTCTTCGGCGTTAACAAAGTGCGGATTATCGTCCACCATTGTGCGGATCTTTTTCGCCATAGGTTCTAAGCGCTCAGGAAAGCGAGAGCTAAGTTCTAGCTGCACATCTTTACCCGCTGGCGGGCCTGCTTTATCTTTGCGAAACTCAATTTCTAAACCAGCGATGGGCGCTAGGCGCGAACGCATATCTTCAATGATTTCGTTAGCTGGACGGCGCTCATTCCAGTCTTTAAGGTTTACTCGAATATCGCCTAATTGGTCACCACCTACTTTGGTGTAGAGGGTGTCGTAGTCATCAAGCTCAACGATTCTACGCTCTACTTCTAACATCACTTGTAGCTTTTCATCGGTAGAGTAATCGCCATGAGAGCGCACAATCACGTTGTAACCAACAGGTTCTACGTCTGGGAAAAACTCCACGCCTTTACCAGCGCTGCCGTAGGCCATAATCACTACAACGGCGATAACAATGCCCAAAGCTAATACGCGCAACGGTGCATTTACTGCCTTATGCAATACCCGTAAATAGACACCTGTTAAACCTTGTAGGTCTTTCCACTGTCCTTGGTCAGCTTTAATCAGCGCTTGTTGCTGCTTAGCACTTAGCTTACGCGGGCGACCAAAAATATTGCCTAGCGAAGGTACAAAGATCAACGCCATCACCAGTGAAGCACTTAAGGTGGCAATCAAGGTTAACGGTAAATAGCCCATAAACTGGCCGACCATGCCCGGCCACGCCAGCAGCGGCGCAAACGCCGCTAAGGTAGTTGCAGTAGAAGCAATGATTGGCCATGCCATACGTTGTGATGCCAGCGAGTAAGCTTGGTGCCGTGGTACGCCTTCACTCATTTGCCTATCGGCAAACTCGGTGACCACAATGGCACCATCCACCAGCATGCCCACCGCCATAATCAGCGAGAACAAAACGATCATATTAATGGTGAGACCACCCAGTGATAACACCAAAATACCGGCTAAGAATGAGCCCGGAATAGCAATGCCGACCAACAAGGATGAGCGCACGCCCATTACCGCGATAATCACCACCACTACCAATAATACCGCTGACAGAATGTTGTTTTGCAGCTCCGACAACATGGTGCGAATGTCTTTTGATTTATCGCCAGCGTAATCCACAATCACCGAGTCTGGCCAAAACTTACGTTCGTCGGCTATCAGCTGTTTAACCTGTTCAATGGTTTCAATCAGGTTTTCGCCGGGGCGTTTACTCACTTCTAAAGAGATAGTTGGTTTGCCGTTTACTCGAGCATAGGTGCTAGCGTCTTTAAAGGTGCGGCGAGCAGATGCTACATCTCCAAAGGTCACAATGCGGTCACCGTCCACTTTAATCGGTAACTCGATAACGTCTTTCACGTTTTCAAATACCGCGGGTACTTTTACTGCAAAGCGGCCGTTACCAGTATCTAAAGTGCCTGCGGTAACCAAGCGGTTATTACGGCTGACTAAGTTGTAAATGTCGGCTTGGTCGAGCCCGTAAGACTCCATCAGCAGCGGGTTAACAATAATCTCTAAGAAGTCTTCGCGGTCACCGCCAATGTTTACTTCTAATACCTGCTTCATGGTTTCCATTTGGTCTTGCAGGTCACGCGCAATGGTTAGCAATGCGCGCTGTGGCAAGTCGCCAGACAGCAACACAGTAATAGCTGGTTGCTCAGTGGCCAAAGTCACTTGATGCACCTCAGGTTCGTCGCCGCCAGCTGGTAATTTAGGTTTAGCTTGGTCTACTTTAGCGCGTACATCGGACAAGGCTTGGTCGATGTCTACCCCAACTATAAACTCTAATACCACCGAGCCATGACCCTCACTGGCGGTGGCGGTCATTTCCTTAATGCCCTCTAAACCTTGCAGCTCTTGCTCCATAGGGCGAAGCAGTAAGCGTTCGGCGTCTTGCGGTGAAATCCCGTCGTGCGGAATAGACACATAAATCACCGGGATCTCTACATCAGGATCCGATTCTTTAGGGATGTTGTTATAAGTAATGATGCCGGCGATAAACAAAAACACCAACAGCGACAGCACCGTACGAGTGCGCGACAAAATCGCTTCAATAAAGGCGTGCATTATTCAAGCCTCTCTTGGGCAAGTAGCTCCGCTTTGGTAACCGGTTCAACCTTGTCACCTTCACGTACAAAACCTTGGCCCAGTACAATTACGTCGTTATCGCCAGTAAAGCCAGATAACCAAGCACCATCTGGGTCTGAGCGCACTAAATCCGCCGGGATAAACTGCACCACGTCGTCCACTACCGTTTTAACGCCTAAGTTACCTTGCTCATCTAAGGCCAATACAGCGGGGCTGACTTTAATGGCAGCCACTTCTTCTAAGGGAATACGCACACTGGCACTAACGCCGGCCATCAGTTTTTGGTCTTGGTTTTTTAGCAGTACTTCTACTTTAAAGGTTCGGGTATTAGCATCAGACAAGGTGGCGATAAAATCGATAGTGCCTTCTACTTCTTGGCCAGTAACCAAGGTCACATAGGCTTTCTTATCTAACTTTAACTGGGAGATATCGCGCTCAGATACGTCGGTGCGTACCAATAACTGTTGGGTATCGGCTAACCGAAGAATCGGGTCACCAATGCCTAGGTAAGCACCTGCTTCTACAATGTTCTCTTCAAAAATACCTGTGTAAGGCGATAGCACTAAGGTGTTATCAATCGCCAAATTAAGGGTTTTTACCATTGATTCAGCTTCAACTAAGGACGCTTTGGCCTCGGCCAAACGCGCTTTACCTTGGAAGCCTTGCTTGCTTAAGGCTTTTACACCGGCATATTCAATGGTGCGCTGCTCAAGCAATGCTTCGGCGCGTAATAGCTGCGAACGACGGTCTTGAATATCTAGGCGGGCTAAGGCTTGGCCTTTTTTAATAGGGCGCCCTTCGGCAACCAAAAATTCCAATAGTCGACCAGAAACTTCAGCAGAAATAACACTTTGACGACGCGCTTCGGTTTGACCGTATAAATGCAAGCTACGTTCGATGGGCTCAGCGGTAAAAGTTTTAACTTGTACTCGAGTAAGTTGATGCTCGGTTTTAGTCGAATCTAGTGGCACTTTTTCTGCAGAGCTAAGTTGTCCAGAGAGCATCCATAAGACGACTGCGGTAACAATAATGATAGAAAAAATATATGGGCGAGCAGCAAAAAATTGTTTTACGGCAGACACAATCAAACACTCCCTGTTGACGATTCAATGGTAAGAGAATCAGTATACTAGGTAGAGCCTTTGATCTATATGCTTTCAAGAATACTACTGACAAATTTGCTACAAAGCCTGTGCTAAGGCTAAGAAACAACAAAGCCACCTTGCGGTGGCTTACAAAACAATACAAACATTAGCTATTATTAAAATCTAAATACTAAAAGAAGACCCACAGCCACAGGTTGTATTCGCATTAGGGTTGTTGACTAAGAAACGTGAACCCTCTAAGCCTGAGGTAAAATCAACAATGCCGCCAACCAAGTATTGTAGGCTCATTGAGTCAACAACCATTGATACGCCCTGCTTCTCTACTAAGGTGTCGCCTTCATTTACTTTTTCATCGAAAGTAAATCCGTAAGAGAACCCAGAGCAACCACCGCCGGTGACATAGACACGCAACATTAGTGCTGGATTTTCTTCTTCAGCAACCAACTCTTTTACACGTGATGCAGCGGCATCGGTAAATTGAATCGGAAATGCGGCTTGTTCAGTTACAGCTTGCTCTGACACTATCAATTCCTTAAATATGTTAACTAGCGCAGATTATCTAATACCTGAGTAATTTGTTCAAGTATTATCCTAGTTCGGCCAGTTTTGCTGATGAACGATTTCGGCCTTCTTGTTCCACTTATTGCCTTTCACTTTTGCCGTAAGCTCTATGCGCTCCGGCTTAAACCCATCCGGCAACTTTAGGTCGGCATTTACTTCTTGGAAATAATGAAACTTAAAGCTAAGTGCAGCGGGCTCTTGCTGCAGTTCGCTTAGTGAGTATTGAGCAGGCTGCTGGTCTTGGCTTCCGATAACCAATAATTCTAAATCGCCTTTTAACCAACGCTTATTGCGCGCAACCTGCATCAGCAACACTTGCATACGATAATAACCAGGGCTAAGCATTGGCTCGATATGTAACTGCTCTATCTTCATGCCGCCAGCTTGTTGCTCGGGCGCCATAATAGTTCGGTATACCAGTAACTCTTCGGTGATGCTTACATTTTGCTGGGTTAGCTCATCAATATTGCGTTTAAGCTGAGCCACTTCGGCTAAGCCAGTATCTTGCTCTAGCTGCACCATGGATAAACGCTGTTGTAAAACCGATTGGCTATCAAGGGCATTGCTTAAACGCAGTTGCAATTGGCTAATCATTTGGTCTTTTTCTTCAACGACCACCGATAAACCATAAACACTTGTTAAAGCTAACGCGCCAATTAAACTCACCACTAACAACTTCGGCTTTGCCACTTTCTACCCACTTACCCTGAAAAAACGACAGTTTACCCAGATTTATCTCCGGCAACAAACCAGAGATGTAGCCCCCGTTGATAGTTTGCTATAGTGAGCCCAATTTAGCGCCCAAGCGGCCAGTATTTTTGATATTAAAGGATGCTTTATGTCTCGCTCAGAACAACTCTTTAGCCAAGCCCAGCAAACCATACCTGGCGGCGTTAACTCTCCAGTGCGTGCCTTTAATGGCGTGGGCGGTACGCCAGTGTTTATTGAACGAGCCGACGGCGCCCGCATTTATGATGCTGACGGCAATAACTACATTGATTATGTTGGGTCGTGGGGGCCAATGATTTTAGGCCACAACCACCCCGCTATTCGCCAAGCAGTGATTGACGCAGCCGCCAAAGGTTTAAGTTTTGGTGCGCCTACTGCCACTGAAATAGACATGGCAAACCTAGTATGTGAATTAGTGCCATCTATGGATCAAGTGCGCATGGTGAGCTCTGGTACTGAAGCGACCATGAGCGCGATTCGCTTGGCTCGCGGTTATACTAACCGTGACAAAATATTAAAATTTGAAGGCTGCTACCACGGCCATGCCGACTCACTATTAGTAAAAGCAGGCTCTGGCGCATTAACCCTTGGCCAACCTAGCTCACCAGGTATTCCTGCAGATTTTGCCCAACACACTCTTACTGCGACATACAACGATTTAGCCTCGGTAGAAGCACTGTTTGCAGAATATCCTGAAGACATCGCTTGTATTATTGTTGAGCCTGTGGCCGGCAACATGAACTGTATTCCCCCAGTGAAGGGCTTTTTAGAAGGCTTGCGTGCGATTTGTGACAAATACCAAGCGGTATTCATTATTGATGAAGTGATGACAGGTTTTCGCGTATCACTAGGTGGTGCTCAAGCACATTACGGCGTTAAACCAGATCTAACCTGCTTAGGTAAAGTCATTGGCGGTGGCATGCCGGTAGGCGCATTTGGTGGTAGCAAAGAAATCATGGATAAACTGGCGCCTATTGGCCCAGTTTACCAAGCAGGCACGCTATCGGGTAACCCTATCGCGATGGCTGCTGGCTTAGCAGCGCTAACTGCACTTAAAGATCCAACGGTTCACCAGCACTTAAATGCAATGACCGAACGCTTAGCCAAAGGCCTGAAAGAAGCCGCTGATCGCCAAGCGATTCCACTGACTGTAAATCAGGTAGGCGCAATGTTAGGTTTCTTCTTCACCGAAGAAACAAGTGTGACTAACTTCGCCCAAGCTTGTGCTTGTGATGCAGAACGCTTTAAGACGTTTTTCCACTTGATGTTAGAAGAAGGTATTTACTTAGCGCCTTCAGCTTTTGAGGCGTCATTTACTTCGTATGCGCATACCGAAGCGGATATCGACGCCACCATTGAGGCGGCAGAACGCTGTTTTTCTCAACTAAAATAAGCTTATCAAACCGCGCTCGCTAAGGGCGCGGTTTAACGTAACCACTCTATTTTCACCACTTGCCCAGTTTTTAAGTACACGACATATTTCTTGCCGTTAATCTTATACAATACGCCTTCAAGTTTATTGAAGTTATCGCCACTCACTACTTCTTCATATTCTGGTTTGCCACAAGCGCTTATCAACTCAAGCTTATCGGTACCTGATCGGATCCACGTGCCATTGCAATTCACATTAGACACTTCTGTCCCATTACCAGCATTAACATTATTCGCCAACAATAAGCTACAAACGATAAACAGTATGCGCATCAACAACCTTAATATTAAATTTATTACTTAATAAGAATTATAGACAGAAAAAGAGAGGCTTAGCGAAGCAGCTTTTTAGTGGAAGGGCGAGTCCACAAAAACACCATTACTGCAAGCAGGCAGACACCAGCAACAATTCTTCCAATCCAAGGCACATTCATCCACAGCATTAATCCAGCAGAGATGGTGACCATTAGTGTAGCGCTTAATTTAGCTTTGAGGCTCACTACACCATGTTGGTGCCAATCATTAATTAAGGGGCCAAAGGTAGGGTGCTGTTGTAACCAGGCTTCGAAACGCGGTGAGCTTTTCGAAAACAAGGCTACCGCCAACAAAATAAATGGCGTAGTGGGTAACAAAGGTAGAAAAATACCTAGTGTTCCTAACAATACTGATAGCCAAGCGACCAGCATATAAAACAGTTTTAGCATGTAGTGCAGCCCAAACAAAAGCAGAATGGCTATCTTACTCTTTCAGAACTCGATAAATAACTAATAGTTATGACTTGTGGCAAAACATAATTAGACATCCAGATGGCCAAATGTAATTCTACCTCTGCCGCCGATTTAATCAACAACTTGCGGGCGGCTAACAAATACCGCTAAAGCGCCTCTAGGCGCGAACTAATATTTAGGAGTTCGTTATGTTTGAAGCATTTCAAAAAGAAACCACTATTCGCCCCACAAAGACTCAAGCAACTAGCAAAGGTTTGCCAACCATTGCCTTAAGCAATACTCAATTACACACTCAAGACTCAGAGTTATTAGCTTTGCTCAACGACTACTTTGAGCAACCTAGCTTTAGTGATCGTTGCCGACCAACTGCTTAGCCTAGCCAACAAGCAGATCAAAAAAGGCGATGTGAATTCACATCGCCTTTTTTGAAATCTGTTCACCTAACAAAACGGCGACTGTACTTCACCACGTAATGCTTCACGCTGACAAGTATGACGGTCAACACCGCTAGTACCTATTTGCAGACTGCCCTGAGCACTATTGGCTGGAGTAAAAGAGGCTTGGCTAGCAGCGCTAAACATTAAGGCTGAACCAAACACAACACTGAGTAAACTGGTGGTTAAGGCTTTCATCATCATTCTCCTAATACTTTATCTGCTTAACAAAACGGCGACTGTACTTCGCCACGTAATGCTTCACGCTGACAGGTATGGCGGTCAACACCGCTAGTACCTATTTGCAGACTGCCCTGAGCACTATTGGCTGGAGTAAAAGAGGCTTGGCTAGCAACGCTAAACATTAAAGCTGAACCAAACACAACACTGAGTAAACTGGTAGTTAAGGCTTTCATCATCATTCTCCTAATACTTTATCTGCTTAACAAAACGGCGACTGTACTTCGCCACGAATTGCTTCGCGCTGACAGGTATGACGGTCAACACCGCTAGTACCTATTTGCAGACTGCCCTGAGCACTATTGGCTGGAGTAAAAGAGGCTTGGCTAGCAGCGCTAAACATTAAAGCTGAACCAAACACAACACTGAGTAAACTGGTAGTTAAGGCTTTCATCATCATTCTCCTAATACTTTATCTGCTTAACAAAACGGCGACTGTACTTCGCCACGAATTGCTTCGCGCTGACAGGTATGACGGTCGACTCCACTGGTTCCTATTTGCATGCTTCCTTGCGCCCCACTTAAAGGGCCAACCGCCGCCTGACTAGCAGCGCTAAACATTAAAAAAGATCCAAACACTACACTTAACACTGTTGAAATAACGGCTTTCATAATAATTCTCCTGGTAATGATCCAAGACTGCGCAGCCATGTTCAAGAAGACCCAGTGGTCTACTGGCTTATTTCACAAAAATGAGAAAAAAATGAGGAGAAAGTGACGCAAAGAGGAAAAATACTAGATTTATCTGAAACTTAACTCAGCTAAAAAAGTGTGATTTAGTTAACAATAAATTAGCAATAGGGGGGATTTTAAAGCGCTCATCGGAAATAAGCGCTTTATTAGAATAGTGGATGAAAACCAACTACTCGACTATTTAGCATTGTTACGGGTTTGCTTATCACTAGACTTACTTGGACAAAAACTCGCACCTGAAGCACCTCTAAAACTTGAAACAGCCATAATATTTACCTCTACTACTTGGATTATGAAAGCGTGATTACCTACTTAACCACACAAAGTATAAGGAGCAATAACAAGGCCAGCTTTTCTTAAAAACCAATTTAGAGTAAAAATTCCACAAGCAAGTAGCTGAAAAGCATACCAATAGAATAATTGACTAGCTTTGCTGGGCATTTCACAAATAATCTAAAACAAGCGCGAGGAGAGGTGGTTTAGCGTATTGCAAATGCTCACAAAAAAGGCGCATCAATGCGCCATTTTGCAACAAAGCCTACATTACTTAGATTGGCTGTAGCGTTGATGTAGCGCCTGATACAAATCATCTTGGAAGCTCAAGCTAGTAGCATCCAAATCCAGCATCAACTCCACTAGGTGTTCGTTATCTTCTCGACCGCCCCACACTTTTCGATAAGTGCCTTGCTTATAGCCGTTGTCTTGGCGGAAAAAGTTAAGCACATTTTTGCTCACATATTGCTGGTACAGATCCACCCAAGTCATTTGGCAATCCGCCAACAAGGCTGAGAACAGACCAATACTAGTACGTTTGGCCGCCGCTAAACCAATGAGTAACTCTAGTTTTTCTAACAAGTTAAGTTCAGAGAACTGCCAAGTATTACCATCAAACTCTAGCGATGTTTCGTCGATATGGGCAAAAACATGGGCCTGAGCGGGTGCATGCTCCCCATTTTCTTGTAGTAAAAGCTCTGACAATACAAAGTGCCAAATATCTACTAGCTCCATTTGTAACTGCTCTAAGTCGCAGTCTTGTTTTTTCCACCATTTCCAGCCGTGATGCTCAATGGCTTCCGCGCCTTCAATAACAACCGCACGTAAAAACGGTGAACGCGTAGCCAGCCAATCTGGATTCACTTTAGCGTTCATGTTGTCTTGCAGTTGCAGCATTATTTGCGCTTGGTTTGCTTGTAACATTACGAGTCCTTAATCGATTAATTCGGCTTAGTTAAATATGCTTTGTAGCCAGGTTTTAGCCTTGGTCGCAGTGTGTTGTACACAGCCTTCGGCCAGCTCTGCTTGGCTACTTGGTGCAGGCAATAATTGGGTTTCACCACAGCCAGCCGAGGTAGGATGGCCATTACTTTTAGCAAAGTGAACCCAAGATAGTTGATCCGGTTGCATCGCTCTTAGCGATTGCGGGTAAGAGGTTTTTAAGTAGGCAGCATACACTGGTAGCGCTGCTGATGAACCGGTGACAGCAGCAGGTTTATTATCATCTCGGCCCACCCATACGGTAACGATTTCTCGCTGATCGATGCCCACATACCAACTGTCTCTTAAATCGTTGGTCGTGCCCGTTTTACCGGCTAAATCAACTTTAGGAATACGCCATTTCAGTGAACGAGCAGTACCGCTGCGCGTGACTTGGCTCATCCCGTATAAAGTGAGGAAATTACTCATTTCCGACCATCGGCGTTCAACATTGCTATCGGCGCGATACAATACATTGCCGTGGCCATCATTTACTTGATGCACCGCGTACAATGGGCGATATTCACCGTCGCCTCCTAGTGTTTGGTATAACTGCGCCATTTGAAAGGGCGACAAACTCAAACTGCCCAACAATAACGAAGGGTAAGCGCGAGTATTTTCCTGCAAGCCCGCTAATTTAAGCGTATCAACGACTGAATCAACCCCAACTTCGAGACCTAAACGAACCGTAGGCACGTTTAGCGACTCGGCTAGAGCACGCACTAACATTACTGGCTCACTAAAGGTTTTATCGTAGTTGTTGGGCTGCCAATTGGTGCCGTCATCTAAGGGAACAGAGAGCGGGCTATTATCCAGTAACTCGCCTAACTGGTGGCCTTGCTCTAGGGCAGTAAGATACACAAACGGTTTAACCAGCGAACCAATTTGACGACGCGCGTCTAGCGCGCGGTTAAATCCATGATTATTTTTTTCGCGGCCACCAATTAAGGCACGAATAGCTCCACTATGGCGCTCACTAATCACCATCGCCGTTTGTAGCTGCTTTTTATTGCCTTTGTCGAGTTGCTCTAATACTGACTGCGCGGCAGTTTGAGCGTGGCGCTGTGACAAAGGATCCAACGTGGTGAATACTTTCACCCCGTTGTGGCTGCTCCAGTCGTTAGCATATTGCTTTAATTCGCGGCGCACTAAAGAGACAAAGCCCGGCGTTTTTTGGTAACCCATGCTGCCGCGTTTGCTCAAGCCTAAAGGCTGTTTAACCGCCAGCTTGTAGCGCTCTGCCGATATCTCGCCTTCTTCAGCCAAGATACGTAATACAATGTCACGACGATTTAATGCCCGTTCTTCACGGCGCCACGGGTCGTAATAAGACGGCCCCTTGATAATTGCCACCAACAAGGCCACTTGCTCAACCGATAAATCAGTGACGGGGCGTCCGAAATAAAAGTAACTGGCCAAGCCGATACCGTGTACCGCGTTGCTGCCATTTTGGCCCAGATACACTTCGTTAAAGTAACTCTCTAATATCTCATCTTTGCTGTAACGAAAATCAATCAGCAGAGCCATGTATGCCTCTTGCAGTTTTCGCCACAGAGTACGGTCACGGGTTAAAAAGAAGTTTTTTGCTAATTGTTGGGTAATGGTACTTCCCCCCTGCACCGTTCGCCCAGCCCGTAAATTAACCACTAAGGCTCGAGCAATTGCCATAGGTGAAACACCGTCATGCTGATAAAACTGACGATCTTCTGTGAGAATAAGTGCGAGCTTTAGCGATTCTGGAATCTCATTAAGCGGCACAAATAGTCGGTCTTCTTGCTCGGTTACATTTAAGCGCTCTAGCAATACAGGATCGAGTCGGGTTTGGGCTATCTCTTCTCCGCTATCGCGATGCTGAATTTTAGCTAAACGTGATGGGCTAAAGGTGAGCAACATCGGCAATTCTGGCTCTACCCCATCGGCAAATTCAAACTGCCTGCGCACCACTTCAATTTTGGTTTCAGATACCGCATATTCACCACCACGTTTGGCCCGTTTTACTTTGCGGTAATTAAGTAAGGCTAATTCATCTTGTAGCTCTTTTCGGCTTAAGCGAAGCCCTGGATAGAGTTGAAGCTCACGGCCATAAACCGCAGCGGGTAACTGCCACTTGTCTCCGGCAAAACGCTGCTGAATTTGTCTATCTAATACAACTCCCCATGCCACTAACACCACAATACCAACTACGGCCAGTTTCCAGCCGATTCGCCATAAACGTTTACCGAGAGAGACTTTTGGGGTGTTTTTTTTAGCACTGCGTGGCTTGGTGGTTTTCTTTGCTGGAGATCGCTTGGCTTTACTGGCGGGCTTTTTAGCAGTCGTTTTTTTAGGACTTGGCTTTTTAGCCGAAGAATTGGGCTGTTTTGGACTCATACTGCCTTACTGCTTAATTAAACGTTAGTTATTAGCCAGCCAAAATGTAGCGAGAAAGGACCAGCGAATAGAGCCATAAGGATACTCTCCCTTGCTACGTTTTATAAGCATAAATTAGTATTAGCGCTACTCGCCCCTCTAACAGTAAATAAAATGGGTAAATGCTATACGGTTTACTCGATAAACCCCGTTACAGGCAAGCTTAATTTGCCTGTAAGCTAGGCGGTAGGGTTTGCCAAAGGCCTTCATTCATGGTTTTTTGGTATGCGTAGTCGTACACAGCGTTCATATATTCTTTAGTAAAAGCCTCATCTTTAATTAACTCAAAATCGTCATCAATATATGCCAATTTAAAGCGCATATTATGACGCTGAGAAAAGTGATAAATATGCTCCACATCTCCAATGCCTTGATTACGAATCATGGTTGATAATGAACGCAAGCTAATGTCGGTAAGATTGTTCTCTACCACCTGATAAAAAGGCTTTAACGCACCATTTCGAATCACATAAACATGTTGTGGTAGCCCGTTAACATAGTCACTATGGTAAGCCCATTGTGGTGCCAAAAATACTTGCCGAGAAACACCACCATCTACATGTAGTTCTTCAAAACGCTGATGGCCATCATCAATCACAATGCTTTTAGCGGGGAATGCACCGGGCACCGAACTGCTAGCAATAATAATGTTTTGAATCAGCTCTACGGCTTTATCGCTACCCTCTTGGGCAATTTTTCCTACATCCCACATCGATAACTTTTCATTATCAAGGTTCGTAGTACCAATAATTAGCAGCCGGCCCTCGCTGCGTTGTTTGGCTAATTGGCTAACAATATCAGCATCAATATAACTACGAACCTGTCGTTCAAACCCGTTAGTATCTAAAACCGCTTCACCGCCCAACAAGCTCCAGTAACTGTTCACTTCAAACAGGCTGCTTAAGCTCGTTTGGGTATAGTATTTTTTTAGTATATGGTCGTAGTCGCTGCCGAGGTAAGCGAATATAGATACAATCGCGCCAGTAGACACACCGGTCACTAAATCAAACTCTGGGCGGTTTCCTTTCGCTGTCCACGCATTCAATACACCAGCAGAAAATGCACCATTAATCCCACCACCCGATAACGCTAGGTGATACACCTGATCTTGGTCTTGTGCTCTGCTTTTTTTTCGACTGCGTAAAATATGTTGGTACTCGGTCTCTAAGTCGTGGCCTGTGATTTCTTTACTTTCGCCATCCCAATAACGAATGCCTGAGGTTGCTAGAGGTGACATTAATTCTGAATGCTGAGAGGCATTTCTTGGCGGCGCGCTGCAAGCAACCAATAACAGCAAACTAAACAACCACAGGGGTTTGAGGGTCACAAATTTACACAGCTGGCTAGCCATGAGGGCGTACTCCAATTCAATTGATATGAGAATAAATGGCAAAAAGAGGGGGGAAACAGACGTTGTAAAGACGACGTTGATTAAAACACTAGGCTGGCATCCGTGCTCAGCCAATAGTAGAAAACTGTTTAGAAGCGGTAATCAATTGACAGCATAACTTGCTGAGTATCATTTAAACTAAAGTTCGCTTCTTCATAATCTTGCTCTAAGTAACGGTAGCTTAGCTCGGCACTCCAATTGCTGTTGATGTTGTAAATAGCACCTACTTGGCCGCCCCAAACAAACTCTGTTGAGCTTTGATTGTTAATTTCGCTATCGGCTGCGCCCATAGAAGCACCCGCAAACAAGCTAAATTTTTCATTCAGTGGGTGAATATAGTCATAAGAAGCTAAAAAGGTATTTTGGCTAAGTTCATCCATATAGGCATAGGTGCCCATTACTCGATGATTGTTGTTAATAATTACACCACCACGCAACTGATAGGTTGCGCCGTCGTCTTCGCCGTTATACATGCCCTTTACATTATCAGCCTGATAACCCACACCCGCGCCAGCGAACCAATCTAGATCAGCTGCGATAACGCCAGTAGACAGTGAAGAAACAATCAGTGCGCCTAATAAAGTCTTTTTATTCATAATGCTAGCTCTCACAATTTAAATTAAATCATGACAAGTCACTCGTTCGAAGGGAGTCACTCGTCAGCATGTCACTCAATAATTAATTTGAGGTAATGCGCCCAGTAACAAGGCTTAACTCGTTACTGCCCGAGCATGATATCCAGATAAATTGTTCGGATATACCATCCGCAGCATCACATACTGTCACACTTATCATGACAGTATAAATGTTTGATATGAGTTCAGGGTAATCAAGATTGCACTATAAAATCCCGTTTAGAGGCAGATTATGTTTTAGAGTAGTTAAGTTGTCGCTTAGTTTTATGGGTTGCTTGGGCACTCACCGGATCATCGGGCCAAGGGTGCTTGGGATAACGCCCTTTCATTTCTTTTTTTACCTCGACATAAGCGGATTGCCAAAAGCTGGCTAAATCTTGCGTCAGCTGCAGCGGTTTTCCACCCGGTGATAACAGCTCTAGAGTAATCGCAATTTTGTTCCCCAATTGCGGGGATTGCGGCTGACCAAACATCTCTTGCAGTTTAATTGCCACTACCGGAGCTTGACCTAACTGATAACGAATAGCCGCTCGATTACCCGATGGTGCCAAATAATGACTCGGTACCAACTGTTCAATCTGTTGTTGTTGCTGCCAATCTAAGCGAGATTTTAAAGCCGCTAACCAATCTATGCTTTTTAACTGCTGCCAACTGCGGCACGATTGTAAATGCATATTTAGCCATTGCTCAGCACTATCCACTAAGGCTTGGTCACTAAAGTCTAGGAGTTTTAGATCGCCAAACCACAGCTCTGCGCAACGCACCTTTTCTAACCACGCTTGGGCCTTGTCGCCAAGGGGTAACCAACTAAAGCCTTTACGATTAATTTGCTCAAGCCAAGCTTGTATCACTAGCTCTGGCTCTAGCTGATTGGCGGGTTGAGAAGACAGCACTAAGCTGCCCAATCTTTGCTGTTGCTCGGCCACTACCCGCTTAGCAGACTCAGACCACAAACAATGCAGTTGTTGACTAAAACGCTCAGGCTGAAATTGGCGTAAACGCTCAATGTCTAGCTCGCAAGCTAAAGCCACACGACCTTGATTTCGCCCTTCTGGCCAATATAAATCGACCACCACCATGGCTGAATACTTCGCTAACGCTTGCTGGTCTTGCTGTAACTCCAAACCAAATCCAGCACTGGCAGTGTAGCTGTTAGCCTGGCGTTTTAAGGCAATCCTATCGGGGAATGCTTGTGCGAGTAATAATCCATCCCAATAAGACTCAACAGCTGCTTGTGAATTAAGCTTAAGTCGCTGACTTAAGCTTGTTAGCTGTTGTTTGTATTGCTGTTTAGCCGCACCTTGTAGCTGCAAAATGGCTTGATTTGGCTCCACACCATTTAGCGGGGCATTAATATCTAATAATGCAGCTAGTTCACAGGCTCGCCATAACAAGCCTTTCTGAGACAAATTGTTCTGCCATTGCTGAGCTTGATCTAACATCGCCACGCTGCGGGGCCCTAGGCCACTACTCGCTAAACCTTCTGCTCTAGCGGTTAAGCGGCCATCTTCTAGCAGCGCAAGTTGGCTTAACAGCTGTTCGGCTTGCGCTAAGTGCGCTGTTGGCGGCTGATCTAGCCACTGCAATTCATTGGCGCTAGCGCCCCATTGCTGTAATTCAACCACTAAACGGCTTAACTCACTGCGACAAATTTCCGGGCTATTAGCAAACGGTCGATGGTTAAGTTGTTCTTCACTAAATAAGCGATAACAGTGGCCCGCTTGCAGTCGGCCAGCACGACCAGCGCGTTGAATTGCCGAGGCCTTACAAATCATTTTGGTTTGTAATCGAGTGGTACCACTGGTGGCATGGTAGCTGGCTTGGCGTTCTAGGCCGCTATCTACCACACAACTAATGCCGTCAATGGTCAAACTGGTTTCAGCAATATTGGTGGCTAATACCACTTTACGTTTACCTGCCGCCGGAGGCTGAATCGCCGCTTGTTGCTCAGCCAAACTTAACTTGCCATACAGGCTATGTAGCTCTACTTCAGCATTGAGTTGGGTATCGAGCTGTTGGGCAACCTGACGGATTTCGGCATTACCGGGCAAAAATACCAATACATTTCCGGTTTGTTCGGCCAGTGCTTGTTGGGTGACCTTAGCAACGCGCTCACTCCATTGCCAATCTCGGTCTATGGGATGATAACTATAAGAAATCGGAAAACTGCGCCCCTCGCTTTCAAGTAATAAAGCCCCTGGCAATAGTTGCTGCAGAGCATCGCTTTCCAAGGTTGCAGACATTAGCATCAATTTAAGTTCAGGGTTAAACGCCTGCTGAACTTCTAAACTAAGTGCTAAGCCTAAATCTGCATGAATACTGCGCTCGTGAAATTCATCAAAGATAATTAACCCAACACCCGCCAACTCGGGGTCGGCTTGAACTAAGCGAGTGAGAACCCCTTCTGTTACCACCAACAACTGAGTATTAGCCGACTGTCGGTTCTCACCACGCATTTGATAACCGACACGCTCACCTACTTTCTCCCCTAACTGGCTAGCAAGGTACTGAGCAATGTTTCGAGCCGCTAGTCGCCGTGGCTCCAACATGATGATTTTTCCATCAAGCTTGGCTTGTTTAAGTAACATCAATGGCAGTGCAGTAGATTTACCCGCCCCTGGAGGCGCACAAACAATAAAGTGTTGTTGAGCCGCTAAGTGCTCGAGTAATGCGGGGAATATTTGTGCTACTGGTAGCGCGCTCAAAGCTGCTCCTCAAACCTAAAATCGTAAAACCCGTTTAGTGTACCCAATCAAGCACCATGACCCAAGTTCACCTTTTGTAATCCGCTAGCGCTCAAATAGCTAGGCTACTCGCTGGTATTCAATCAGTGTTAGCATGGGCTCACTATTTGTAAGATTACTCAAACCAATGTCATTTGAATCTCCGTTAAAGTCAGCCACATTAATCAAACGTTATAAGCGCTTTTTAGCCGATGTCACCTTGGCTGATGGTAGCGAAACCACCATATATTGCGCTAACACAGGCGCGATGACAGGCTGCGCAGAGCCTGGCAATACCGTTTGGTATAGCCAATCCAGCAACCCAAAACGTAAGTACTCACTTAGTTGGGAGCTAAGCCAAACTAAAACGGGCGATATGATTTGCGTAAATACAGCTAAAGCCAATGAGTGGATAGAACAGGCCATTAGCCAGCAGGTAATTACTGAGTTACAGGGTTATCAAAGCCTACGCCGCGAAGTGAAATATGGCAGCGAAAATAGTCGTATCGACTTTTTGTTAGAAGACCCACAGCGTGAAAACTGCTACATAGAAGTAAAATCTTGCACCTTATTGCAAGACGGCAAAGGCTACTTTCCCGACGCCGTCAGCACCCGTGGCCAAAAACACTTACGTGAATTGATGGAAATGAAACAGCAAGGGCATCGCGCAGTGTTGTTGTTTGCAGTGTTGCACAGCGGCATCACTTCAGTACAAGCCGCTGCGCATATCGACCCTAAATATGCCGAACTTCTGCAACAGGCAAAACAACAGGGTGTAGAAGTATTAGCCTATAAAGCCGAGCTAAGCCCACAAGCTTGCCAACTTCGCTCAGCCATTCCTACTAGCTAGGCCTCTGCGCAAAGAGTGGCTTTGTATATTATAATTTAGGGAGTGTTAGCAGAGCCTAGACAAATTAAAACAGAAATAAACAGTGAACGCCTGAAACATTAAGTGACATATTTGTGACAATAGCACTTAGCGATTTACTACTTTAGAGGAGTGATTAAAAAACAAGCAAACAGTCTTCAATATGTGGCGTAGCTTAGGTGGAATTGGCAAATTCATGGCAATTCATTTGCGGAGCGTTAGCCTTTCTGATATAGATACCCGCCTAATTTACATCCTCGACTGTTTAACGAAAAAAGTCGTACGGAATTTGGGAGAGAAGTATGCCAGACGGCAAAAAGAAAACACTAGGTGTGCTCTCTATCGCAGGGGTTGAACCATATCAAGCTCAGCCTGGCGAAGAGTACATGAACGATGCTCAGATTGACCACTTCCGCACTATTCTTGAAGCGTGGCGTAACCAACTTCGTGAAGAAGTTGATCGCACTGTAACGCACATGAAAGACGAAGCGGCTAATTTCCCTGATCCAGTAGATCGCGCGGCCCAAGAGGAAGAATTCAGCCTTGAACTTCGTACTCGTGACCGCGAACGCAAGCTGATCAAAAAAATCGAAAAGACTTTACTCAAAATTGAAGAAGACTTTGGTTTTTGTGATGCCTGTGGAGTGGAAATCGGTATTCGCCGTTTAGAAGCAAGGCCAACGGCCGATTTGTGTATCGATTGCAAAACCTTAGCTGAGATCAAAGAGAAACAATTGGTCGGCTAGTTTTGTTAAAACTTGGGCAGATTTGCTATCACTGCATTTCTGCCAAGTTTTATATTGTAAGACTTTAACTATGAGCGCTAAGCCCTACGTAGGCCGTTTTGCCCCCTCCCCTTCAGGCCCCTTGCATTTAGGTTCTTTAGTTGCTGCTGTTGGCAGTTATCTGCAGGCGCGTAGCCAGCAAGGCCAGTGGTTAGTTCGAATTGAAGATATTGACCCCCCGCGTGAACAAGCAGGCGCAAGTAAGGTAATCCTCAAACAATTGGAGCAATTTGGCTTACATTGGGATGGTTCGGTACTTTACCAAAGCCAACGTTTGGCCGCCTACCAACAACAAATTGACCAATGGTTATACCAACAAGCTGCGTATTATTGCCAATGTACCCGCAAGCAAATTAAAGCAGCTGGCGGTTATTATCTCGGCACCTGTCGCGACTTAGCCTTACATAGTGATAACTGCGCGACACGTTTATCCGCCAGTCGGCCAATATACAGCTTTAATGATCAACTGGCTGGAGAGGTTATTATTCCAAAAGCCCTAGCTGAAGAAGATTTCATTATTAAACGCCGAGATGGTTTATATGCCTACAACTTAGCGGTGAGCTTAGACGACGCCGAGCAAGGGATTACCGAAGTAGTACGCGGCGCTGATATTATTCTTACCACAGGCAGGCAACTGGCTATTTTTGAATTATTAGCCAAAGCTGCACCCAATTATTTGCACCTGCCGTTAGTGCTAGATGAACATGGAAATAAGCTCAGTAAGCAAAACCATGCACCGTCTATTTCCGGTAAACAAAATCAGCAATTGCTGCTGCAAGCCTTACGTTATTTAGGTCAAGCAAGCGAAGCAGGCTGGCTTGAACTAAGCTGTGAACAAATATTAAACAAAGCCTTAGCTAACTGGCAGCTTTCAGCGATACCAAAAATCTCGCTACACAGCCAGTGAATTGGTTGTATTTCTTTGTAAAAAAGCTATATTAGCGCCTTATTTTTCACCATGTAGATAATGCGCGCTCAAGGGGGCACCCATTTTACGCAAACTCGCCAAAGTATATAAGCGGATCATAAATCCAAACAGTGCCGAGCCAGCTAAGCTGGAGCAGCAAGTGATCCCCCGTGCTGAACACAATATTTCTCGCCAAGACATTAGCGAGAACGCGCTTAAAGTGTTGTATCGTCTACATAAATCTGGGTACAACGCTTACTTGGTTGGCGGCGGAGTACGAGATTTATTACTTGGCAAACAGCCAAAAGACTTCGATATAGCAACCAATGCTACCCCTGAGCAAATTAAGGCGCTATTTCGCAATTGTCGTTTAGTGGGCCGTCGCTTCCGTTTGGCGCATATACTATTTGGTCGCGAAATCATCGAAGTCGCTACCTTCCGAGGCCACCACGACAGTGAAGCCGCCAATACTGAATCGAAGCGCAGTGAAGAAGGTATGTTGCTGCGTGATAACGTATACGGCAGCATTGATGAAGATGCTGAACGTCGCGACTTCACTGTAAATGCCTTGTACTACAACATTGCCGATTTCTCGGTGGTAGATTTTGCTGGCGGTATTAGCGATATTGCCGACCGTCGTTTGCAACTGATTGGCGACCCAGAAACCCGTTATCGCGAAGACCCTGTGCGGATGCTCCGAGCGGTGCGTTTTGCGGTAAAACTTGATTTTGATATAGCCAAGGAAAGTCGGGATCCAATTGCTCAATACGGCCATTTGTTAAAAGACATTCCAGCGGCACGTTTATTTGAAGAATGCTTAAAACTATTTTTAAGCGGTGAAGGTAAATCTACCTTTAAAATGCTGGCCGATACGCAATTACTGTATCCATTATTCCCGCTGTTAAAGCCCTTGTTACAGCCATGGGATGAAGACTCACCAGAACTACGTTTTATGTTGATGGCTTTAGCCAGCACCGATAAACGAGTCCGTGGCGACCAAAAAGTAACACCAGCATTTGTGTTCGCCGCCCTATTGTGGCCGCTATTAGAAATTAAGAAAGACGAGTTATTGATTGAGCTTTCGCTTGGCGAGCATGACGCCTCAGCCATGGCAATGACTTGGTTGCTGGATCAGCAATGTAAAAGCGTGGCCATTCCAAAGCGCTTTACCACCGGTGTTCGCGAGATTTGGCAATTGCAATCACGCCTAGATCGCCGCTTTGGTAAGCGTGCTTTCCAAACCTTTGGCCATCCGCGCTTTAGGGCTGCGTTCGACTTTTTAGAGTTACGTGCCAAAGCCACTCAAGATAACAACTTGGTAGAGCTAGCGAGTTGGTGGCAACAATGGCAACGCAGTAATGAGCAAGGCCGTAACACCATGGTACGTGAGCTTAATAAAGCGTCAGGCCGCAGTAAGAGTCGCCGCCGCCCACGTAAGCCGAAGAAGACCGAAGGCTAATAATGGCCCGTTGTTTCCTTGCCCTAGGCAGCAATTTAGTTGATCCGCTCAAGCAAGCAATAGCTGCCAGGCAAACCTTGGCAGCTAGCCAACAGCTCACCCTCGTTAAAAGTTCTTCTTTGTATCAGAGCCGCCCAATGGGCCCGCAAGATCAACCAGACTACTTAAATGCAGTATTTGAGTTAGACACTGAGCTCACGCCTTTAGAATTACTCAACCTCACTCAAAAAATTGAACTAGAGCAAGGCCGGCAACGCAAAGATGAACGCTGGGGCCCACGCACTCTCGACCTCGATATATTGCTCTACGGCAATCAAATCATCGATACTCCACGACTAACCGTCCCTCACTATGGAATGAAGCAGCGAGAGTTTGTATTATTACCGCTCGCCGAAATTGCCGCCGATTTGCACTTACCAGACCAAAGTTTGGTACAACAATTAGCAGCATCTATTGATAGCAACGGCTTACAGATTTTTAAACGCCCTGCTGACTGGGCTTAAATACTATATTCACTAATTAATTTGCCTTGTTGTTAAAGGCAAACGGTAACTAACTATGAGCAGAATTACAGTTTCTCACTTACAAAAGTTTAAGCAAAATAACGAGAAATTTTCCTGTATCACCGCTTACGACGCTAGCTTTGCTTCGTTGTTTGACGAGCTAGGCATGCACTTGCTACTCATTGGCGATTCCTTAGGCATGGTATTGCAAGGCCATAAAGATACCCTAGCCGTAAGCGTAGATGACATTGCTTACCATACCCGTTGTGTAGCCCGTGGCACTGAAAAAACCATGATTGTTGCCGACATGCCATTTATGTCGTATGCCACGCCAGAACAAACCTACCAAAACGCAGCCAAACTCATGCAGGCTGGCGCGCAAATGGTAAAAGTTGAAGGCGGCGAATGGCTAAGCCCAACCATTAAAGGCTTGGTTGAGCGTGGAGTGCCTGTGTGTGGTCACTTAGGTTTAACACCGCAATCCGTGCACTTATTTGGCGGCTACAAAGTTCAGGGCCGCGGCGAACAGCAAGCGCAAGAGATGCTAGAACATGCTAAACAATTAGAAGCGGCTGGCATTCAATTGTTAGTACTTGAATGTATTCCTACTGAGCTAGCAAAACTGATTACTGAAGCCCTCACTATTCCGGTAATTGGCATAGGTGCTGGTAATGTGACTGACGGCCAGATCCTAGTGATGCACGATGCCTTTGGCATTAGCAAAGGGCATATACCTAAGTTTTCGAAGAACTTTTTAACCGACACTGGCGACATTCGTGGCGCGATCAGCTTGTATCTAGAACAAGTAGCTTCGGGAGAATTCCCTGGCGAGGCACAGAGCTTCAGCTAATGATAACAACTGTAAATCTGCCGAAGCAATTACGTTCGGCACTACAAGGTGCTCGCCAGCAAAACCAGCGTATTGGTTTTGTGCCCACCATGGGTAACCTGCACGCAGGGCATATAGCCTTGGTGAAAGAAGCACAGCGCCACTGCGACGTGGTGGTGGTGTCTATCTTTGTTAATCCATTACAGTTTAATAACAGCAGTGATTTAGACAGCTACCCTCGCACCCTAGAAGAAGATTTAGCCGCGCTAAGTAAAGCCGGAGCAGACTTAGCCTTTATTCCTAACGCAGAAGTACTATACCCCAATGGTTTAGCGCTTGAGACCAAAGTCAATGTACCAGGTATTTCTACAATGCTGGAAGGTGCACTGCGTCCTGGCCACTTTGAAGGCGTTTCCACGGTAGTCTGTAAACTATTTAATCTGGTTCAGCCTAACGTGGCGGTATTTGGTGAGAAAGACTTTCAGCAGCTCGCTTTAATTCGAAAAATGACGGCTGATTTATTGCTGCCAATTGAGATTATTGGCCTTGCGACGGTACGTGAGCCAGACGGCCTAGCCATGAGTTCGCGAAATACGCGTTTAAGCTCCCAGCAGCGCCTGCAAGCACCGCAGTTAGCCCAGCAAATGCAACTCATTGCTCGGCAACTAAATCACAACAATGTTCCCCAATTACAAGCTCAAACTATTCAACAGCTAGAGCTACAAGGCTTTCGCTGTGACGGCATCGATATCGTTGATGCCAACACACTTGAGCCCATTACTTCACAATCAACCACTGCTGTTGTTCTTATGGCCGCTTTCCTTGGGGAAGTGAGACTAATAGACAACTGTGTGGTTGAATTAAGCTAATTTGTCGATCAATAGAGAGAACGTCATGCAAACTACCATGCTAAAAGGCAAACTACACCAGGCGCGCGTTACCCACGCGGAACTAAACTATGAAGGTTCATGCGCTATCGACCAAGATGTGTTGGATCAAGCTGGTATCCTCGAATACGAAAAAATTGATATCTACAACATTGAGAACGGTGAGCGCTTTTCTACTTACGCTATTTCTGGCGAGCGCGGTTCTAAGATTATTTCGGTAAACGGTGCTGCTGCTCGTCGCGCAGCAGTAGGCGATCGCGTCATTATATGTGCTTATGTAAGCATGAGTAACGAAGACGCTAAAAACCATAAACCTTCTTTAGTGTATTTAAACGAAAATAACGACATCGTTCGCACCAGCAAAGACATTCCTGTACAACTAGCCTAAGCACTATGGCTGTGCACAGTGACAAAAGGCGCACCATTGCAGTGCGCCTTTTTGATTAAATGTTCAATAAGCATTAACAAATCCTGCCTTGATAACATCTAATTAGCACTTACAAAACAACCAGCCAACATCACTCCCCTATGTAGCGCATAATTTTACCAATTCAGAAAAAACCTAGCTCTTGGTTTGCTTTTTGCTTTATTCAAAGCGAATTTACGCTTACTTGCACCGGGAGCAGTAGTGCTAAGTATTTACCTAATATTGATGGTGTTGTTTGCTTTAGCCATGGTGCCGATCCCCAGCCTAATCAAAAGCCATAAACGCGCCGATAAACAGCAACAGATTGAACATAGCCAACTTCTACAATCGCTCTCTCATATCACTCGGCGACATTGGCGATTGCACGCCCAAAAGCTATGCGACCCGCTCTATTCGCCCGCTGAATTAGATAGTACCAAAGAACAAATTGATGAAATTATGGTGCTGCTTCAAGCCCGCATAAACTATCGGCATTGCCAACACTTAGAGAATATTATTGCTCATTGGCAAGCACTCTCGCACTGTGAGCAGTTAGCCATGTTGCGACATCATCACCAACAAATATTGCAGCTAAGCCAGCAAGTCAATGAATAGGCTTTTAGACAAAAAACTCAAAAAGGAATGGTCTTTGCTTTGTGGTAACTAAGATTTACAAAATACGCTGATATGTATGAGGAGTTTTGATGCATAAAGCCACCACCACATTTAATAGTTTCTTGTTAGCTTACTTACTACTCACCATAGTGAGTGTTGTTAACCTGCAGCACCAACCAAGCTTATTAGCCTTAACCTTAACTTGTTTATGTGTATGCTTAGCCATTTCTAGCTTATTCATTCTTAAACTGTTAATTAGCCAAATTCAGCAACCCGACCAAGAACAAAGTAAAGGTTTAGCTAGCTACTTTTTCCAAGATTCACGTCATCAACAAATGGAGTTACTCAGGCAGCAGCAACGCCGCGTAATAGAACAGCAAGATGCCTTAGACGAAATTAACCACTGTTCGGCGGAGCTATCTTTGCAAGCCCAATCAGTAGCAAGTGGCGCAATACAGCAAGCCGACGCTAGCCAAGCCTCTGCCAGTGCCGTAGTAGAAATGAGCGAGAGCATTAAAGACGTAGCCGAGCAGGTGAAGCAAGTAGCTCAAGCCAGTTACGAAGCCAAAAGCTTTTCTGAACTAGGCCAAGAGGCCGCATTAGCGGCTCAGCAAGGCACCGAGAAAATGGTAGCCAAAGGTGAAGTCAGCCTCGACAAAGTGACCCAATTACATCAAAAGTCACACACAGTAAGTAGTATTTCAAAAACCATTGAAGAAATAGCCGAGCAAACCAACTTGCTGGCTCTCAATGCTTCAATTGAAGCGGCGCGAGCGGGCGAGCACGGACGTGGATTTGCGATTGTGGCTAACGAAGTAAGAAACCTAGCCAACCGAAGCCATCAATCGGCCAACGAAATTAGCCAGAGCATGCAAGATGTGCAAGGCAACATTAACGAAGTATTAGAGCATATCACCCAGCTCACCACCCAAGCTCAGGACATTCAACATACCGTGGACAATTCACGTCAACAGCTCAAACGCATTTATAACAAAAACCAAGAGCTACAAGCACAAACCGAAATCATTGCTAGCAATAGCGAGCAACAACATGCAGCCACTATTGAGTTATCGGCTCATATTAGCCAAGTCGCCGACTCTGCGCGCAATAACACAGCCAGTGCAGAGCAAAGTGCCAGCATTGCCAAACACCTTAGTGTGTTAAGTCAGCAAGGAGCTTAATATGAACACTAGCGCCATTATTGCCACCAGCATACTAAGCTTATTGAGTCTTGCGGCCATTGTGTCTTGGCTTTTAGCCAAACGCCGAACGCAACAACAATACGCCGGTCTTGCGGCCCTTAAACAACTAAAAAACCTGGTGGTGGCAATTCAGAAACATCGCGGGTTAAGCTGCGCCTTTCTCAATGGAGACCAGCAACAGATCCATGCCTTAGAGCAACAACAACGGGAAGTAGCCAAAAGCCAACAACTGCTCGCCGACAACAGTTTTGTCGCTAGCCAATCTCGTTGGGACAGTTTTCTGCAGCATTGGCCGCGATTACAACAAAGCTGGAAAGAGAACAATTTAGAAAACAACATTGCCCAACACAGCTTAATGATTAAGAACTTGCTGTTTTTATCACAAGATTTGGCGGGGTTTTATTGCTTAACCACGCTAAGCAAACAACACAAAAACATTGATTTTTTGTGGCACGAATTGCTAGAAACAGCGGAATCGATTGGCCAAGTAAGAGCTCTAGGCACCGGCTTAGCTGCCGCCAAGAAAAGCAGTAGCGTGGAGCGAATTCGCTTAGCCTTTTTGCATAACAAAATTTCGCAAATAGATGCGAAATCGCTAAACCACTTTGCCAATAGCTTTGTGCCAGACGATCCTGCCTATCAACCGCTGCTTGAGCATTTACTCACCACCATAGATGAAGAGCTGATTAAGAAGCCTAATCCGTCTATTTCTGTGAATGAGTATTTTAAGCAGGCCAGTAAGGTTCTAGACGGGCTTTACCAATTATTTGATGCCGGTATCGCCCATTTAGAAGCTCAGCAACACGCTAAGCATGAGTAAAATTTAGCTTAAGATAAGTGGCTTTGCAGCTGCCAAAGCTGTTGGCCACTATTTTGATATTTACGCTCAAATGCCGTAATCGGCTTATCGCTCTGATAAGAATTGAGCTCGCTGTTGTAACCCGCCATTGTTAAGGCAATTTGGAACTCTTCTAAGTAGGTCGCCCAATTGCTACGTAACTCCAGCTTTCCGCCCAGCTTAAGCATATAAGGGAATACTGCACTACCGTGCCAACGGCGCTGCAAGTGGCGCGATTTAGGCCAAGGATTAGGGTATAAAACATAATGATGGCTTGGCTGCCAGCCAGCTTCTAGTGCTAGCCGCCAAAAATCATTCAAGTCCACCTGCAATAGCAAATAGTTTTGCCCTGCTTGGTCAAAATGTGCCTGATGTTTAGTGAGCCGGTGAGCAGACTTGTCCATCCCTATCACCAAGGCTTCTGGGTGCAACTCAGCCAAAGCAGCGGTACTTACACCGGTGCCGCAGCAAGAATCGAACACCAAGGGGCGACCCGCGGCTTCGACTTGCTTTTCCAATTGATGAAAAGCATCTAGGGTATGTTGCTGATAAGGCTTTTGAAAAGGCTCATCAAGATGACGTTGTACCACCTTGCGTAAGTTTTCGTGAATGCCCTGCTGATTAGAGCTAACGCTTCGAGAGTTACCTTCCATTAGGCACGTAACCCGTAACCACGTTTAATCAAGATAAACGCCCACGTGTATAGAATAATGATAGAGCCAATAATCATGCTAAATGATAACCATAGCGATACGTCACTAATCCCTAAAAAGCCAAAACGGAACGCATTTACCATGTATACAATGGGGTTGATTTGCGACACGCTCTGCCAAAAATCAGGTAACAAACTGATGGAATAGAATACACCACCTAGGTAAGTCAATGGGGTCAATATAAAGGTGGGGATAATGCTAATGTCATCAAAAGTATTGGCGTAGATGGCGTTGATTAAACCACCTAAAGAAAACAATACCGAGGTTAGTAGCACGGTGAGCCCAATGGCCGCAATGCTATGTAACTGCAGTGGCACAAAAAACAGCGACACTAGGGTAACAATAAAGCCCACGATCAAACCACGTGTTACACCGCCGCCCACAAAACCCAAGATAATAATATAGTTAGGTACTGGAGCAACTAGCAGCTCTTCGATATTGCGTTGGAATTTGCAGCTAAAGAAAGATGAGGCAACGTTAGAGTATGAATTGGTAATCACCGACATCATAATCAAGCCAGGTACAATAAACTCCATGTAGCTATAGCCACCCATTTGACCAATACGAGATCCAATCAAATTACCAAAGATCACAAAGTACAAGCTCATGGTAATCGCCGGTGGCACTAAGGTTTGCACCCAAATGCGGCCAAAGCGAATAATCTCTTTGGTTAAAATACTTTTTAAAGCGGTGCCATATAATGCCAGTTTCATGCTTGCCTCCCTTGCGCCACTAGGGTCACAAACAGCTCTTCCAAACGGTTAGCCTTATTGCGCATACTCTGCACTACTACCCCATTCTCATCTAATAAACGAAACACTGAGTTAAGCCCTTGGCTCTTTTCTACATCCACTTCTAAAGTATGTTTGTCTATTAAACGAGTAGTGAAACCGTTTAAAGCAATGGCTTGGTGGTCGCCTTGAATATCGAAAATAAAGGTTTCAACATTTAGCTTAGAAAGCAGTTGTTTCATTGAGGTATTTTCTACCAGCTCACCTTTATCGATGATACCGATGTTACGGCACAACATCTCCGCCTCTTCAAGGTAGTGAGTAGTTAGAATAATGGTAATCCCTTGCTTGTTTAGCTGTTTCAAGAAATCCCACATAGAACGGCGCAACTCAATATCTACACCTGCAGTAGGCTCATCTAAAATAAGTAGCTGAGGTTCATGCATTAATGCTCGCGCAATCATTAAACGGCGTTTCATGCCACCCGACAACTCACGGGCTCGAGCATTGCGCTTTTCCCACAAATCTAACTGCGATAAGTACTTCTCAGCACGCTCCATCGCCAACGGTCGTGGCACACCGTAGTAACCTGCTTGATTCACCACAATTTGCAGCACTGTTTCAAACTGGTTGAAGTTAAACTCTTGAGGCACTAAACCCACATAAGATTTGGCGGCTTCTAGGTCGGTATCAATATCGTGACCAAAAATCGTCACGCTACCTTCGGATTTATTTACCAAAGAGGTAATCACCCCAATCGAGGTTGATTTACCCGCACCATTTGGCCCAAGCAGTGCAAAAAAGTCACCCTGCTCTACCACTAAATCAAAGCCTTTTACCGCTTGCACACCACCGGGGTAGGTTTTCTTCAAACCTTGAATTGCTAATGCCTGCATAATCACTACTTAATTAAGGATAAAAAAATGGGCCCTTAGGGCCCGATGATAACTCGCCTTAGTCTAGCGGTATCACTTTGCCCACATAGGGTAGATTGCGGTAGTACTGGTCAAAATCAAGCCCATAACCAATAACAAATTCATCGGGGATACTGAAGCCAGCCCAGTCAACCGGAACTTCTACTTCACGGCGAGAAGGTTTGTCTAGCAAGGTGCAAATAGCCACACTGTTTGGCTCACGCAACGACAACATTTCACGTACTTTGCTCAAGGTATTACCGGTATCGATAATGTCTTCAACAATAATTACATCACTATCTTTAATATCATCATCTAAATCTTTAAGTACCCGCACATCACGAGTACTTACCATGCTGCTACCGTAACTAGATACAGTCATAAAATCTAAGATTAGACTACGGTCAATTTTGCGCGAAAGATCCGAAAGAAAAATGCACGAGCCGCGTAACAACCCCACCAGCACTAATTTTCGATCAGAGGTATAAGTAGCAGTAATTTCTTTGCCAATCTCTGCCACTCGCTGAGCAATTTCTTGCTCGCTGATCATTTCTTCTACGCGATGTTTCATAATTTGAACCTATTCATTAGCTGTTTATGTCAGCAAAAACCTGTTTAGCACGGATGTAAAAAAATAAAAAACATAGGAATTATCAATAAAATAACAAACAAGTCATTAGTTACTTATGTCAATAACTATTATTTAGCTTGTAAATACACTATTATTTAATTGAAAGGCATTCAATCGTTCATGGTTCTTTTACACTGAACGGCACATTTTAGATGATTTTCATCAAAAATGGTAAGCAAGAAATGCCTATTAAAATAATAAATGAAATAACAAACGCGAGAACAAACTATGCAAACTAGCACATTAAGACGCCGTACCCGGTTGTCGCCGGAAGTTCGCCGTAAGCAGCTCATGCAATGCGCTGTTGAAATCTTTGCCCGTCGTGGTATTGGTCGTGCCGGTCACGCCGAAATCGCTGAACTAGCAAACGTATCGGTAGCGACCGTTTTCAACTACTTCAATACCCGTGAAGACCTAGTAGACGCTGTCCTTTCTGAAGTTGAACAGACAATGTTAAACTTGGTTGAGCAAACCTACCCAACTGATGAGAACGCAATTACTGCGGTTCAGCACCACTTATCAGCCTTGGTTGAGTTAGCCTACAGCAACTCAGATGTTATTCACATTTGGTTAGAGTGGAGCTCTTCAGTTCGTGAAGACGTATGGCCACGTTTTAGCGCGGTAATGGCTAAAATTAACCAACAAATTGGTGAAAGCATTCAAGCTGGCTTTGACAGCAAAGAAATCAGTAGCGCGCTAAATGCACTACAAGCTGCTCAAGCGATTAACGCAGGATTGTACCTTGCAGTACAAATGATTAATCGCCCAGACAGCCCAGAGCGTCAAGAAGTGGTAGATTTCTTGAACGACTTTGTATTGTCATTATTGCGCCCGCCGGGCAAATAAGCACAGCTAAAGGGGCCTAAGGGCCCTTTTTTTATCGGCTTAGTACCTGCACTAACTTAGCGTGTATCCCTTCAAAACCACCATTACTCATCACTAATATTTGATCGCCACTCACTAACAAGTTTTTAATCTCAGCGACAATTTGATCAACAGAGCTGCATACTTTTGCTTGCTTAAGATGCGCCGCTGTATCTGCAATGTATTGATTATGCTCATCAGGTTGATACAAAAAGACTAAATCGGCTTCTTGCAAACTCATCGCGAGCTTTTCTTGATGTATTCCCATCTTCATGGTGTTTGAACGCGCTTCTAATACCGCAATAATACGCTGTTTAGATACCTGAGCCCGTAAACCCTCTAAGGTACTGGCGATTGCACTAGGATGATGAGCAAAATCATCAAACAAGCGTATTTCATTCGCCTCTGCTAACAATTCTAAACGACGCTTTGGCGGAAGAAATTTCTGCAAGCTCTCAATCGCTAAGCTTGGCAATACACCTACATGCCTAGCGGCAGCAATTGCCATTAGTGCGTTTTCAGCATTATGTTGGCCAATTAAGTCCCACTCTAACTGGCCCTGATGTTCACCATTTAAAACTATCGATATTTCACTGCAATCGCTTTTCATAGCCTGCCATTGCCACGCTTCACCTTCTCCGCTTTGTTCCAATTCAGACCAGCAACCTTGGCGTAATACCTGCTGAATAGCTTGATTGTTTTTTGGTGAAATCACTCTTCCGGTTGACGGGACAATACGTAATAAGTGATGGAATTGTTTCTGGATAGCAGCAAGATCGTCGAAGATGTCGGCATGATCAAACTCGAGATTATTTAAAACGAGTGTTCTTGGTTGGTAATGAACAAACTTAGATCGCTTATCGAAGAAAGCACTGTCGTACTCATCAGCTTCCACCACAAAAAAAGGAGTATCACCTAAACGGGCCGAGCCCTGAAAATTGCGCGGAACACCACCAATTAAGTAACCAGGTGACATCCCGTTATCTTCTAGTATCCAGGCTAGCATACTGGCAGTAGTGGTTTTCCCATGGGTTCCGGCCACCGCGAGCACCCAGCGCTGCGGCAAGATATATTGCTTGAGCCATTCTGGACCAGAGCAATATTTAAGGCCTTTATCTAACACATATTCAACACAAGGATTACCGCGACTCATGGCATTACCTACCACCACTAAGTCAGGTGCGGGATCCAGCTGAGAAGGGTCATAACCTTGAATGAGTTCGATACCAAGCGACTCCAGCTGAGTGCTCATTGGAGGATAAACGTTTAAATCACTGCCAGTCACTCGCATGCCTGACTCGCGCGCCAACATGGCTAGACCGCCCATGAAAGTGCCACAAATACCTAGAATATGAATATGCATAAAATACAGTGTGTTCGAGACTAAAAACCTGGGTCTAGGATAGCATTTAATGTAGCCAATTTTGCCAGCTATTGCGCATTTTCAGCACTTGATTGAGGAGACGGTACTTCAATGTATAGTTGCTGTTGCTGATAACGGTAAGGTCGATACCAATTTAACCCACATTGATAATCACCATTAGCGCTAAATACGCAACCTACAGGTAGTTCACGTAGCCATTGCAATTGAGCCTCTGTTCGCAATTGCTCTTGCCAAAGATGCTGCTCAAGCAGTTCTTTTTTTAACTCAAAGGCGTCTACTTTGTTAGGGTCAGAGCTTTTTTGCACAATAATAGGGCCTGCACTAGCACCAAAGCTGGCGAAAAATAGGCTGATAAGCAGGTAAATCAGTCGACGTTTCATAAGTTTTTCATCTACAATCTTAATCCTTTTAAATTTTAGGTGATTGCTCATGATTAAGCACGTTGTTATCGCATTTTTTACCCTTCTATTAATGGCTTGTAGCCAAGCGTCAGAGCCTCTGCTCAAAGCTGACGGGGTATGTGAAGAGCCGCGCCCTGAGATTTGTACCATGCAATATGATCCAGTGTGTGGCGAAGTGAATGGTGAATTGAAAGAGTACGGCAATGCCTGTTCAGCCTGTGGCGATCCTGAGCTAATGTCTTATCAAGAAGGCACCTGCCCAGAGTAACATTCTATTAACAATAATTAGCAATATCGCCAATCAGTGCTATTTACTTAAGGTATAGCTAAATGGTACTGAGAGGCGTTTATGATTCGTTCTGCAGGCTTATTCGCAATATGTTTAAGTAATTTACTATTTAGCAATCAATCTCTTAGTATCACAACACCCGGCGAGATTAACGATAATACTTTTTATGGAGAATGGCAGTGGGCTGATACTCATGGCGACTCTCAGCAGCTGCAACTGCAATTTTCAGAAGAATTAGTTAACCAGTCTGAAGTGGAAACCTTTCGCATCAGCTACAGTTTAACTTACCCCTCACAAGCGATTAGCGCCTACTTAAGCCCTCGCTTGGAGCATGCGGTATCGATGATTAACCAATACGTCGATGACCCTGAAACACGCCTAGATGACATTTTAGAAGCGCTACGCAGTGATAATGGCAGTCCTTCATCTAAAATGCTTTGGGACGCATATGAGCAATACACTCAAGACGCTTTTCGCCACTTAAGTCTACTTCCTTGTTTACATCCTCAAGGCGCGCAATACCCCTGCGTACGCCCTAACTACTCACAGCTTTTTTATCAAAATAGATCGCGAGTCAATCCGCTAATCGAGCATTTTCAGCAACAACAAGATCTCAATCGTTCCTTGGCTGAAGTGCAAGCTTGGTTACTCACTATTCCAACCAAACAAGAAAACAACTACAGCTTCACTTCTCCGGTGGACGTACTTAAAGATAATCGCGCAGACAGTGACGAACGCGCGTTATTGTTAGCTCTGGTTCTTAGCGAGTTAGCCCCCAATCACCCTATATATATGGTCTACCCCGCTGATAGCGTAGGCAGCGCCTCTCCGGCTTGGCTGACGATTGATGCCAGTAGTGGTATTGAAGGACCAACAATAATGATTGATGAACATCCCCACACGCTAGTTTCAGGCTCTTCAGAACTCATAAAAGAGATGTTGCTCGCAGATGTGCAATTGATAAGCGATGCACTCTATTAACCAATGTTAGTTTTTTGTTATAAATGTTTCACACAGGTCTGACCTGATTAGTGCTGCTAACCACAAGGAATTCGACGTGAAACATTTTTTATTACTATTAAGTTTTCTACCTGCCTGGGCGATGGCGCTCAATATCAATCCTGGTAACTCTGTGCCCAATATCAACATCGACAATGCGGGAGAGTTACAGCTGACTGAAGGTGATATCAGCTATAGCCCTTGGAGCACCCAACAGCTCAATGGCAAAGTACGCCTTATCCAAGCAATGGCCGGGCGCACCAGCGCCAAAGAACTTAATGCGCCAATGATTGAAGCAGTAAAACAAGCTGAATTCGGTAACGATACCTACCAAACAGTTACCATCGTAAACTTAGATGATGCCATTTTTGGTACCTCTGGATTTGTAACAGGCAAAATGAAAACCAATAAAAAGAGTTTTCCTAAAGCCAGCTTTGTTATAGACAAAAAAGGCGATTTATTTGATCTGTGGAAAATTAAAGCGAAGTCTTCAGCCATTATATTGTTAAATGCAGAAGGTGAAGTATTGTTTGCTAAAGATGGCGAGCTAAACCAGCAGGAAATTGACCAAGTGATAGGCTTAATTAAAGCCAATATCTAAACTCAAAAAAATAGGCGTAAGTTATTTACGCCTATTCAAACATTGTCATAAGTACCAGTAGACTGACCACATACACGCTCATTAACACCGTTAATAGCTTGTGTTGCTTTGTCCATACGGTAAGGTTTTTTAACACAGCTACCTCCCAATCAGCCAGTTAACCTAAATTTAACACTTTTAACAATGAATGCAAACTTGCTTTATCAATGAATCCCCAGTAAAAATGAGCAATCGAGGGAGTATTTCATGTCTGACAAGCCAATCATTGAGAACAAAAACAGCCAAGTAGAGAACACTGCATTGCAGTTAGCTAAATTAGCTAAACAACGAGGTTTAGATGCATTACTACAAAAAGACAAAGTGCCGTCTACTTGGTCACAGCGAGCTCAGGCTCGAGCTATCGTTGAAAAAGCAACTCAACAACAAAACTTAGAAAGGATCATTTATTTCTCTGCCCAGAAAACCAGCGAACAAGATGCGGGCAGCGAACCCGATGCTGATTGGATGACTGAATTTTTGCACTTGGCCAGTAATACCCAAGTGAAATCGATGCAAATGTTATGGGCAGACATACTGAGTCAAGAACTCTCCACACCAGGAAGCTTCTCGGTAAAAGCCTTACGTACGTTAAAGCTGATGACACAGCGCGAAGCCAAGTGGTTTCAGTCAGCGTGTGAGTTAAGTTCAACGATAGGTGGGGAAGCAAACAACAAGATTATTACCGGTATCGTCCGCCCTGCCAGTAATTTAGGTTTAGTAAGAGCAAAGCTGGATAAAATCAGCTTAGGCCAACACCGTATGCCTTATCACCACGTTCTGCAACTCACCGAACTAGGGTTGTTATTTGATAGGGAGCTGGAAATACGCCCTTCTGCTCATCACGATACGCCATTAATTCATGGTGAAGCCCACTATAGCCTAAGACCGCGATTTAAAGGCTGTAAGTTGATTTACCACCGTTTTACACCAATTGGTGATGAGCTAGCTCAATTAATTAACAAGCAGGCTCTGTCGTCTTATCAAGAGCAATTGGAACAATTGCTACACAATTACTTTGAGCGCAACTAAGCTCTGTAGAAATAAAATCAGCACTTATAAAAAACGCGGCTTAAGCCGCGTTCTTTATATTGGTAGCCGTTTAAATACCGCTTCCAGCCACCTCTTCGTGAATGCCACACTCACGTTTCAAGCCAAAGAAGCGAGTATCTTCTTCCGTCATGCCCGCTTGCAACGGCTGCGAAGTTTGCACATCACCCACCGATACATAACCTTCTTCCCATAAGGGGTGGTAAGGCAAGTTGTGCTCTTTTAAGTAGTAGTGCACGTCTTTATTGGTCCAGTCAATAATCGGCAGTACT
This sequence comes from Agarivorans sp. 1_MG-2023, assembly GCF_030548385.1. Taxonomy (NCBI): domain Bacteria; kingdom Pseudomonadati; phylum Pseudomonadota; class Gammaproteobacteria; order Alteromonadales; family Alteromonadaceae; genus Agarivorans; species Agarivorans sp. 1_MG-2023. Next base: position 58,600 of record NZ_JAUOSJ010000005.1, on the reverse strand, counting down.
TTGAAGGCACCATTTTGAATCTGCAATACAGGCAAATCAGTACGGGTTGAAGACTGACTGCGACGCAAGCCAGAGAACCAGCTCTTCACTTCGAGCTCTTTAAAAGCACGTTGCATAGGTTCTACCTTGTTTAAGGTATTGTATTGCTTTAAGCCCTCTACACCTTGCTCCCAAAGCTTGCCAAAGCGCGCCTCTTGCCAAGCATTTGATTGCTGCGACTTATACACCTTCAAATTAAGGTTTAAGCGGCTAGCCAGCTCATCAATAAAACGATAGGTCTCAGGAAACAAGTAGCCAGTATCGGTTAAAATAACCGGAATATCAGGTTTAATCTGAGTCAGCATATGCAAACTCACCGCAGCTTGAATACCAAAACTAGAGGTTAACACCACCTGTTGTGGCAGATTATCTAAGGCCCAAGCAGCGCGCTGTTGAGCAGTCATGCCCTCAAGCTCTTTGTTTACATCAGATAACTCAGCAATACGCGCTTCTACAGGAAGCGCAGCCAATTGCTCTAAATCGAAGTTAGTCATGAAAATCCCTAACGCTTACTTTTACTTCAGCGACAATACCTACACGAATAACAAAGTCACCAAAAGCTTCATCTTGCTCACGTTCCTTAGACCAGCGCGCTATCAATCCGTCAAATTCAGACAAGATTTCCTGCTCACCAATACCCTCTAAATAGAGTTTTGGAATACGTGTTCCGCTTTGGTTACCACCTAAATATAAATTGTACTTACCAGGGCCTTTGCCTACTAAGCCTGCTTCGGCCAACATAGAACGACCACAACCGTTAGGACAACCAGTAACCCGTAGAATGATGTGTTCTTCACTCATATCATGCTTAGCCAGCAACTGCTCTACGTCATCAACCAAACCAGGTAGATAACGCTCAGCTTCTGCCATTGCCAAGGGACAGGTAGGAAATGCCACACAAGCCATTGAGTTGAAACGCTGAGGGCTATGACCATCGTCAATTAAACCATGTTGGCGAGCCAGTTTTTCAACTTTGGCTTTATCTTTAGCCGCAACGCCGGCCACAACCAAATTTTGGTTAGCGGTCATGCGGAAATCCCCTTTATGGATCTCAGCAATTTTCGCTACGCCTGTTTTTAAGGCTTTTTCTGGATAATCTAACAAGCGACCATTTTCAATAAATAGGGTTAAATGGTGTTTACCATCAATGCCTTCTACCCAACCAATACGATCACCACGAGAAGTAAACTCATAAGCACGGCTTTCTTCAAAGGTTATCCCGGCGCGCTTCTCCACTTCTTGCTTGAAGGTATCAATGCCTACTCTATCAAGGGTGTACTTGGTTTTAGCATTTTTACGGTTAACTCGGTTACCCCAGTCACGCTGAGTCGTCACTACTGCAGCAGCTACCTCTAAGGTTTTGTTTAAAGGCACAAAACCAAAATCATCAGCACGGCGCGGGTAAGTAGACTTATCGCCATGAGTCATGGCTAAGCCACCACCCACCAGCACGTTAAAGCCAACTAATTTACCATTGTCGGCAATGGCCACAAAGTTAAGATCGTTTGCGTGTACATCAATATCATTACTCGGCGGAATTACTACCGTGGTTTTAAATTTACGCGGTAAGTAATTCGAACCTAAAATTGGTTCTTCTTCGCCACCTTCTACTTTTTCGCCGTCTAACCAAATCTCTGCATAAGCGCGAGTTTTAGGCAATAAGTGCTCACTAATTTTAGTGGCCCACTCGTAAGCTTCTTGGTGCAGCTCAGACTCAACAGGGTTGCTGGTACATAGTACGTTTCGGTTAACATCACCGGCAGTAGCGATAGAATCAATGCCAATGCTGTTCAGCGTTTGGTGCATCAATTTAATGTTTGGCTTTAACACGCCGTGAAACTGAAAAGTTTGACGGGTGGTTAAGCGAATACTGCCATACATGGTGTGATCAGCGGCGAACTTATCAATCGCTAACCATTGTTTTGGCTGAATAATGCCACCCGGCATACGAGCCCGTAACATGACATTATGCAGCGGCTCTAATTTTTGTTTAGTACGCTCTGCTCGAATATCACGGTCATCTTGTTGGTACATGCCGTGAAAACGAATTAACTGGAAGTTATCAGCGGTGAATCCACCGGTAATGCGATCTCCAAGATCTGCTTCAATAGTGCCACGCAAAAGGTTACTTTCTCGCTTTAGGCGCTCATTATCTGACAACTTGCCTTCAACAATTAGATCCGAACTCATTAGTAAACATCCTTTTGGTAACGCTTAGCACTACGTAACTGTTTTAAATACTCTTCTGCTTGCTCTGGGCTTTTAGCACCCTGCTCTGCAATAATCTCTAAGAGGGCTTGGTGAACATCTTTCGCCATGCGATTTGCATCACCACAAATGTAGAGGTGCGCCCCCTCTTCTAGCCATTGATAAACCTCAACGGCATTTTCTTTCAAGCGGTCTTGAACGTAAACTTTCTCAGCTTGGTCACGCGAGAACGCCACATCTAACTTGGTTAACAAGCCAGACTTTAAGTAACCCTGCCATTCTGTTTGATACAAGAAATCTTGAGTAAAGGTTTGGTCACCAAACAACAACCAGTTTTTGCCTTCAGCATCGCTGGCGTCACGTTGTTGTAAAAATGCGCGGAACGGTGCAATACCTGTACCAGGCCCCACCATAATCACTGGGGTATCTGAGTTGCTCGGCAGGCGGAAGTTGTCATTGTGTTCAACAAACACTTTTACCTGTGCGCCTTCTTCTGCACGGGCGCCTAAAAAGCCTGATGCTCCGCCTAAGCGCTGCTCATCACCTTTTTGGTAGCTCACTACGCCCACCGTTAAATGTACTTCTTCTTCCACTTCGGCTTGGGCCGATGCAATAGAATACAAACGTGGCGTTAACTTGCGTAGCGCGTCTACAAAATCTTGAGCACTTACCTTGGCTTTTTTCTCTAGCAATACATCAATTACTTGATGATTAGCCGCATACTCACGTAGCTTATCTTTATCAGCAATCACTGTTTGCAATTTCTTGCTAGCAGACCAATTGGCCCATGCTTCTACAAAAGCACCGCTAGTTTGGGTAATTTCTAGTTTCTCAGCCAAGGCCTCAACCAGTGTGAGTTGCTGGTCATCAAGGCTAACCGTTTCATCGGCCGCCAAGCCAAGGCGAGCAATAATTTGTTCAACTAACAACTTATCATTTTCAAACCATACACCAAGTGCATCACCCGCTTGATATTGGATTCCTGACTCGCCCAAATCAATTTCTACATGGCGAACATCTTTAGCTGAATCTCTGCCAGTAATTTTTTGGCTTAAGCTTAACTCTGCGGCATAAGGATTCTTTTTATTGAACTGGCTGGCTGCAGGTGCATTCACAGGCAAACTAACTACCGAACCACTTGGCTCTGCACTTAAGGTTTGCTTAATCTCATCTAATGCTTTTAAGGTCCAAGCGTCGGCATCTTTGTCGTAATCAACATCACAATCAACACGCTCAGCGACACGCTCGGCACCTAAGGCGGCTAAACGTTCGTCAAAATCTTTACCGGTTTGGCAGAAAAACTCGTAACTAGAGTCACCTAACGCTAAAACGCTGTATTTTAGGTTATCTAGTTTTGGCGCTTTTTTAGAAGCTAAGAACTCATGAAACTCAATCGCGTCATCAGGTGGCTCGCCTTCGCCATTGGTGCTGGCAACAATCAATAAGTGAGTTTCATTTTTCAAGCTTTTCGCTTTGTAGTCAGCCACGTTAACTAGTTCAGCATTAATGTCTTTTGCTAGTGCAGCTGCCTTTAACTCTTCAGCAACACCTTTGGCATTACCCGTTTGCGAAGCATACAAAATAGTGAGTTTGCCAGCTGGTTGTGCTGAGGCCAACGGCGCAATTTGCCCGGCTGTTTGTCCAACACCGGCAAGGTAACCACTTACCCATGCCAGCTGAGTTACCGATAGCTCTGCCGTAGCCTGTTGCAGCAGGCTAACCTGTTGCTCAGACAGTGGGCTAGCCAATGACGAAAGTTCCTTTAACAACATTTTTTATCGCACCCTAGAATCACAATTGCAGCTAGTCTACCCAAGCTTGAGTCACCACAATAAAGAATAAAACGGGATTTTTTATAACCGTAGGTAATATACGGCCTTATTCAGCTGCCATTTTCGCTCACAATTTACACTATGTGACTGAACAATCAGCATTATGCTGAAATCTTTTATAAGCTAATGTTATTGAATGAGTGGATTGGCTTGCTATGGAACAGCGTCTGAAAAACGAACTCTCCTTAGGACAAAAGCTAGTATTGTTACTAGGCTGGCTAACCCTTATGCTGCTTGCTGGTGTTGCCGCTCAGTATCAAGCGAAACAACAACAGCAACGCCAATTACTCGAAGAAAGCCAGCGTTTGCAACGTAGTATTCAACACGAACTGGACCGTTTTAGAAACTTCCCTAAAGTACTTGCCATACAACAGCAGCTTATTGAGCCGCTAAGCCTTAATTTGAGTAGCCAACGCCGCCACGCTCTTAACCTTTATTTACAGCAGGTTAATCAGCTGCAAGGCAGCGATGTCACCTACTTATTAGACACTTCCGGTACCACGTTAGCCTCTAGCAACTGGCAAAGTGCCCGTTCTTTTGTGGGCAGTAGTTATAGCTACCGACCCTATTTTCAAACCGCTATTTTAGGCAAGTACGGTCAGTATTTTGCGCTTGGCTCTCGCTCTGGCGTACGTGGGTACTACTTCTCTGCACCGGTCATGCTTAAGCAGCGGGTCATTGGCGTATTGGTTGTGAAGGTCGCCCTCAATATCATTGATAAGAGTTGGCGAGACCCTAATTTCGAATACTTGCTTACCGACAAACACGGCGTGGTGTTTTATGCCTCCCAAACTCATTGGTTATACAACAGCATAAAACCGTTGCCGGAATCACTGCGCCAACAGCTTATTAACTCACGCCAGTACGGTGATAATAAGCTGCCAAACATGGCCGAGAGCTTACATGAAAACAGTATTAACTTGCCGGACTACAGCGGCCAACGGATAGACTACAACAGTATTACTCGAGTATTACCCACGGCCGGCTGGCGCTTATATGCCTTGTCGGAAGATAGAGGCTATAGCAGCGACATTGGCGAAGCACTGTTCTTAAGTTCGCTATTCTATTTGGGTTTGGTATTGCTTTATTTATACTGGCGTCAGCTGCAAGCTAGGCGCCAGTTACAAACTGAAATAAATCAAGAATTAGAAACCCGCGTTCAGCTTCGCACTGCAGAGCTCACCAGCAGTAACCGCCAATTACAACAGGCCATTGACGATTATCAACGCACCGCTAGCACGCTCAAGAAAACCGAAGATGAACTGGTGCAAGCGGCTAAGTTAGCTACCTTGGGAGAGCTTTCGGCGGGTATTAATCATGAATTAAACCAGCCACTCACCGCTATGCAAAGTTACGCCGAAAATGCTTTGCGCTTTCAAGAAAAACAGCAGCATCAGCAAGTCACCAACAATCTACAAGATATTCTTAAGCTCACCTTAATGATGAGCAAAATGATTGCTAAGTTTAAGATTTTCTCCCGTAAATCCCAAGGCCAAACCAGCGCAGTGTCTAGTGCGGTTTCCATTAACGCGGCCTTATCCATTTTGGCCAACCGAATTGTTTCCAATCAAATAAAAATTGAATTTAGCGGCCAAGACCAACAGTGGGTTAAAGCCGACGCCATTCAATTAGAGCAGGTGCTTATCAACCTCATCAACAATGCCATCGACGCCTTAGAAAATATTCAGCAGGCGCGCTTGGGGATCCGCCAATATCAAGAAGGTGACTGGCAATGCATTGCTATTTGGGACAATGGTCCAATGCTAAGCCATGAGCAACTCAAACGAATTTTTGAGCCTTTTTTCACCACCAAAAAGCAAGGCCTGGGTTTAGGCATGGCTATATCGAAACGATTAATTGAATCTTTTGATGGTGAGCTTAGCGTGCGTAACATACCAGGTATAGGCCCCGAGTTTGTCATCCGTTTGCGCGTTCAAACGCCGCCAGCTACTAATCAATAATAAGAGGTGAGAGTGTATACCCCAGTCATAATTATCGATGATGACCCAGATATTTTACGCTCGTTAAAGCAAACCTTAGAGCTAGAAGACTACGAATGCTTAAGCTTTGAAAGTGCCGAACAAGCACTAAGGCAAATAAAGCGTACTTGGCCAGGGGTTATTATCTCCGACATAAATATGCCTGGTTTGAGTGGGCTAGAGATGATGCAACGGGCTCATCAAATAGATGCCGATTTACCGATCATTTTGCTCACCGGTCATGGCGATATATCAATGGCTATCAAAGCCATACGTGATGGTGCCTACGACTTTTTAGAAAAACCCTTCTCCACTAGCCACCTATTAGAGGTGCTGCAACGGGCCCTAGAAAAACGCCGACTGACCCTAGAGAACCGCGAACTAAAAGCGGAGCTAGATGCGCAAAGTGGTCCAGGCCCGCGCATTTTGGGCTCTACCCCCTCGATAGTTCGGCTGCGTAAAATACTCAGTCATATTAAAGATACGCCCGCAGACGTATTAATTAATGGCGAAACAGGTACCGGCAAAGAGTTAATTGCGCGTTTTTTACATGACCACAGCGTTAGAGCCAAACACCCTTTTGTGGCCATTAACTGCGGGGCGATTCCCGAAACCATGATCGAAAGTGAGTTGTTTGGCCATGAAGCGGGGGCATTTACGGGCGCTCAAAAGAAACGGATAGGTAAGATTGCCTTTGCCAATAACGGCACGCTATTTCTCGACGAAATAGAAAGCATGCCAATGGCCTTGCAGATAAAGCTATTACGAGTGCTAGAAGAACGTAGTGTAGAGCCACTGGGCAGTAATCAAGCAACTCAGCTTAACTTGCGAGTCATTGCCGCCACCAAAAGTGATTTAAAAACCTTAGGTGAGCAAGGTGAATTTCGCAGCGATCTTTACTACCGACTCAATGTAGTAGAAGTGCAGATCCCACCGCTTAGGGAGCGTGGTGAAGATATTCCCTTATTGCTAGAGAATTTTCTACGGGTTGCCGCCGCACGCTACCAACTGAATAGTCCTGAAATAAGCCCACAACGGCTGTCTGAGCTAATTCACCATGATTGGCCAGGCAATGTGCGGGAATTAAGAAACCTCGCCGAGAGGTGGGTGCTTATGGGCGAAGATGCAGCATTTAACGAAGCTAACAATGATCAACAAAGTTTAAATCTTGCCGAACAGCTATTCCGTTTTGAACGCACCTTATTGCAAGACGCTTTGCAGCGCCATAAAGGCCAATTAAAAGTGGTTCAAGAAGAGCTACAAATAGGCCGAAAAACCCTGTATGAAAAGATGAAAAAATACCAACTTGATAAAGGCGATTATAAAGAAGATTAATGGGTCACTTTCCCCCCATTAGCTAAAATGCCTTGGGGGGATATCCCCCCACACTTTTAGTCATAAATACTCAGCCACCCGCTTACCCGCCAATTAACCATTACATATCAAATACTTAAATTCAGCATTCATTCTTGGCTTGAGCTTTGCTATGAGCTGTAGCGTTGTAAGCAATTTACCCTACACAAGGATGATAAAAATGAAATTATTGGCAAGCACGCTCACAGCATTAAGTTTAGCTTTGGCTAGCGTAGTAAATGCAGCGCCTATTGAGCTTAAGTTTTCACACGTAGTGGCAGAAAACACCCCCAAAGGCCAAATGGCCTTAAAGTTTAAAGAGTTAGTCGACCAACGTTTACCCGGTAAAGTAGAGGTGAAGGTTTACCCTAACTCGCAACTCTACGGTGATGGTAAAGAGCTAGAAGCCTTGTTGCTGGGCGATGTTGAACTCATCTCTCCTTCCTTATCAAAATTTAAAAAATATACCAAGAAGCTACAAGTATTTGACCTCCCATTCTTGTTCCAAGACATGGCTGCCGTTGAACGCTTTCAAGCCAGCGCTGAAGGCCAAGAATTATTGTCATCTTTGGAAAGCAAAGGCCTCATAGGCTTAGGTTACTTGCACAATGGCATGAAACAGTTATCGGCCAATGAACCGCTTTACACACCGGCAGATGCTAAGGGCAAGAAATTTAGAATTATGTCCTCAGATGTATTGGCAGCCCAATTTGAAGCAGTAGATGCCGTACCACTGAAAAAGCCTTTCTCGGAAGTATTTACCCTGTTACAAACCCGTGCCATTGATGGTCAGGAAAACACTTGGTCGAATATCTATTCGAAAAAATTCTTTGAAGTGCAAGCTAGCATTACCGAATCTAACCATGGGGTATTGGATTATCTGATCGTTACATCAGCCGAGTTTTGGCTTGAGTTACCTGACGATATTCGCACAGAGCTAAAAGCGGCGCTAGACGAAGCGGTGGCTCACGGTAACCAAATTGCGGCGCAAAAAGCGGATAAAGATAAGGCTAACATTATGGCCTCTAAACGCTCTGAAGTTATTTCTTTAAGCCCTGAACAACGCATGCAATGGGTAGAAGCTATGAAACCCGTTTGGCAGCAGTTTGAAGGTGAAATAGGCAAAAACATTATCGACGCTGCAGTAGCGGCTAACCAATAAAACGGCTTGCGCAGAGACCCCTCGCTCTGCGCCCTTCACCGTGTCCCCAAAAGTATTCGGTGTACTGATAAGGATATCCCATGAAGTTTGTGATTTGGTTTCGACGCTTTGAAGAAAACTTCATTGCTTTTTTGTTAGTGACTATGACCCTGCTGGTATTTGTTGAAGTGATTATGCGCTTTGTTTTCAACGCTGGCATTCACTGGGTACAAGAGGTCACTCTCTATTGCTCGGCTTGGTTAGTGCTGCTTGGCGCTAGCTGGGGTGTGCGTGAAGGCGCCCACATTGGCGTAGACGCCTTTGTAAAGGTATTGCCACCTACCCAACGAAAATGGCTCACCTTAGTCGCCCTAACCCTATGTTTATTTTACTGCTGCTTATTTATGTATGGCTCTTGGGTTTACCTCAGCAAGTTGCAGCGCATAGCCATTGAAATGGAAGATTTGCCCATAGAGAAATGGAAGACCATGAGTGTGTTGTTTATCGGCTTTGTGTTGCTACTGATCCGCTTTTTAGAAGTGGGATGGAAAGTTGTGACGAATCAGCAAGATGGTTTCCACCTCGCCGATGAGGCCAAAGAAAGTATGCAATTGGCCGACGAACTAAAAAAACAATAAGCGCTTGCGGCAAAGGAACTGACCATGACTACCTTCACCTTATTTATCTTACTGTTTGTATGCATGATTATTGGCATGCCCATCGCTATTGCGCTTGGTTTCGCCAGTATGACCACCATACTATTATTTTCTAACGATTCGTTAGCCTCGGTGGCGTTAAAACTATTTGAAGCCACTTCAGAGCACTACACCTTACTTGCTATCCCCTTCTTCATTTTATCTTCAGCATTTTTGTCTACTGGCGGGGTAGCTCGTAGGCTGATTAATTTCGCCATGGACAGTGTTGGCCACATTCGCGGCGGCTTAGCCATGGCTTCAGTGCTGGCCTGTATGTTGTTTGCTGCGGTATCTGGCTCAAGCCCAGCAACAGTGGCAGCGATTGGCTCTATTGTTATCGCGGGCATGGTGCGCTCAGGCTACCCTGAATCACTAGCAGCAGGTGTTATCGCCAACGCTGGCACTTTGGGCATTCTAATTCCGCCCTCTATTGTAATGCTGGTTTACGCAGCCGCTACCGAAGTATCGGCCTCGCGCATGTTTATGGCGGGTTTTATACCGGGCCTGATGATGGGCAGCATTTTAATGATAGCCATATACATTGTGGCCAGAATTAAAAACCTACCTGCTCAGGCTTACCCTGGTATTCGCCAATGGGGCATTTCTGCACTTAAAGCAACCGGCGGCTTAATGCTGATTGTTATTGTACTGGGTTCAATTTATGGCGGTGTTGCTAGCCCCACCGAAGCAGCCTCGGTGGCGGCTATTTATGCTTTTTTAGTATCGGTATTTGGCTATAGAGACATTGGGCCAATCAAAGAACAAGCTTGGCGAAATCAAGGCGAAAGCATAACGGCAGCCACAAGCCGTAACTTGATGTTGTTTCCTATCAGCATAATCAAGTCTGTGACCGACCCAGAAGTGCGCCAAGTGATCAAAGATGCGGCCAAAGTCAGCATTATGCTGCTATTCATTATTGCCAATGCGATGTTGTTTGCACACGTGCTTACTACCGAGCGCATCCCACACATGATTGCCGAATCGATTGTGGCTCATGGCCTACAACCTTGGGCATTTTTGATAGTTGTAAATATTTTACTGCTGATTGCCGGTAACTTTATGGAGCCGTCGGCGATATTGCTGATTATGGCGCCAATACTGTTCCCCATTGCTACTCAGTTGGGCATCGATCCCATTCACTTAGGGATTATTATGGTGGTAAATATGGAGATTGGAATGTTGACACCCCCTGTAGGGCTCAATTTGTTTGTGACCGCGGGCATTACTGGCAAAAGTATGGGTTGGGTGATTAAGGCTTGTTTACCTTGGCTTAGTTTACTGCTGTTCTTCCTGATATTGATTACCTATATTCCGCAAATCTCCTTGTTCTTGCCTGAATATTTCGACCGAATAAATGGATATTAGTGATTAATACCAAGCAAACAAAAAGGCCTGCTAATGCAGGCCTTTTCTTTCTCACTAGTAAAATTAATTACACCTTTTCCATTCGGCGCTGACGCCTGCGCAAGGCATCACTAAAGCGTCGTTTGGCGACTTCGGTTGCGGGCTTTAATGGTGGAACCTTCGCAGAGTTACCTTGGTCGTCTACAGCAACCATGGTAAAGAAACACGAATGTGTATGGCGAACGGTTTGTTCTTTTAGGTTTTTAGCTATTACCTTAATGCCAATTTCCATTGAGGTTCGACCGGTATAATTCACCGACGCAAGAAACGTTACAAACTCGCCAATTTCAACCGGGTTCTTAAATAGCACTTGGTCTACCGACAGCGTTACAGCGTAATTACCGCAATACTGAATGGCAGTGGTATAGGCCACTTCATCAAGCTTTTTCAACATGGCGCCACCATGCATTTTACCCGAGAAATTGGCCATTTCTGGAGTCACTAATATATTCATTTCTGTTTGCGAATTGTCCATCAGGGGCCCAATTGTTTGTTGCGATAAGGCTGCTTAGCAGCCTTTAGTGTTGATGTTATTTTATGAATTAGTCGGTTTTTAATCCGTACTTTTCTAATAAAGAATACAAGGTAGGTCGAGTTACGCCTAACAAGCCAGAGGTATTAGAAATGTTCCCATTACTTAAGGCTAATGCTTTATTAATGGCTTGTTTCTCGGCAGCCTCACGCACATGGCGTAAGTTTAAGGCGAGCTTGATTTGCTCTTCATCACCGATTGGCAAGGCTAAATCTTCCGCGGTGATTTGCTTGTTGTCTGCCATAATTACTGCTGATTTAATTTTGTTTTGCAGCTCTCGAATATTGCCTGGCCATCGGTGGCTGGTTAAAGCCGTAATGGCATCATCGCTAAAATTATTAATATTGCGCTGCATTTGTTTATTGTAGCTCTGCAAAAAAGCCCGCGCCAATAACACCACATCTTCTCCACGTTCTCGCAATGGCGGAATATTGATGGTGATTTCACTGATTCTGTAAAACAAATCTTCGCGGAACTCTTTTTGCTCAACCATGTTCTGCAAGTTTTGGTGGGTTGCACAAACAATTTTCACATCCACCGGGATCTCTTTACGCCCTCCAACTCGCTCTACAATTTTTTCTTGTAGGAAACGTAAAATTTTAGCTTGTAAGGGGTATGGCATATCACCAATTTCATCGAGAAATAAGGTGCCGCCGTTGGCACATTCAATCTTTCCTTCAGTGGTTTTATGTGCCCCAGTAAAGGCCCCTTTTTCAAAACCAAACAATTCACTTTCTAGCAGATTCTCTGGAATAGATGCACAGTTAATGGCAATAAATGGTTGGTCTTTACGAGGGCTTTGCTGATGAATAGCTCGCGCAAGAACTTCTTTACCGGTACCACTTTCACCTAACAACAAGGTAGTGACTTCGGTAGGAGCAATACGCTCTACCATACGGCACACTTTCTGCACCTCTGGCGAGTTACCCAAAAAGCCATTGTTATCTAAAGAAGCCCCTTTTAGCGCTTCATTCTCTAGCTCAATATTGGCAACCCAAAAGGCGCGAGCGATAATAACCGAGAGAGTATCGTCATCAATCGGCTTTTGATAAAAGTCATGCGCCCCCATAGCAATAGCGCTAAGCGCATTGTCTTTCTCTTCGTTGCCGGTAATCACAATGACTTTAAGCTTAGGGTTTAGCTCAAGCATTTCTTTGAGAGTTGCTAAACCCTCACTGGCGTTGGCTTCATCGGGCGGTAAACCAAGATCTAAGGTCACCACTTTAGGTTCGTAACGTCTTAATGCGGTGATCGCTTCTTTACGATCACCAGCAATAATCACTTGGTAGTCGCTAAAGCTCCATTTCAACTGTTTTTGAATACCTGGGTCGTCTTCAACAACCAGTAACGTTTCCATGTTTATTTCATCCGTTTACGCAAGCTCGCAGCAACTGCCAGCTAAATTTTATGAATTGGTAGAAACAAGCGGAATAAACTTCCCTCGCCTACATGACTCTTAACCTGTATATGCCCACCAAGTTCTTCAACAAAGCGTTTTGCATCATAGGCGCCTACACCCATGCCTGCATTACCCTTGGTGGTATCAAATGGCTTGAATAAGCGCGTATCAATAAACTCTACGCTCATCCCTTCGCCGTTATCTTCAACCTCTACGATGCAATCTTTGTCCTGAGAGCTCGCCTTAATCATGATCTCGCCAGAGGCTTGAGTAGCGTCTTGAGCATTTTGTACTAAATGAGAAAGCACATTAATAAAACGCTCTTGGTCGCCAACTAACTCAAAGTCGTCTTCTAAAGAAAAACGTAACTGCGGCTTAGGTTGGCCCATTGAACGCGATTCTACGACCTGCTGCAGTGCCTTTTTTAATAAAAAGGGAGCGACCACAGTATCTACCCGTTGCTTTTTACTTAAATGCGCCACCACTTTAGCTAAACGATTTGCCGCAGAATCTACGGTTTCGAATGCGTCATCAATAAACTCTGGATTGTGTTTATGTTTAATAGCGTTTTTAGACATTAACTGCAACTGCGCCAACACGTTCTTTAGATCGTGAACTAAATAAGCCGACATGCGATTAAAGGTATCAAACTGCTGACTTTCGGCTAGCGCTAAGTTAGAGCGATGCAAATTTAGGAATACTGCTAACTGGCGGCTAATCGCGCGCATTAAGTCTCGGTCTTCCCAGTTAACGCTGTGGATAGCGGTAGGTGATGACAATAGAATGACACCTTTAAACCCCTCACCAGTGCTAGTGGGAACCAAGTAACTAAACTTACTGACTTGTTGCAGCATCTCAGAGGAAACCGTAAACGGTACAACGCTAGAGTCTTCTTTCAATTCGTCTATATCAATGATCCATTGATGTTCAATCGCTTGGAAGGCCAAGTGCTCTAAACACAGTAAAACTTGTGGGTCATCATCTGCGACGTTATAGCAAGACTTCACCGTAAAACGACCGTTCTCGATAATTGCCAAACTAGCAAATTGGCAGTCAAATGGTTGGTTTATGGCCTTTAGTGCAATGTTATAAGGTGATACACCGTCTTCTTCCAGAACGGCGGCAAACTTCATCCATTCTTCGCGGTACTCATATTTATTAGCAAAGAAATGTTTAGTAATTTGCACCTTAAGCTGCTTACGCAAACGTTCAGATAGAAACAAACTCACCAGTATCAGGGCACTTAAAGCAAAGAAACCATTTTGCGCCATGCTTCCCCAATCACCACCCGCATAGCGAATGTAATAGCCCACAAGCGCCATCATGAGTAAGTAACCACCTGCCACCAGCAGTAAGGTACTGTGGTAGATAACATCACGAGAAACGTAAATCTTGGTAGACCAACGCTTAATTCTACGCGCGCTTAATAGCACTAATGGGGCAGCAAGAACCGCGACAAAACCACGCAAACTCCAAAAATCAAAAGAAATCCCTGATGTGATTAGTGCATTCGCATATAAGGCAAAATCAAAAGCAAACATGCCACCAAGGCCTAGGCACATTGGTTTAATGGTTGGGCGCGCGTTGACTTCAATCCTGCGGTAAAGCTGCTCTATTAGCCATAAACCAATAACGGTTTGCGCTAACTGAGTTACCAGCCAAAGCTGATTTAAAGGTAGGTTGCTAATCGCCACGAAGAGTTGCAAGCAAGCGGTAATGAGTAGCCCTAGAAGAACACCTTTTCTGCGCCATGGGCCGTTAAGCAAATTAGTTAGCTCAAAGCGAGGAGCTATGGTGGCGTAAAGCAGTAGAAACCATAAACCGTTACGGATAGTTTCAACCGCATAAAAGTAGCCTAAGGGGAAGGCGAACCGAATTTGACTAGCACCAACGGCGGCCCAAAGCAGAGTAAAAAATACCACCCAGCTGAGAGCTTTACGTTGAAAACCGCTTTGTACGGTCGTTAACAGCAGCAAACTAAACAGCAAATACACCACTGCAGCTATGCTGTATCCCAATAATCCAACAATAATACTCAAATGAGATCTTCCATGTATTAACTAGGGAGTATTTATAAAAGCGTGCGGCTTTGCCTAATTATTTTCGCTTAACTCAACGATTTCTTTGCGCTTCTTTTCGATCATTTTATCTAAGTAGCGAATGATTTTTATCTTTCGCAGCACCACTTCTTCAAGGTAACTAGACACGTCCAATAGGTTGGCTTTAATTTGATTGTCACTAAGTGCTGCACCGCGAGCCAGATTTTGCCCATCCATGGCGCTTTCATATTGGCGCCCGAGCACTTCGTCAATATCTGAAACACCCTGTTGTTCTGGCGTACCCTGTAGCGATCCAGAAAGCTCGCCCCCCATTTCTTCAATCACTGAAGCAACATCAGCATGCGAAATAGTATGGAGATCTTCAAGAAAAGCATACAAAAACAAGCGATCAGCAAAAATGTTAATTTTCCGCGGAATCCCTTTGGTAAAGTCTGCAATTTGCTGAAAAATATCGTCATCCAATTTTGGGTTTTCGTTCCAGCCGACTTGTTTTAAGCGATGCAGGATATAGCCTTGAGTTTGCTCCGCATCTAATGGCTGAAGGTGGCAAGAAGCAATAATTCGCTGCCTAAACTGCTCCATTTCAGGTAATTCAATAATCGGCTTAAGCTCTTCTTGCCCCAATAAAAAGCTTTGGAACAAGGGCTTATCATTGAGCTGAAAATTAGACAGCATTCGCAGCTCTTCTACTGTTTCAGCAGGCAGGTTTTGAGCTTCATCCACCACCAATAGAGCACGTTTGCCTTGTTTGTTTAGGGTTAATAAATATTGCTCAAAACGTTTAAGAATATCGGCCTTATTGAGCCCTTCTACGTCAATATTAAACTGTGCGGCAACTAAGCGTACTAACTCGTCTGGGTTAAGCTTGGTCGTGGCAATTTGCGCGGCAACAATCGAGTCATCAATTGAGGCCAATAAACTACGGGCGATGGTGGTTTTACCGGTACCAATTGGCCCGGTGACAACAATAAAGCCCTCTCCTTGCGAAAGGCCATAACGTAGATAAGACACTGCACGGTCATGGTGCGGGCTAGCAAAGAAAAATTTAGGGTCTGGGCTAAGCTTAAATGGTTTATCACTTAAGCCAAAAAAAGATTCATACATGCTTAAAACTGCTTAGTCGCGTTAATCGATACTCGGTTTTCGTCATAGTTTCTACCTGCAGTATTTGAGCTACGATGGGTATATTGGTAGCGGTACGTGAGAAAGAAACCCTCAATAAGGTCTTGATTTAAAGATAAATCATAGCGGCTATATTTATCAATTTGGTCAGTGCCGTTAAGGCGATCAAATGTATAGTGATCGTAATCAAACCCAAAGGCTATGGTCAAATTGCGACTAAGCTTGTGGTCAAGGCCAATACCGCCACCGTAGGTAATGTCTTTAATAAAGTCACTATCACTGCGCAAGCCTTCGCGAGTTTGATGACGCAATTCAACATCGATGCCTGACCGACGTAAATTTAAATCAGTGTTCCAGCGAAATGTTTTATCTAACTTTTGCTCTTCTACGCTATCACCTTCTACAAAGAAACGGCGATCAAAACTGGTTGGCTCTTCAATGTAGCTAATGTCTGTTGTTACGCGGCGCTTTTTGTGGTTAAAAGTGAACTCATAAGCGTTGCCGTAAAAACGTTTGCTGTACTCGAAAAACAACTTAGTTCGACGGTTAGGTTCCAAGTTTAGCGCGGTACCTACATAATCATCGTTTTTATCTTTATCTAAGGAAAAGTTATAGCTGAGTTCTAAGTAACTTAAGCGTGAGCGAAAGTAGCGAATAGCCGGGCCCCAGCTTTCAGATTCACCGACTTTTTCAGAAGAACTCACCCCTTCTAGGTAGCTTTCTGCGTAATAACGGATAAATGGGCTGAAGCCAGAACGCTGTTGCAGACCAAACTCACCTTTATACTTTACGTTTTCGGTTTCTTTAGAGTTACCGCGTGCCTCGCGTTTGATATAACTCGAATCCACTAACCAGAAAACAGTATTAACCTTTTGGCCATTCTTAAACAGCAAAGAGCCGTCAAAATCATTATTGTTACCACGGTCATCTTCGTAACGATATAAACTTGCACCCGCTCGAGCGCTCAAATCTATCCATTTACGGCGATTGGACTGGTAACTCAACCCTAAACCTAGCTCACTACCTTGAATCAAATCACCAGAGATAATATCTGTAATGGCATTACTGCTTACTTCTGCTGGCAAAATATCAATCGATGCAATCGCATCAACGCTAAAACCTGATTTACCTAATTTTTTGTCGGCAGCAAAATCCAACTCATGGTAGAGCTGGTTTTTGTTTGAGTCATAGGAATGGTAGGTTTGACGAGCTTGATAGTCTAAGGACATTTCTCCGTCTTTACCGATTACTTCAGATACGATGCCTGCAGACAAAATACCGATTTCGCCAGCTTCAGGAGACTCTTCACTTAAACCCGCATTGTCGGTATAAACTAACTCGGCACCAATCTCAGGGCGAAACTGCACTTCAGCAGCATAAGCTGAAGTAGGCAGTCCTAAAGCGATAGCAAGCGCAAGAACAACACTAGGCGCTGCGTTCTTCCTCATATCCATAGCCGTATCCGTAGCCATAACCGTAAGTCCCTGTTTTTCCGTGCACTGCTTTATTCAATACGTAACCAATCGCCAGCTCTTCACTAAACTGCGATACCGCTGATTTAATTGCCGCCATCTTGGTACTATCTTGCTCTACCACTACCACTGCCTGACCAATAAAGTTAGACAACACAACGGTTTCATTCACGCCTAATATTGGCGGGCTATCAAACAATACAACGCGATCCGAATAACGGCTATTCAGCTCTTGAGTCAGAGAGCGCATTTTTTCACTCGCTAACAATTCGTTGCTCAAGTGATGCGGCATGCCAGCAGGCATAATTCTTAAATTAGGAATATTGGTGTGATAAATCACATCAGCAACATCATTGGTTTGCCCTAGCAAATACTCCATTAAGCCCATGTGCTGGCCAATACCTAAGGTTTTACTCACCGTCGGTTTAAGCACATCGGAGTCAATTAACAACACCGTTTTATCTTTTTCTAAGGCTAAGCTAAGCGCTAGGTTAATTGAGGTGAAAGTTTTACCTTCACCTGGGTTAGCGCTAGTTACCATTATCAGGTTACTTTTGTTTTGTGGGATTAACCCCGGCTCAAAAGCATTTTTAAGCAGCTTACGCTTAATACCGCGATACTCGTCGCTAAGCATTCTGGTTTCGCGAGATCGAATGTCAGACAACATACCCAAACGTTTCAGTACTGCTGAATCTATTTGTAGAACCGGTTTATCTACTCTTTTGCTTGGAGTTGTCGCTGCCTCAGTTCCAGGAACTGCAGCTTGCTCTGCAGCAGGGACATCAATTGGTGCTTGATTGGCTTGGGCTTGCTTTGCTAGCTTACCCATTGCTTTTTCTATCGTGCTCATAGCAAACCTACTCCACCTAACCCTGCAATAATCTTATTGTGTAATCCGGGTAGCAAATTAATCACCATAAACCCTACAAAGCCACATAACAAAACGGTATTTGATAAAACAAATAGCCGCATTTTGCGTTTTTCTATTTTCATCAACCCAGAACTTTCAGTCGCCGAAACCACACCCAGCACTGGATAGCCAGTTTGTTGATATAACTGTTGTAGGCTTGATACCACAGGATTTATTTGGCTAAACGCAAACGACATACCACCGCCAACCGCGAGAGCAAAAATCAATACTCCGGCAATTAATAATGGTCGCTTCGGCCCAGAAGGAACAAGAGGTACGCGAGGTGCATCAATCACTCTAAACTTAATGTCATCGGTTGTTTTACCGGCGCTTTGTGAAATTTGCGCGCTCTCTCTACGAGACAAGAGATCTTCATATTTCGATTTAGTGATTTCGTAATTACGGTTTAGGCCGGTTAACTTCGCTTCAACATCAGGCACCTGACGCAGCTGTTCTTGCAAAGTATCTACTTTCTCGGCATGACGTTCTTCACGCACTTTTAGCGAAGCCACTTCATTCTCTAGCTGGCTCACCGTAATTTTTAAGTCTTGGTAAATGACCGACTCAGACGCGATAGCAGCAGGTGTTTTAGCTGTAGTAATCGCATTGTCTTTTTGCTTCTGCAAAGATTCAATCTGACGCTGAACCTCTACCACATCGGGGTGGCGCTCTGTATAGCGCAGCAGCAAATCATCTAAGCGCGTTTGCATTGAGATAATACGGTCATCAAACTCAGTACGAACTCTGGCTGTTTGCTGTGATGCTAACAACTCTTCGCTAGCCAATTGAGAACGTGCAGATACCAATTTGGTTTCAGCTTCACTTAGCTCCAAACGGGTTTCTTCAAGCAGCTTTTTAACCCCTTCCAAGTTACTATAATAAGTTGACTCTTTACCGGGTAAAAATGCAGTGTATTCTTGTTTGAATGACGCCAAGCGCTTTTCAGCTTCAATTAGGCGTGTTTCATATTCTTCAATTTGCTGATTAATAAACGAATTAGCGGTATCAGTATCTTGTCGCTTTTCTCCAAGAGTATTTTCAACAAAGACATCTAGCGCTGCTTGCACAACATCGCGTACATATTGGGGAGAATCGGCCACGAAAGTAATAGTATAAAGATTCTCTCGGCGGGTTTTATCGATGTCGATCTTTTCTTTCAAATTATCTAATAGCTCATCGTACTCAGCGCTATTGTTAACCCGAACGTCAGCATCACTCGCCCGAGCAATCTTCTCTAGGTTGTTACGACTCAGTAAAGTTTTAACAATCATCGCCAGTTCCTGACTAGGATCGGTCTGAATGGCTAAACCTTTCAACAGAGGTTGCAACAACGAACGAGTGTCTGCGTAGACCCTAGCCTCAGCAGTATATTGATTTGGCATCAATGTTACCGCTATCCAACCAATTGGGCAGATGACCCACAAAGCGATTAAAATATAACGGCGTTTTAACCATACCCCTCGCAGGTATTGCAAAAAATCCTCAATTAACTCTTGCATTTAAACGACTACTCCGACTAAAACCAAGCTTCTGGGATAATAATAATATCGCCAGGAAGAACATCTACATTGGCTTCAATCTCACCATCTTGTATTAGTTTGCCTACACGCACGTTATAAGAGCGCTGCTCTCCACTTACTACTCGAACCAAACGAGCATTATCACCATCGGCGTACTCGGTTAAACCGCCCACCTGAATCATTACATCAAGCAGTGTCATGTCTTCGCGGTAGTTAATGGCTTGCGGTTCAAAGGCTTCACCAATAACGCGAACTTGCTCGCTAAACGGCCCAATAAAACCTTCTACCGTTACCGTTACAATCGGGTCACGAATAAATTCGGCCAATTCAGATTCGATAAGGCGGGCTAGTTCAGTCGGCGTTTTACCCGACACTTCTAGGTCTTCCACTAAAGAGGTTGAAACCATACCGTCTGGGCGAACAATAAAAGTGCCTGAAATTTCAGGGTTTCGCCATACAAAGATATTTAGTTCATCACCCGGTCCAATCAAGTATTTATAATCGGCGGGGTTTTCGGTGAGCGAAGGGTTAACCGACGCACTAGGTAAGGTGGGTAAATTGTTTGAACATGCGCTAAGGAAAAGCCCTAACGCCATTACCGAGAGTAGTTTAACTACCGCTTGATTTAGTTTTTTCATAGCACTATCCATTACGCTGAGTGTCCATCAAATAACATTGATTGAGAAAGTCCTTTTTCCCATGATAGTGTGCGGGGACGCATGTTGTAAATCTCTTGAGCTAAATAGTTTTAATATATCGATATTTATCTTCAGGCCGTTGTAAATGTAAAGCTAAGGTAACAATTCTGCTGTTAACTAAAGGCGCACAAGTAGAACCGATTTTTTGTGGCTCTGTGTTTAAATCTCGGTATACTGGTCAATCTTAAAATTTAAATTTAAATTGTTTCAAGGAAGAAGCGTGGCTGGTTCGAAATTTCACAATCTAGATCCTGGTAGTAGAGCAATTATTCTCGCCGAATTTTTATTGCTCATTGGGGTTTTTGTCATCGGCGTTGAGCTTCTTCGCTTCAGCGGTTTTGAAGGTATTCCTGCCTACGGTGAGGGTATCTTATTGATGCACTGCCTAGCATTTACTTTTCCTATTCAACTCTCCATCCTTTCTGTTGGCTTATACAACCAAAAAATACGTGAAACCTTTCGAGGAGTTATTCGTCGACTGCTGGTGAGTATTGCTTTAGGTTACTTTATCTCATCAGTTGTATATGTATTAACGCCGCTTGATGTATTGCCGGGTAATTTCCGCGAATTACTTTACGCAGCCGTAATGATGGGCCTGACTACAATTCGTTATTTCGCCTTGAAAATGCAATACGAGCATATGGGCAGAAAACGCATTTTAGTTTTAGGTGCAGGTGAGCGCGCGAGCATTATTGAAAAGAGAATGCGCCGTAAGTCTGACCGAGTTAGCTTTGAGATGGCAGGTTTCATCAGTATGCCTGGTGACTCTGAAGACGGCATTAAACGTGAAACCATCCTTGAACTCGACCAACCGCTTGAATCTTATGTTCTCGCAAACGGTATTGAAGAGATAGTGATTGCCGCAGATGAGCGACGCGCTAACTTGCCAGTGGACAGCTTGTTTCTATGTAAGCTTCGCGGCGTAGAAATTACCGATATCATTGACTTTATCGAGCGTGAATCAGGGCAAATTGCGGTAAACCTTATTTACCCATCTTGGGTTATTTATAGTAACGGTTTCCACTCTACCAACTACTTACGTAGTTCTTTAGACTGGGTGTGTAATACCTTTTTAGGCTTAATCGTATTGTCTCTAACTTGGCCGCTGATGCTAATTACTGTCATTATGATCAAGCTAGAAGAAGGCATTAAAGCCCCGGTCCTGTATTCGCAAGAGCGAATTGGCCTAAATGGTCAGCCATTTAATATTTTTAAGTTCCGCAGTATGCGTACCGACGCAGAAAAAGACGGCGCTAAATGGGCTCAGAAAGAAGACCCTCGTGTAACAAAAGTAGGCAACTTCATTCGCAAATACCGCATTGATGAATTACCACAAATTTACAATGTATTGATCGGAGATATGGGCTTTGTAGGTCCTCGTCCGGAACGCCCAGCGTTTGTAAAAGAATTAGTGTTATCGATTCCTTATTACAATCAACGTCACAATGTAAAACCTGGCTTAACCGGTTGGGCACAGCTTAAGTATCCATATGGAAGCACTGAAGCCGATGCCTTAGAAAAGTTAAAGTTTGACCTGTATTACATTAAGCACCGCAGCTTCTTACTGGATTTATTGATTCTAGTAAGAACCGCAGAGATCATCTTGTTTGGTAAAGGGCGCTAATTTTTGGAGCCAGATAATGTAGAGCAAGGGCACGCTAACAGCGGTAATCTTCAAGCTATAATGGTCTTAGTGGTTACCGCATCAGTTGCTTTGCTATTTTGGCCAGTGCTATTGGATGTTTGGCGCTACAGTTTTGATGACGGCACCTACTCACATGCCTTTCTCATTCCTTTAGTAGCACTTTATGTGCTTTATGATTGTCGACAAGAACTACAGTTTCGCCAAGCTCCTAGTCTTTGGCTAATCCCTCTGATTCTTTGCCTAGCTTTAGAGCTGCTGCTGTATTTGAGCCAAATTAGTCTACCGGTGCGCGCCCTACTCCCTTTCGTATTACTGTTTAGCTTATTGAGCGTATTTAAACATCACAAAAGTTTATATGTGTACGCTCTAGTCATGTTATTTGCTACACCAATTTGGGGGATTCTATCCCCACCACTGCAGACACTGTCTACCAATGTTGTAGAAATGGTGATGGCCTATACCCACGTACCGAGCTTTTTTGAAGGCAATGTGGTGTCTATTCCTTCAGGTCGTTTTGAGATAGCGAATGGCTGTAGTGGCTTGCGCTACTTTATTACTTCGTTGTTTTTATGTTTGTTGTATATCTATTTTAATATTCGAGGCGCACGTAAAGCTGCTACCTTTTTTGTTGTGTGTATGGTCGGCGCGTTATTGGTTAACTGGGTACGTATCATCATTATTATTCTGGTTGGTCACGAAACCCAAATGCAAAGTGACTTAATTCACGACCATAATAATCTAGGTTGGTATTTATACATTCCTTACTTGCTGTTTGCTTTTTATGTCGGCGGTAAACTCGCTCAAGATCCTTTACCACGAGCGAAACCTGTTGAAGTAAGCCAGCCTTCACCAAAAGTATTTGCGTACTTCATTCTCGCTCTATTGGTTTTCTCTCCAAGCTTATTGGATTGGCCAGTGGTTGATGCGAATCAGCTAAACAGTCAGCAGACACCATCAGAAGTCCTCTACCATCGCTCTCTCCAAGTGAGCCAATACCAATCGGTAGAGCATCAAACGCTTTCTGTAGATGATATAGAGCTACAGCAATGGGTGTATTTATTTAGTGGCCTTGGCTTAGACAATAAAGCATCATTTTATTTAAATGAAGTGGTGCCAGAAAGTATGCGAGTGAATAAGACTGAGAATACTCCTCGCACAAACTTTGTATACTTTCGCTCAAGAGCTAATCAACCAGCCTTATTAGCCTACAGTTATGCAGGCGCTAACGGCTTAGTGGCCAATAGAGGCGCACTTAGGTCTCAGCGCTTTTCTGAGGTACTAGCAGGCAAGCGTAAGAGTGCTATTGTAGCCGCTTCAGTCTTATGCGCTGACGCTAGCTGTAATCGCGAAAGAGCGGCGCTAGAACAGCAATTAGGTTTGTTTGAAAACACCGAGTTATTGTTTCAAGATCCAAGTTAACGAACCGTTACTGGCAAACCACCAATTAAACTTTCTTAGTGGTTTTAAGGCCCAAGCCGGTTGGCCAGCAGCGGTTTTACCTTTTTTATTCATCGTTCCATCGCACGTTTTTAGCAGTTCCTGCCCAAGCAAGTCTAATAAAAACTCGTCTTCGCCACGCTCACGCTTCAAATATACAGCTTTATAAACCATACCCACTACGTCACAAGCATGTTGCCGCTCGGTCCAAGAATTACGGTCTTGAAAAATAGATTTTTTAAAGAACACTAAATAATCTGGGATATAAAGAGTCTTACCTTTGTATTCCACAGTATATAGCCCTTGTTGAAGCAGCATTTCTGCAAAATCTACAATCAATTGAGCCGCTTGCTGATCGTTAGTTAACCAAAAATAACGCCACAACTGTTCTACTACCAAAGCACTCATCCATGGGGAACACACCATCTCTTGACTGTTTTTATTAGAGTGAGCCTTTAGGCTATGCTTTAAACAGCCGCCCTGTCCGGGAGCAGGTACCCATAGGTTTTGTTTAATTCCGCTGACTAGCTGCTCAATCCTGCTTAACGATTGCGCAGTGCTATCGAGCTCCCATTGATTTAGTGCCAAACCGAGCGCTACCGACAAATGCCGCTCGGTCCAAAACCCGAGTTTGGTGCTGTAAGTTGCTGGCCACTTAAGCCCTTTCGGCGTCATAGTCTCAATCGCTAGCTTGGTAGACAGCTTAGGGTAAAACAAATAATCAATTAGCAGCCCAGCACTTAGCATGTACTTAAGATCTGCTGAGCCCTTCAAGGAAAAGTCTCCATTAGAATCTAACTGACTGATAAAAAACTGTGCTTTTTGGTGAGCCGTTTTTTTCCAACGAGAGTCGGCGGTTTTAAAATACAGTTGATAAAAAGTATATGGCCTATCATATAGCCATGGTGCTGCGCTGTTACTGGGGAGCGTCGTTTTCTTCGCTGGGTCTTTGGGTTTACTAAGCTCAGCGATAAGAGCCTCATCACCGCTATAAGCAGCATAACGCCAATACGCGTTATCAAACCAACCCCAATCGATGTTATTTGCGTTGTAGATAAGTGGTGAGTAAAGCGCTGAGTTTAACCATTTTTCAGTAAAATTAGCCTCAACCAATAGGGCTTCTTCTAGTTTTACCCCATCATTTGGTTTTGTGAGATTTTTTCCCCAGCGAATTTCAAGCTCACCAGTATCTAAACCTTCGACTTTAAATAGTACGCCTCTATAAAACTTAGCGCCTCCTGCTTGCGGCCAACTAAGATGTGCCGAAGCGCTAAAATCGAGTATTTTCCCAGATTGGCTGAGTTCAAAGCCCTGCTGATTTGAAATAGTGAAGTTGGGAACCGGTAACACAAAGTAATGGTAAGGTTTGCTGCTTGGTATTGATGAGATGTTTGCTTGAACTAAACCCTCTTCTGTTGCCGAGACGTTTAGCGTTAACAATAAAAACAGCATCAAGGCTGGAAAGTAGCTTGACGATTTATTAAGGGATTTGCACATTTCTACCATTCCTGATTATGACTAAACGAGACCAAGAAAAACGGTCGCTCATCAAGTAAAGTGCAAATCAAGAAAGTCGGCAAGTTAGCCCGCTAACGCGCTAACTTGTCATGCAACGCCATCACTTGAACTTTAAGCGAGTCTACGGATTTATTACCATCAACTGAAATACGTTTTAGTGAGTACGCACTTTGTTCTGTCAGCTTAGTGTTAATCCCGTTCATAAAAGAAAATGCGAGACGATAGCCGCATTGCTTAGCCATCTCTTGGGTCTGCTCAGTAAAGCTATCCGTTCTGCCAACGGGATACGCTAACATACTCACTGAGTTGCTCAACTGGTCTTGAATAAAGATACGCGACTCATGCAATTCTATACGTTGTTGCTGCGGCGTTAAGTGAGCCAAAATGGGGTGGCTTTGAGTATGCGACCCTATCGTCATACCCGCGTCTGCCATTTCTTTAAGCTGCTGCCAATTAGCAAATAAACTGTTGGAGCCGGGCAAAACGGGCGCTTTGCATATCACTCTAAGTTGAGCTAACTTTTCATCCATCGAAAACTGCTGATCAGCTTTAAAGGCATATAGCACTTTACGAATATTTTGAGTTTCATTTTTGCCAGTTAAATCAACCGCATCAGGCCAATGTTCTAGTTTTAACAGGCTAAGCTGGCAATGCTTAACCAGCCAAGCAACTTCATCCCACCAGGCAAAGCTTCCGCCATCGGTATATTCAGTCACCACAAAAAACACAGCGCTTAAATCATGCTTTTTAAGCAAAGGGAAAGCATGCTGGTAACTGTCGATATAGCCATCATCAAAGGTAATCAATGCATAAGGCTTGGTAATCGGTTTATTGGAATCTAGAAGGTTGAGTAGCTCAGATTCATTTACTACCGTGAACTCTTGTTTGTAGAAACGTAAATGCTGCTCAAACTGTTCTGATGTGCAGCTAAAAACATTGGGGTCAAACTCGCTAAAGCGAGCATCGCCAATCCGGTGATAATTAAATACATACACCCCTGGTGAACGCTGCTGCCAGCGCTTATCAGAAACGGTACGTGCGCCAAATAAGAACTGCCTTATTTTGGCTCTACTCAGCATCGGCATGCTCTTCTAAGGTTTTATAGTGTGGCGCTTTAACCACATAATCCCTATAAAGGTGCGGGTTGCCTGTTTCACCAGCTTCTGCCGCTTTAGCCATGTTATACATCTCTCTCGCTGACACATAATGCAATACGTAGTTGCTACCGTCATTGTACTTGCTCTCTAGGTAGCTACACATGTCATCGAAAGGTTTACCTAATAAGGTTGGCATGTCTGCTTCTTGAGTACCATGAGTATGGATCTTGATGAAACGCCATTCTGGCCGTCCCTCAACATGAATATTGGCATTGACCCATAAATCTACACGGTCTTTGGTCGGCATCATGCTGGTACGGATATCGGAATTTTCAATTTGCGGGAAAATTCCCTTTTTGCGGGCTTTCCAGTTCAAATCTAAGGGGCCGTTAATCAACATCAAATCACCCCAAGTTTCACCACCTACTTTCACCATTTTGCCGGTATTGTGAGATTTAGGCGCATGTGGGTCATCTTTAGCGTAGTAAATAGCATTAACCGTTGCAGGTTGCGTAACACTCGGTGCAGATGGGAAAGTGTAATCAACAAAACACCCGGTTTCTCTTAGTACAATTAGCTCATCATTTACCCCACAAAGCTTTCCGTCGGGGTGAGAGTTATCCAAGGTCCAGTTTCCGTGAATAAAGGCATACTGTAACTTGCCAGTGGATTCACAACGAACAAAAGCCCCATGTTTCTCATGTAATAATTCAGTGAAACCTTCTAGGGTTTTACGCAGATTATCACTGGTATCATCATCATGATGTAAGTGAATTTCAATCTCACCAAAGCCTCGTGCACATAAATCGGCTACTTTGGCTAAATGTTCAAATCGGTACTCTTCTTCTGGGTAGAAAAAGGAATGCTTAGGAAAGCAACCGTCTGCATCTTGGTGTTTGCCTGCAACTTCTGGGTACTCGTTAAACCACCGGTCAACCCTAGCTCGTTCTTGTTCCAAGCTAATATTCTTGCCCCACTGCGGCTCGTAGTGGTCAACAAAACAGAACAAAACATGCGTTGGCCCTTCAAAATGAGCTTTCGGCCTAAACTTTTGCTTTAAGTAATGAGACAGCCACAAATGCATGTGTTTTTTGCGAATAATAAGGGTTACCAATGCAGCCCCAAGCAGCGCCAGCAATAAGAAAATAGAAAAGATGATCACCGTGAAGTCCTTTGCCATGTGCCTTGCACATTTTTAAACAAGAATGAGTAAAAGCCTTTTAATAAAGCCATGTTCATTGATACAAAAAAAGTTAAAAAAGCGATACTACCGGGTAGGCTTTTTCCCTGCTTACTCAGGCTATTTCCCCACGCAGCGACTAAGTAGCCGGCGATTTGAATGGCCAATAGGCCGGCGTACCATGCTTCTTTGACTAAAAGTACATTAGAGGCAAGCGCCACTAGCATTAAATGTGGAGTAAACCAGCGCAACACCTTATGACTAAGGTAAGAAAAGAAACGCGCACCTTGTAAAGGGTTTAGCGCCCACAAACAGCGTGTGAAAGCTTGATAGTTACCAGTACCAATTCGAATACGACGCTTTTCTTCGTCATGAAGTGAAGGAGCTACTTCTTCGTAAGCCACTGCGTTTGGCTCATATAAGACCCTTTTGCCTACTTTAGATACGTTCATAACAATCATAAAGTCATCAACAATCGTGTTGGCTGGCAGGGCTTGATAGAGCGGTTTAGCAATCGCATAAATAGCGCCATTCGCTCCAAGTAACGCGCCAAGACGGGACTCATGAAACTTAAGCATTTGCTCATAACGCCAGTATATACCGTCTTTGTTATCTTTTGATTCAGAGTCGACTAAATGCAACTCACCACATACCGCTCCAATATCGTCGCTATCGAAATGACGGACCAAATTCTCAATCGCATCGGCTTCAAAATGTGTGTTTGCATCAGACATCACCAAAATCGAATCTTCGGCCAGTTCAACGAGATCATTAAGCACATTTATTTTGCCGCGGTTTTGCTCAAAAATATGGGCCTTAAAGTGGCTAGCGTCCACTGCCGTTAAAATATCGGCGCTAGAATCAGTACTGCCATCAGAACCAATATGAATGGTTAGTTTATCTTTAGGGTAATTAAGCTGCAGTAAGTTATCGATGCGCTGTTGTAGGCATTTCTCTTCGTTGTAGGCGGCAATAATAATTGATACTGAAGGCCAGCTTTCAGGCTCATCAGAACGACGTTCATGACGACGCCACAAATAGCGAGTATCCCGAATAGCTTGTTTAATACCGCTCACAACCAGCAATACTAAGGGGTAAATGACATAGCTATAAGCGATGAGAGCAACCGCAATCCAAAAAATTAGCTCCATGATTATTGCTCCGCTTGTTCGGTTGTTCGCTGATAAGGACGAGCAGGAATCCCCAGCATGGTCGCGCCCTCTTCTGCCGATTTAGTGAGTACAGCATTGGCACCAATTTTCACCTTATCAGCAACGTGTAAATCACCAATTATTTTAGCGCCAGCGCCGACAAAAATATTCGAGCCTAGGCGCGGAGATTTGCCTTTTTCATCACCAATGACCACTCCACTTTCTAAAGTGATGTTCGCTTCACCTTGAACCTTAGAATTAATCACAATGCCTACCGGATGCATAATTACAAAACCAGGGCCAAACTCAGCTCCGCTGCCAATAACACAGCCATTGATATACTTATTCAAGCATTGAAAAAAGTACGCTACTAAACCTAAACGATGAGCGGCAAACCAGCGCATACAGCGATAAAGGATATTGGCACTTGAACCGTCAGCCATCACTATTCGCAACATGCTCACATCAGCACCGTCTTCCTTAAAGATTTCTTGTTTTCGGCGGAAATCAGCTTTCAATCGTTCCATCATTTCACCAATGTTAATAGTTGTTCAGCGTTGTGGCGCCATTGCCTTTCGCGCTCTATATAAGCGCGCGCTTGTTCGCCCACTAACTGTTGTTGATCTGGCTGCGCAGATAAGGCTAATACTTTCTCAACACAAGCTTCACGGTCATTGGCTTTAAATAACCAACTGGTTTCGCCGTCTGCCACTACTTCATCAATAGGGGTAAAATCTGGTGCTACCATACCTTTACCCATAGCCATAAATTCAAACAACTTCATCGGCGAACCATAATCATTTGAGTCGGGTAAAATACCAAAATCCATCGCCGACAAGTACGTGGGTACTTGGTCATGAGCGACTCGCCCTGGCATAATAATTTGCGATTCAGCCTCAGCACTAGCAATGCGTTGCTTAATACTGTCGTAACAGGCCCCATCACCCACCAGCAACAGCACTATATTGGGATAATCTTTAAGGCGCTCTGCTATCAGGTCAACAAACCAATCAATGCCGTGCCAATGCACAAATGCCCCCACATACCCAACAACGACCTTGTCTTCTACCTTAAGCTTTTCGCGTAGTTGTTGGGCGGCGGGTTTATCTATTACAAACTGGTCTAAGTCAGCGGCATTCGGCGAAATAACCGAGGGTGCTATATCTGGGTAGGCATCTTGCGCGACTTGCTGGAAACGGCTAGAAATAAATACTAACCCAGTCGCATTGCTAAAGATCCAACGCTCTACCGAGCGGGCAAAGCGTTGAAAAAACAGCTCTCGCACACGATGTACCAAACAAGAGTCATTAATCTCCAACACGATAGGAATATTGTGTCTTTTAGCCCACCACACACTAGCAAACATAAACAACGAATAGCGCTCGTAAATAAGCTCGATATTTTGCTGCTTAACCGTTTTACGTAAACGCCACCATGCGAGTAGATTAAAAGCCAACTCAAATAATTCGAATACAAACTCGGGGGTATATTTGGTTAACTCCGTTAAACGAGAAAACAGCCCTTTCTTTACAGGAGGCTTCGCCGCGCTGCTGGGCTGCGCAGATGCTTCTTTTGGCCCTGGAGTGGTAGGTAGCTCTTCTTCTGGGTCAGCACCGGGTAACGACAGAATACTCACTTTATGACCTAATTCTCTCAGCCCTTTTACCACCCCGCGAATATGTACGCCTTCGGCACCTCTGCCACGTGTACGATGGTGGAATAAAATATTCATTTTAACTTAGCTCTCCAGTGCTTTAAGTTCAAAACCTTGTGCTTGCCATTGCGGAATAAGCACCGCTAATGCGTCTATGCACAAGTTATTGTCATCATGAAACAAAATTATATCGCCAGCAGTAACCGGCTGGTCGTTAAAACGTTTTATCAATTGCTCGGTAGGTTCTTTTTTATAATCAAGAGAATCACGGCTCCAATGCACAGCGGTAATACCACGGCGAATCAAATAACGGAGTAAAGAAGAATCCCAACGGCCTTGCGGCGAACGAAATAAGCGACAATCAGTATTAGTTAGCTGCTTAATCGCGTTGTTAGTTTTTTCAATTTGCTGATTACGTTCAGTAATAGAGATATGGTCAAAACGTGGATGATTGTAGGAGTGATTCGCGAGGGCGTGACCCTCTTGAACAATACGTAATCCCAAACTAGGACAACGCTCGAGCCTGATTCCCATAGAAAAAAAGGTTGCTTTTGCTTTATGTGCGTTTAACAGTTCCAGAAGCTCACCAGTAAACTCGGGGTGAGGACCATCGTCGAAGGTGAGATATAAAGTCGGCTGTTGCGCGCTTTTTTTTATCAAAAACCATCGGTCTGGTAAAACTTTATCTCGTATAAGATATTTGATCTTACTTAACATCAACTACAAATCCGTTTGAGCCAATCACATCACGTTAAAACAAGCTGTTAAGTGTAACAAAATACCAGCTTAGCCCCAGCAATTCATTAACTTATCTTTTTAAGCTTCGCCATTTTTCAACATGCTTAAAAACTGCTGCTGATTAACCTGCCAAGAAAAACGACTTGCATGCTGTTTTATGGCTTGTTTGTCCCAATCGCTGGTGAGTATTTTAGTAATTCCCACCGCTACCGCCGTGGCATCTTTAGGAGGGATCAACACCCCGCATTGAGATGCATCCATCACCTCAGGGATCCCACCTACAGTAGTTGCTAAAACTGGGGTACCGCAAGCCATTGCTTCTAATACTACGTTAGGCACTCCCTCAGCATAACTAGGCAGCGCTAACAATTGGGCATGGCTAATCCACGCAGGTAACAGCGCATGTTGCACAGAACCCAAAAAGTGAACACGTTCTGCCAAACCATCGGCCTTGGCCTGTTGCTCAATAGTGGCTTTCATTGCCCCGGTGCCCGCATAGACTAATTGTAACTCAAGATGTTGATCAGCTACTTCAGCAAAACCCTGATACAGCTCCACCACCCCTTTATCTACTTTTAGATTACCCACATAAAGTAAGTAATTTTGTTCAAAAGGTCTTTTGGTATCCACACCAAACTTTTGATGGTCAACACCATTGTAAATCACCGATACCTTGTCTTGGTTAATGCCCAAGCTTGCCATTTCTTTGGCTAGCGCTTGAGAGACAGACAATATACCCAAAGCATTTTGACTAGCATATTTAATCTGTTGGGCTCGAGCGGGGTCTTTGGCCAGTTGGTTTATATCACTACCATGAACCTTAAAGAAAAAACGCGCGCCAAACAGCTTAGCCAACCAACTGCTTGCCACCGCCTCAGGAAATGCCCAGCTAGCCATAATAATCTTAGCTTGCTTGCGCTTTAACCAAAAACCACTGTGAATTAACAGCGACAAAAACATCATAACGCTATAAAAACGGCGGCCTATTTTAGGTGTATAAAAGTACGGTAGGTAACGTACTGCGTCACTTTGAGTAATCTGCTTGCGGTGTTTTAACCATTCGGGAAACGCTACCGGCACCAAAATGCTTAATGCGTATTCGGATTTAAGCAGTTCAAACTGTTGATGATTAAACTTAGCTCGATTGGGTTCCCATGGCAGAGGGTACAAGTTGGTAATGATCACCATTGCAGGATTAGACTTCACAGATGGTAACCCTATGTTTGCCGCTGGCAGTAAGCGGAATATCGTCCACTAGTTCGAAGTGTAAAGTCAGCTCTCCGTGACTGTATTTATTGATCTCTTCAATAATCATTGCTTTGTCGCTATCACCAAATTGTTCGTTAGCCACAATTTTCATGGTCACTTGATCAATCTGTTGCTGAATGATTTGGAAGCGCGAAATACCCGCAAACTCTTTAAACAAATGCGGAAACAATTCCCCGGGAATACTTCCACCCGATGGGGTTTTAATAATATCGAGTTTGCGGCCATCAATACTCGCCATAATAGGCAAAGGATTACCACAACGACATGCGTCCTCCACCAGCGTAGCTCTGTCACCGTTGACATAGCGAATCAAAGGCATCCCATAATTGTATAAATCGGTTACCAGTAAATCACCGCTGCTACCTGTAATAGCCTGCCCTTCGCTATCAATGGTCTCCACTACCAAGTGGTCCACATTAATATGCAAGTTACGCTGCTCTTGGCAATCGGCCGCCATTAGCATGAACTCGCGACAACCAAAGGTGTTATAAACCGGCGTATTAAATGCCCGTTCTATTTCTTCGCGCTGAAAATCATGCAATGGTTCTGCGCCAGTTAAAATAGTGCTCGGCTTCCACACTTTAATGTTGTTGTCGTTAATGTAACGCGCCAACTCAAACAAGGGGTTTACATAAGACACCATTGCTGTAGGTTTGTAGGCGTCAATGTCATCTACATATTGCTGCTTGTTATTGTTATTCATAGCAAATGAATTAAGCATTTTACGGTTATAAAAGCCGTGGTATAGCGCATTTTTGATTAACTTAAAGCGTGAGGGTTGACCTAAATCAGCTCCCCAAAGATAGAGCGTTTTTTGTCCCAAACCTGCGCCTAACCAACCATAACCACGCCACATCACCGCTTCTCGGCGAGTATTGCTATTCAGGTCTAATTCAAAATGAAACGGCTGACCGGTAGAGCCCCCGGTAGATTTGCGGATGTTGTTAGGATGCAGATCAGATACAAATTCAGCATAGTGCTGTTTTATATCGTTTTTGGTCACTATCGGCAGCTGCTGAAAATCGCTTAGGCTGGCAATATCTCTAAGATCGTTAATGCCCGCTTCAGCCCACACTTTTGGGTAATATTGAGTATGCTGATAAGCATGAGCCAACAGCTTTTGTAACTCTTGCCATTGATGCGCTAACAACTGTTCTTTAGACCATGTTAGCCGTTGTTCATAGCCGTTTAGGTGATTGAGTAATTGTTTACCTTTAATTGCCTCATAGCTGGGCATTAAAATCTTACGTAAAAAAGATGGGTAAATGGCCATCAGTGACTTCCATATCCGTATGTTGAACAATCGCTAAGATTTAGCACGCGAAAACAAAAAGGCGCTTATTATGTCCATAATCAATCGCTTGCTGTTTGGCCACTAGCCTAACATTTAAGCGACGTACAAGCACCCTATATACAGTGCAACTCTGTTGCTCCAACTCTGTACATCGGCGACATTTTGGCGCTAAAGCGCAAAAATTTAAACGCTTCGCTTACTACTAATTTAAACATAGATACGTTAGCCTAAGTCTCAAATAAGGGATTCTCTCGTGTTAAGGAAAACGCTGTATGGACATTAGTCCAGTTTCAATTGCCTCAAAAGAGGGTGCGATTGTTTATCAGGTTAATTTTGACCTACGCGGTCAGGCTCAGCAACTATGGTTCGAAGTTAGTCATTTTGGCAATCTTAGCCTCTCAACTAGCGCCGATACTGCCTTAGTCTCATTATTGCTACCTGCAATGTTAGCTAACGAGAATATTCATATTGCAGGCGCTATTTCAGAACAATTGCTGTTTAATCTAAACGGCGCTTATCAAACTCTAGTGATCCAACAAATCCCCCAATTAAATAGAATTAAAATTAGCGCCGAGAAAACCTCTAGTCAATCAAGCCGAGCCAAGGGTGTGATTACAGGGTTTTCTGCGGGCGTAGATTCATTTTGCACTCTTACCGACTACTTTACTGAATCAACACCCTCCGCTCGTAAAGTGACACATTTGTTGTATAACAATGTTGGTTCTCACGGGAAAGGTAAGGAGCGTTTGTTTAAAGAGCGTTACGCGCAACTAAAGCAATCGGCTGATAATTGGCAACTGCCTTTTATCATGGTGAATTCAAACATGAATGATTTTTATGGTAGGGCACTAGACTTTCAACTTACCCATACCATTCGTAACGCAGCTATTCCAATGTTGTTACAGGAACACATCGGTCATTTTCTCTATTCATCCGCTTATAGTTATAAAGATCTGTTCGTCGGCTCAAGTTACGACATGGCCTACAGTGATGTGTTTAGTCTACCGCTTTTATCTACAGAGTCTTTGCAAAGCCACTCTGTAGGTAGCGAATACACCAGAGTTGAAAAAACTGCAGTGGTGGCTAAAAATCCAGAGTCATACAAAGTGTTAGATGTTTGTGTGAAGGGAGACCAAGCTGAAAACTGCTCCTACTGTGATAAATGCTTACGCACAATCCTAACCCTTGAGATAGCCAACAAGCTTTCTTTATATGAAGACTGTTTTAATATAAAAGTATATCTTAAGCACAAAGACGCATTTATTAGCGCTATGTTAGTGAGCGATGATCCCTTGCTAAAGGAAATAGTCGTTTGGGCAAAACAACGCAACCATTATTTTTCAATTAGACACTATTTCTTTTCCGCTACTATCGTAATAAAGCGTTCAATAAAGTGGAGCCTAAAAACATTCAAAAAACCAGTTAAATATATTCTCGCCAAACTGGGTTTATATCATCCAAAGCAATACAGCTAAACTATCTAGAATACATAAAGCATTTATTCAATGACACATAATACTAATCTAAAAAGTCAGGTTTTATCGTCCTTAAAATGGGTCGCTATGGGTAAAATAGTCACCCAACTATTACGCTGGGCGATGACTTTTTGGGTAATCCGCCTGCTAAGCCCTGATGACTATGGCCTAGTAGCAATGTCAGACGTATTATTCGGCTTCTTGAACCTGTTATTGGCGTCTTTGTTTACCTCCTCAATAATTCAAGAGAAAAATCTAACTAAACAAAGTCTTAAGCAGCTGTTTGGCGCTATCATACTTAGTCATATCGGATTCTTTGCGCTGCAGTATTCTTTAGCTGATGTAGCAGGTAGCTATTATCAATCTGAAGTGGTTAGCAAAATTCTCAAGGTTAATGCGTGGTGTTTTATCATTCTAGCTTTAGAGGTGATACCTGCCGCTTTACTTGCGAAAAACATGGAGTTTAAACGGGTATCAATTATCGCTGCCGTTGCGAACATCGTGGCGGCCGTATCCACCCTAGCGATGGCTTTTATGGGATATGGTTTTTGGGCTTTAGTAATAGGAGAGATTATATTTATAGGCCTGCGAGCCAGTTTAACCTTCGCTGCTAAACCAATTAACTTCTTACCCAGTTTTAAAATTAGCGATATCACTCCTATGCTAAAATTTGGAGGAATGCTTTCGATTCAGGCTGTATGTTATTACGTATTTATGCACATGGATGTCGCTATTGCTGGACGTATAATGACGCCGACAGAGGTAGGGCTATATGCTATTGGTTTACAAGTAGCCTTAATGCCTCAAAAAAAGATAATGCCGTTGCTACGCCAAGTAGCATTTCCAGCATTTTCAAAAATACAAGATCAGCCACAATTGATTTCTAGTTATGTATTAAAAGCCCAGCGCCTATGCATTAGTCTTACGCTGCCTATTTTCTGGGGGCTGGCATCAGTGACTGATTTGGTAATACCGCTACTATTGGGTGAAAAATGGATCGGTGCAATTATCCCTACTACAATAATCTTAATGATTATGCCGTTAAGGTTCAGTGAAGAGCTATTTACTCCCGCACTAAAAAGCTTAAAAAAGGTTAACCACACTCTTATAAACATATCATTTATGCTAGTTATCATGTTTATTAGTATAATAGTTGCTGCTAATCATGGTGCAATAGGGTTAGCTTTGGCATGGCTAGGTGGCTTCCCTCTCGCTTACCTGATTGTTGCGTGGCGTAATAGCCGTATTTTTGCTACTCCCCTATCTCGATTCTTAAAACTGTTAGTAGCACCAATGATATCTGGTGCTTGCATGTTTGCTGTGGTGTTTGTGTCCAAGTCAATGCTAGACACTTCTGTATTGCTAAAACTTACAATACAAATAGGGTTGGGAGGAATAACTTACTTAGGGTTAATGTTACTGCTAGACAGAGCTTCAATAGAAGAAATCGCAACGATGCTAAAGAAAAAAAAATAAGGCAGCTTTAGTTTTTGTTTCTAGGTTTTAAAAACTCTATCCCCCCTTTTAACAAAGCTTTGACCATCAGCCAAATAACTGTTGAGCCACCTTTCAATAGCAATGATTTAAATAACTTATTTAGGGCAGAAAGAATTTGCTTATTCCACAACAAATCCTTTCCCCAATCTAAATAAATTTTAGCTTTCACTTTCTTAGCTAAACTTCGCCACCGTTCTGGCTTAGCCGTTTGTCGAGCAAGAAACGCATCAACCACCGTTAAGTTATCTTGATAAGACGATAACAAACTTCCCAAGCTTCCTTCTATATCGGCCTTCCACACTAAGCTTTTTTGCACTTGGCCAATAATGCCATTCTCTGCAACTCGCAAATATAAGTCAATGTCTTCCGCCGTCTCTAAGCGTTCATCAAACAAACCCACTTGGCTTAATGTTTCTCGTTTAACCATAAACGACGACGTCACTAAATACGGATGTAAAAAAACTTGCTCAAGATTTTTAGCCACTAACGTAGCGTTTTGCTTATCTTTAGTTAGACCTTGTTCTTCATCGGCTTTATATGAGGTTTCGCTGTAACACGCTACCCAATCGTTGTTTTCTCGCATCGCTTTCACTTGCAGTTCCAACTTTTGGCTTCGCCATAAATCGTCAGAATCGAGGAAAGCAACAAACTCACCCGTGGCAGCTTGTATACCGGTATTTCTAGCCTTAGAAGCTCCCCCATTGGCTTGTGAGATGATGGTAATCGTCTCCCCATAAGCTTGTAAGACCTCAACGGTATTATCTTTAGAACCATCATCTACCACGATAATTTGATAATCACTAAAGCTTTGGCCAAGGATCGAGTCGATGGCTTTACCAATAAACGCGGCGGAGTTATAAGCGGGAATAATTATGCTAACAGCTGCTGTCATGAGTTATGCCTTGTTAATTACTACTGAGACTGCAGCGCATCTAAGCACTGATTAAGGCGAGTAATGAGTTGGTTTTGAACAAGCTCACCACTTAGCTCGCCCTGAGCATTATTGGCAATTGCTGTTAACCCTTTGCATACCTCAGAACGCGTTTTATCGCTAGAGTTGCGCGGTTTAGGTTTATACCAGTTTTTACCCAAACCAAGCCCTTGCAACTGCCGCTTAAGTTCATCTTTAATAGCGCTAACAGGGCTATTAGCAGCGCTATAAAAGTAATTGGGAACAGACTCCGGCTGATACTGCATTTCTACGGTAGATAACCAATCCTGCCATTTCACTTGGTTTACGTGGTCACCTAATATCACCGCTTTCCAGGGTAAACGTAGTGCATCAGCAACAATCGCCCCGTGCATTGCTTCAGTAAGCATTAGCTTACACTGCGCCATTTCGGCGAATACTTTATCTACTGACCACTCAGGTGAAATAAACCTAAACCCACAGGCTTCGGCAATGCTTTCCCAATTGGCGCTGCGACAGCTAAGGTAATGCGGCATAAAGCCAATATCACCATTTTCTTTATGAGTAGGTTCCATTACATTTCGAAGTAATAAGGCTGAATCTGTTACAACAGTACTTGGATCTAAATCCAGCATTTTGGCGCTGTAAGGCCCTCTTACCGCATGTACTTTCCAATTATCTGTCACTTCAGGTAATTGACCATACCCCACGCCAGACCCCACTATGTGCAAAGTTTTATCATTAGGTAAACGATGGTTAAGCAAAGTGCCTATTCCAACCAATAATTCTGATTCATCGTCATTAAAGAAACCCGGCAGTAACTGCGGCCATAACCAAGGATTTAAGTCATCCCCAAAATTGCCCACTTCATCCTGGTAGTAAAATAGTTGCATTTTTACCTAATTATTAATTCGCTTTTGTAGACCGTCATAAGCCTACTTTCAAAGTCATATATACAGCAAAAATTACTGCCCAACTATAACCCATGCAACGCCATACCATCTTAGGTGCAAACATTTCGCTCAAATCTGGCCTCATTTTCATTAACCGTAGATGACTGGCTGTTTGCATTCCCATAAAAATAAACATTAATAGTGTAAATTGACGACTCAAGAAAAATGCTGTGACCATAAAGCCCACCATTGAATAAAAAAGGGTTTTATTCAAGTTAACTTCTTCTTGGTATAATTTAGAGGTTTCTTCATCTATTTCTTTTTTTGCAAGCTCTTCTCCACTTGAGTAGTGATTAAAACGTTTTAAGATCAAATAACCCACTAGCATGTTAAGTACTAAAGCTCCTCCCCAAAGGCTATAACCAGGTATCCCAAGCTCACCAGCCACATGCACATAGGAGTTGTGAGCCACTTTACCGTGCTCCTCCATAAAGTTACCCATCCCTACCCCGAATACTGGGTTATGAATAAGCATTTGAATTCCATCGTACCAAGCATCTAGCCTCCCCGCTGCCGAAGACTCAGTGGAAGAGATCCCTCCGAAAGAGGCTAGCAAAGTTGCTGCAATAGGTGCACTCAAACAAATGAATAAAACTAAACGAGCCCCTGCATTACTAATAAGAAAATAGATCCCAATTACTGCGACAGAACCCAACAACGTTCCTCTAGAGCCGGTCATAAATACGCCGTAACCTAAAGCCACAAATATCGCCAGCATCAGTATTTTTGTTAATCCTCCGCCACGACCATAGAAATAAGCCACAAATGGTATATTCATCACCAAAAACATACCTAAGTCATTTGGGTCACTAAAAAAGCCTAAGTAACTGATGCGCATTTCTTCACGACCAACGGTAATACTGTCACCAATACCGATACCAAACTTCCCATTAAATGATGCTTGCTGAATGTGACCGTTATAAACCATGGTTAATGCGGCGAGTATACAAATAAACATAAGTATTCGTTGCCTGCCAGCTGTACAAACTAAAGCACTGTATAGAAAAAATGGAATAATGGAACTAACGAACAAACGTTGAGCCTGGAAAATCCCCCCGGTACCCCAACCATTCAAAAATGCTGAAGCCATAATAAATGGCACTAAGCCCAATAATAAATAGTGCTGGGGATACAGTTTCAGTGGCCGTAGGGTGAGTAATGTCAACCCAAACGACAAAATCGCAAAAACTTTAATGATTATAAAATCAGCCGTCGTTAGCGAAAACTCATGAGGCCTAACTAAAACCGCAATGGTGTATAAGAATAAAAAGAAAAATGCCAAGGGCGCATTTTTTTCCCTAATAGGGAGTTCTCTCCTCCCTAGCCGAGAGCTTTTAACTTCTAAAGGATTTTGTTGACGAGCTTGAATAGTCTTATCCTCCAAGGAGAGTTAATAAAATAAAGATTAGCCATACTAGTTTCTTCAGATGAAAATTTGGCTTTATAGCTCTCGCTTTGTGCACCCATCATAAAATCATAACGCGTAACCGGGTTGTTAATAATGCTCCAAACATGCAAAGCAAAGCCAGGCGAATAACGAGAGTAAGTTTGCTCATCCCAACCAGATTGATAAAAGTACAAATTATTTTGGTCAAGTAAGTAGTAATTTAAGGCTATTGCTTTACCTGCAATGAAGACCCCGCTCATTGCTACATTTTCCGGGCAACCTTTAGCAAACTGCTCATGGAAAGCAATAAAACGAGAATCGGCGAAGGCACCTGCTTTACCTTTCTGTTTCCATCTAGCTTGGTGAAAAGCAATTAATGCTGGCCACTGCAGGTTAACCTCATCGCTGTTAAGCCAAGTAAACTCAGCTTTCTGCTGCTTTAAGGCCTTATCCGCTCGTCGCCATTGCGAACGCCCGTTGCGGCTAAGTTGATTGATTGACCACCCCTCAGAGCTCAACGAATAGCCTCTAGCGCTATTCACAATCAGCTTTGGCTGACTCGCTAAAAGCTCATACAACACACTACTTTGTTTCAAGGCTCGGCAATAAAACACATCTACCTTAAGCTGTGTGAACCATTCTAATATTGCCGGCTGAGCTATGCCCTTATATACAGGGTTAACCAAAACATCTGGATACTCAGAGGCCAGTTCAGCACGCTCTTCTTCCCCTTGAGCCATTACTGATAGCCGTTGCAATTTTAGCCAGCGGCCTTCAACTTGAGAGTAAAATGGGGCCAGAGCAACTAAGGTCTCACCATCAAATCCAGCTAAACAGCTCAAACAACATCCTGAATGCCAGAACTGCTCAGCCCATTGTTTCACCCAACTGCATTGGCTAAACAAACTCGCGCTGCACGTTAATGCTAATTGGTTCCATTGTTGCTCTAAAGAAAACAACTCATCCAAGGTTTCCACGGTTTGCCAACGTAGCTTTGCAGCGCTCATTATTGGCTAACTCGCAGAGCAATCTCTGAGCCTTTGATAATGCACCATGCGTTAAACAATAAAGACAAAAACCAGCGATTATTTTGCCGCTGGTTTATTGCTTGGGTCTCTCTTTCATTCCTTGAAAGGGTCATAGTACTGCTTCAACTCTTTACGCTTTCATAGGCTGTAAGCCAACAGCACCAATCTAATCAAATTTTAGAGAGTAGACTGATTAATGTACCAAGGCATCGCAAGTGCTAAACCTTGTCCAATAGTAAAAGCAGGATCATAGCCAAGCAGTTGATTAGCTTTACTGATATCTGCTCTCGAATGCCTAACATCTCCGGCTCTAAAATCACGATACTCAGGTTTCGCTTCACGCTGTACACCGTGCTGAGCGAGGTTCTCTTTTAGCAAGTCGTATAACTGGGTCAAACTAGTTTGATCATTTAAAGCAACATTAAAGACTTCACTGCTAGATAAACCTGCAGTTGCAGCCAAAATATTCATTTGCACAACGTTGTCGATGAAACAAAAATCTCGACTGGTTTCGCCATCACCATTAATAAACACTTGCTCTTGATCGATCAAGGCCGCTGTCCACTTAGGAATAACTGCGGCATAAGCGCCGTTAGGATCTTGGCGAGGGCCAAACACATTAAAATAACGCAAACCAATAGATGGAAAAGCATAAGTACGCTCAAACACCGAGCTGTATAGCTCATTCACGTACTTGGTCACCGCGTAAGGAGATAAAGGATTACCGATTTTATCTTCAACTTTAGGCAAATCAGGGTGGTCACCATAAGTTGAGCTAGACGCCGCATAAACAAAGGCTGACACCTGTTGCTCTTTGGCGGCCACCAACATGTTTAAGTAACCAGAGATATTCACTTCATTAGTGGTAATGGGATCGTTGATTGAACGAGGAACTGACCCTAATGCAGCTTGATGCAACACGTAATCGGCACCACTAACAAATTGCTTGCAGGTCTCAGGGCTTCGAATATCGCCTTCAATAAATTGAAACTGTTGCCATTGCTGCTCGCTAACTAAACCTTTCACTTCATCAAGGTTATGTTGGTGCCCCGTAGCAAAATTATCTAAGCCAATAACTTTTTGGTTCAGCTTGAGCAAGGCCTCTAACAAGTTAGAGCCTATAAAACCTGCTACACCAGAAATGGCCCATACTTTAGGTTGCGCCTGTAATTGCTCACAAACTTGTTGAAAACGTGTCACTGTTTAGCTCCAATTACAAACGTAAATCGCTAGCATCTGCTGGCAATAGATATTTAAGATCGTAAAGCACGTGCTCAGGCTTACCAAAGGCTCGAATGTCTTCAACTGTCATATCTTTAAACTGCTGATGAGCAACCGCAAGAATAATCGAGTCGTAGCTTCCCGCTACTGGAGACTCAACTAAATCAATACCGTATTCGTCATGACATTCTTGTTTGTCGGCCCATGGGTCATAGGTGTCTACCTGCACACCATAATCTGCAAACTCATGCACAATATCGATAACTTTGGTGTTACGAATATCAGGACAGTTTTCTTTAAACGTTAAGCCCAAAATAAGAATTTTGCTGTTTACTACCGAAATATTGCGTTTAACCATCGCTTTTATACATTGCGATACCACATAACGGCCCATGTTATCGTTGATACGACGTCCCGCTAAAATAACTTCAGGGCGATACCCAATTGATTCAGCTTTATGGGTTAAGTAATACGGATCTACGCCAATACAGTGACCGCCAACTAAACCTGGGCGGAATGGTAAAAAGTTCCATTTGGTGCCGGCGGCTTCCAATACAGCTTCAGTATCAATATCTAAACGATTAAAGATAAGTGCTAATTCATTGATTAAGGCAATGTTTACATCAC
Organism: Agarivorans sp. 1_MG-2023; assembly: GCF_030548385.1. Classification (NCBI taxonomy): domain Bacteria; kingdom Pseudomonadati; phylum Pseudomonadota; class Gammaproteobacteria; order Alteromonadales; family Alteromonadaceae; genus Agarivorans; species Agarivorans sp. 1_MG-2023. The sequence continues at coordinate 16,155 of NZ_JAUOSJ010000005.1, read as the reverse complement.
GCTGAGTGTTTTCAATCACCTTTGCGGCTTCAGCGACTTTAATGCTACTCGCTTTGTGGGTGCCCACAACAACAATCTCGCCATACAAGTTATCTACGATAGTGGCTATTTCTGGAGTAGAACCTGAAGTGATTTTTTTGATGGTAGATACACGGTGGGTTTTATCGCCTGGGTTAATTCGCTCAGGGCTGTAGCCTACATAAAAATCTTTGTTAAATACCAAGCCTGAATTTTTCTCAAGTACCGGTACACACTGCTCTTCAGTTGCGCCTGGGTAAACAGTAGATTCGTAAATAACAATATCGTTAGGCTTTAGTACTTTGGCCACGGTTTCGCTAGCACGTACTAAGGGCGTAAGATCAGGCTGTTTATGCTCGGTGATTGGCGTCGGTACCGTAACGATGAAAACATTACATGCTGCCAAATCTTCAATTTGACAGCTGTACGACATATTGCCTGCAACTTCTTGCAATTCGTCATTGCTAACTTCTTGTGTTAGGTCAACACCTTGTTGTAACTCAGATACCCGCCCGTGGTTAATATCAAAGCCAACTACGCTGCGTTTTTTGGCAAACTCAATAGCTAAAGGCAAGCCAACATAACCTAGACCAATTACGGCAATACTTACGTCCATGTATACATCCATTTAATTTGAAAAACAGTTTTCTAATGCTAATTAAACCGCATATTGAAACAGAAAGTAAGAGCCTTCCTTCAGATAGCAACAAATCACCCCACAAAGTAGGACATAAGCTTAATTAAGCTGTATGATTTTAACGTAATTTATCAATCCAACAAACAGGGAATAATATGAGCAATCATAGGTTTGGAATGAAGAAAATTCTGGCTGCCACAGCCTTAACCATGGCATTAACTGCGTGCGGTGGGGATTCTGCAGAACAGCATTTATCTAAGGCGTCTGGCTATCTAGCTGAGAACAATCAAAACGCCGCTATCATCGAATTAAAAAATGCCATTAAAAAAGATGCGGCCTTGGCTCAAGCTCGTTTAACGCTTGGCGAAATATATTTAGAACGCGGCAACTATTTAGCTGCCGAAAAAGAACTAAATCGCGCTTTAGAACTCAATGCAGAAAAAGAGCAAGTCATTCCGCTTTTGGCCAGAACTTACCTAAATCAAGGTCAACCCGATGAAATAGGTAGCCTGCTGTCAGATAACCGTCCTTTCAAACTAGAAACAGAAACTGAATTACTGGCTATTCATGCTTTAGCACTATTTAGAAACGGACAAATTGATCAAGCGAGAACCACCTTAAGCCAAGCGCAAGAGTTAGGCATTGAAGGCACTTACTCCAAAATGGTGAAAGCCAGTATTTCCGCAGCAGACCAACAACTGGCGAGTGCTAACGAAACCATTAATCAGTTAAGTGAAGAAGCACCCAATAATACCGATGTATGGTTACTTAAAGGTCATTTAGCTTCTCTAGCCGATGATAACACAACCGCAGTACTGGCCTACCAAAAAGCCGTAGAACTGGCACCAGAAGCGGTTCAATTTACTTTGTACTTAGCCCAAGCGATGGTTAAAAACAAACAATTTGATGAAGCTGAACCTTATTTGAATAATATTCTTAAGGTTGCACCTAACCATATGTTAAGTAACCAGTTAAAAGCTTACATTCGCTTTCAGGCAGAAGACTTCGATGCTGCTTTTGAGCTATCAACCAAAGCGCTACAAAATGGTTCACACAACACCGCTACCCAAATTGTGGCCGGCATTTCAGCTTATAAGTTGCAAAAGTATGAACAAGCCCTTACTCAGTTAGAAAGAGTGATCAACAAAGATCCCAACAATGCGTTAGCGCAACGGCTATATGTAACAACTCAGTTTCGAATAGGCCAGCTAGATAGCGCGTTTAACCAACTCAACCAACCCTCTATTGCCGCAGCACAAGATAGCGACTTTTTAAGCACGGTAAGTTTGCAATTAAACCGCTTAGGCAGAACCGAGGAAGCCATTCAAATTGCTGAGAAAGCGGCTCAATCTGGTGGTTTAGCAGAAAAAGCTAAACTTGGTTTACTTAAGTTAAAGCAAAATGATCTCGATGGTATAGAAATTCTCAATGAAGTACTCGCTGAGCAACCTAACCACGCTCAAGCATTTTTAGGATTGCAAACCTATAGCTACCAACAAGGCAATACGGAAGAAGTGCTTAAAGCCCTGAACCAATGGATTGCAGAGCATCCTGCAGATCAAAGCGTTAAGTTATTCAAAGGCGCGATTTTAGAGCAACAAGAGCGTTACGACGAAGCTCTTAACGCCTATCAAGCAATCCTCAAAGATCAGCCTAACGATGTAGCGGCTAAACTATTTAGTTCATCGGTATATGTACAAAAAGGTGAAATTGATAAAGCTTATCAATTAGTTTACGAGGTAAAAGTTGAGCAGCCTGAAAACTTAAGAGCCTTTGAGTTCTTAATGAGCCACGCTTCGCAGATTGATAAGATTGAAGAAGTAAAAAGCTTAATTGATGAACAGCTAGCCACTGCTCCCGAGTCGACCTTGCTGACTGAGCAACTAGGGCGCTATTACTTATTTAAAAAAGATTTTCCCCAGGCAATTACCACCTTTGAGAAAATCGACCCAATGCTAAGAGACGATAGAGTTTGGCAATTAATTGGTGATTTATACCTTCAAGCTGAACAACAAGATAAAGCTGTAGCCACTTTTAAAGAATGGTTAGAGAACTCACCATTGTCATTAGTGGCCTACGTTAAAAACATTAATATTTTAGAAGCAGCGGGAAAACTGAAAGAAGCGGTAAGCCTTAGTACCCAAGCAATGAAGCTGTTTAAAACCAATCAAAAGATCATTTTTGTAAATTCAGTCCTGCAACTAAAAGCTGGAGACGCTGTCGCCAGTCAAGATGCGCTCGATCAACTTGAACCTTTTCAGCTTGAAACGCCAGCAGCTTTGCAACAACAAGGTTACATCTACTTAGTACAAGAAAACTGGCCAGCAGCAATCGAAACATTCGATGCACTTTATAAAAAATAACCTAGCACTCAAACCGCTAATCTACTGATTAAATCCTATAAAAATGCAGGAAACATCGATCAGGCAATTAGCTTTATAAAGTCAGCTATGGAGCAACATAAAGAAGCAGCTCAACCGCTACAACTTCAGCTAGCGGAGCTACAAATGCAAGCTGAGCCAAACGAAGCGTTAGCTCAATATCACGTCATTATTGAAAAAGAACCTGAGAACGTTATTGCATTAAATAACTTGGCTTGGGTTTATCATGAAATGGGCAAACCTGTTGAAGCTTTACTGTATGCTGAAAAAGCCCACATTTTAAAGCCCGACATTCCACAAGTTACCGATACCTACGGTTACATGTTGCTAAAAGCGGGCAAAGTTCAACAAGCCACTGTTGCACTTGAACAAAGCTATCAACAGCAAGCCAGTAACGAGATAGCGCTTCACTACGTAGAAGCACTCATTGCGGACCAACAGACAAAGAAAGCGAAAGGTGTACTGGACAGCCTCAGGAACCTAGAACCTGAACTTACAGATAAAAAAGCTGAACTAGAAGCTCAGCTAAAATAAAGTAGGAATAAGTAGCTGCTAAGTGCGGCTAGCGCGGAAGATAAAGGCCGCTAGACTCAGACCAATTAAAATTCTCCCGCATGGAAATGTTGGGAGATTTTTTTTGTTCAAAAAAAGACGATGAATACATTCTCTTGATGTACTCGTCATTGTCATCATTGTTTCGTGCAGCCAAACACCCTTTCTCTACTTCTTTATCAATGTTATTCATTAATACCTGAAAACCAACAGGTAAGCTGCGAGTTAACATGCCAGTGCTAATGTAGTAAGGCGCACGTAGGCCATGGTAATCAACAGCTGGGCCTAATTGCTCAAACTTAATACCCAAGAAGCTCATACTGCGAGCTAATCGAGGCTCCATCATAACAAAGGCATGGTGAGTGCCAGCTCGCACAGCTAGAGCTGCAATGGACAAATACAAACCAATTGCTAAAAAAGGAAAGCAACGTAACTCTTCCTCAGAATAGGTTTGCTCGTTAATAGCACCAGAAGCGGCACCCTCAAAATTATCAGCCTTACGACGGCGAAATTGAGGGCGAACAGCCAAACGAGAAATTTCACAAATCTCGCTTCGGTCAAACTGGGAGGGATGAACCTTAGCGTTTTTAATAGCTTCAGAACAAAATGTTTCAATCGGTAACAATTCACTTTTACTCGTTGGAGAAACTATTCGCACACAACCGGCGAAGTTAGAACTAGGTTTGTGTTCAATGAGGCAAAAGCGGGAGTAATCGTCAAATTCATCTTGTTCCATACCGTCATCACGAACGGGCTCAAAATTGAGTTCTTCGCAATATACGTCGTGACGAATTTTAAAAGCTTCGTTAACTATATCTGGTTTAAAGGCAACAACGGGGCGGAGGAACTCAGCAAAATGTTCGGCGATAAGTTTAGCTTCACGCTTCACCAACATCGAAATCCCACCTCTTACAGCTGCCCCCAAAATCGGCATAGTGGATAGTTTTTTCACATATTTGTTACGGATCATATCGGGCTCTCTAAGCTGTTTAATTATCTATTTACAACACTTAAGCCTTAGAAAAATTATGAATTGAATTAAAGCAGGCTTGAAAAAAACAAAGCGCAGAACTAGGCTGCGCTTTGGGTATTCAATGCTAATAGTTAGCGACTTTTAAATAAGCATTATGCACGGCGACGAACTGACGCCAAACCTAACAAGCCTAGACCAAAGATAGCTAAAGTGCCTGGCTCTGTTACTTGAGCAGCAGAGATAGCGAAACCAGCTTTTAATTCATTGGTTTTATCTTCTTCTGTTAGGAAGCCGATACAAGTAGCATTTGGACCACAATCAATATCACCCAACACTTCTAAACCTTGAAGGCGAGTAGTAAGCGTGTATACGTAGTCATCGTAGCCAGGGATTGGCAATACAAAGCTGTTTTGAAGGTAGATATCATCACCAACTTCAGTGTAGGTAACATCTGGGCCTAGCACTAAAGTGAATAAATCTGAACAACCTTCTTGGTTAATACCTACTGCACCAACTAGTTGGGTAGGTTCGTACTTACAGATGTCGTTCGTAGGAGTGTTATAAGTTTCTTCGAAGATAACACCAAATTGTAGTACTGGTGCTGGCGCTAGTGGGAAAGCAACTGGCGCTGTAGGCGCTAGGAACAAACCATCAAATAAGGTAGCCGCAACTAAAGTATCACCGGTAACGCCCCAGTTTTCATGTACAAGACCAGTACCTTCAGAGAATACCAATGCACCAACACCGTCGACAACACTAGTAGTAACAGTACCTTCTTTAGCTTCTTCAATCGCTAAAGCGCTTTTCTTCAAATCTGGGTTTTCAGCACCGTAAGGTACACCCCATTCAAGCGTTTTAGGTAATTCACCACCAAACAAACCAACTGGATCAAATTCGTCACGAGTAGCACCAGAAGCATCAATTCCGGTAGGGTCAATAGAACCGGCATCTGAAGTCCACTGGTCAAAACCAGCATCATTTAAATAGTCCCAATCAGTAATAAGAGCAGAATTTGCAGCAACGCTTGCAAAACTTAAGCTAGCTGCCAAGCATGTTAGTTTTAATTTGTTCATGTCACCCATCCATTTGGTTAGTACGATTCAAGATACAACCTGTACATAGCAATCTAAGTGCCAGTTTTAAAAACCCTTTTAAAACAATATTTTAACAAAAACAAAACCCATTGATAAAACGTTGATGTAAAGATTACTGACATAAAAAACTAAAGCATTTATTGAATAAAGTACTCATAGGATCCCTAATTCCACTGCCACTTTCACGGGCTAACGTCGTTTTCGCCAAAAGCTTTTAAGTGCTTGCTTACAGGCATGTCAGTTAAACCATGAGCAATTCATTAACGTTTAGTTAACCGTTAACAATGTACGATAAGCCTTGAGGATAAAAAGGTGACTTGTAGTAAAGGGGAACCAAATAGCTTGGTACAGTTTCTTATTGCAGGAGCGGTATTGGAAGGAAAACAAGCAACTACTGCTACTAGCAGCAGTTGCTTTAAACACTAGCAGTGATTAAGCGCGGCGACGAACAGATGCCAAACCTAATAAGCCCAAACCAAAGATGGCTAAAGTGCCTGGCTCTGTTACTTTTGCAGCAGAGATAGCAAAAGCAGCTTCTAGTTGGTTGGTTTGGTTTTCTTCAGTCAAGAAACCAATACAAGTAGCATCAGGCCCACAATCTAAACCATCTAGTACTTCTAAGCCCTGTAAGCGAGTCGTTAACGTATAAACATAATCATCAAAACCAGGGATTGGTAATATGAAACTGTTTTGAAGGTAGATATCTCCACCAACTTCAGAAAAAGTAACGCCGTCATCCAACACTAAAGTGAATAGATCTGAACAACCGGCTTCATTAACACCCGCCTCACCTACTTTAGTATCACCGTATTTACACACGTTATTTGTTGGTGTGTTATAGGTTTCTTCAAATAGCACATCAAATTCAAGTACTGGCGCAGGAAGTGCAGGGCCTACAAAAGGTGCTAGAGGCTGCAAGAACAAACCATCAAACAAAACCGCTGACGATAAAGTATTACCTGTTACGCCCCAGTTTTCGTGAGTAAGACCGGTGCCTGTTACAAAATCTAAAGATGCTACATCACCTGGCGCGCTGGTGTTTACTTGGCCAGACTGAGCATCATCGATCACAAGAGAACTCTTTTGCAATAAAGGATTCACTGCACCATATGGGTCACCCCACGCTAAGCTCTTAGGAAGCTCGCCACCAAAAAGAACATCAAAATCATCTAGTGTTGCACCGTCGGTGTCTATACCAACTTGGCCAGCACGAGAACTCCACTCTTTAAAACCCGCATCATTTGCGTAGTTCCATTCAGTAATCAGTTCCGCACTAGCAGAAATACTTGCTAATCCTAAGCTAACTGCTAAGCAAGCATGTTTCAGTTTGTTCATGTAACCCATCCGTTTGGTAAAATCGTTTATAAATAACGGTGGGCTTAAAGCAATAAGTAAGCCAAGATTAAAAATCAAATATTTACAACAACTTAAACTATATTAATACAAATATAGATAACATTTTGTAAAACTTACTGACACCAAGTCACAGTTAAGCACCGCCACTCAATACTATTTTTTTCGCCACACCAAATACAATACGCTGCAGTGGGTTGCGGTTACCCATTGGCCGCCAAGTTTTTTTGAAACGATTTCGGTAGGCATCAAAGTGCAAACCGTAAGGAGCAGTAATTAACTCACCTCTATTCAATAATATTTTGAGCACATAAGTGCCGGCAATTCCCCCACACATTTTCACAGCCATAGGCATCGACGGGCCTTTTTTAGCGTGGAAGTCCGCTTTACTAGGGTCAACTAAGTATGGTCGCTGTAACATAGCGGGCGAAAGTCCAATCAAGAATTTAATGTATTGCTCATTTTCACTGCTTGCATCCTCAAAGCGAAAATACTCTTCATAGGTCATTCCTCCCGGCATAAAGCAAAGAAATGCGCAGCCCATACCCAAAGGAGCTGCGGTTACTAGCGGTATATTTTTTTCCAAACACTTTTGAAAAACCAACTTACGCGCCGATAGCGCAAAAAAATCTAAGCTATCTACATATACATCAATGCCATCTAAAAATTCATCAACATTATGTTCGAAAATACCTTCAGGGAAAGACTTCACTTCCGCTTCTGGATTAATATCCAAGCAAACTTGTTCCATCACTTTAACTTTATCTTGGCCCACCGTAGACATAAACGCCCCAGCCTGGCGGTTAAAGTTATGGACTTCATATTCATCAAAATCAGAGATATGAAACTTGCCAACCCCCAACCTTGCTAACGTCACTATGTGTTCACTACCCACGCCCCCGGCTCCAGCCATAGCCACACGCTTACCACGCAGTATCTGTTGCTCTGCATCTGTAACCCAGCCAATATTTCTGGAGAACGCATCTTCGTAATTAAAACTCATCATCATTTGGCCTTTTTCGCTTCACAGTATTACGCACTACACAAACCTAGTCGCTTTTATACTAACTTGCTCTAGTACCGAGTAAAAATTAAGATGAAATAGTCTCTCAAGGAAGAATATAGTATGAAACTAGCCTTCATTATTGCCATCGCTTCATTTTTATCGATGTTTAGCGCTGGCGCGTTAAGCGATCTTGCTGACACTATAGAAAGAATTAAACCTTCTGTAGTTGGCGTTGGCACCTACAACAAGCTTAACTCACCGCGTGCAAACCTTAGAGGAACAGGGTTTGTGGTTGGACCTCATTTAATTGCTACTAATGCTCATGTCATTCCCAAAAGCCTAAATCAACAGCAGAATGAAAAACTCGTAGTATTTGTTGGGCAAGGTCGTTCGCCTGAAATACGAATAGCCAGTTTGGTGGCAAGCAATCAGAAACATGATTTAGCGCTGCTAAAAATTGAAGGTAAAGCCCTAAAAGCGATGGGCCTGTCTAATAAAAAGGTGCGCGAAGGAGAACTATATGCCTTCACTGGGTTTCCTATTGGTGCGGTATTGGGACTTTACCCCGTTACTCACCGCGGTATTATTTCGAGTATAACGCCAGTGGTGATACCCGCCCGAAATGCCAGCGAGCTAAACTTAGCACAACTTAAAAGACTTAAGTCACCGTATAACATCTATCAATTAGACGCTACCGCCTACCCGGGTAACAGCGGCAGCCCTTTATATCACCCTGAAACGGGTGCAGTAATCGCAATCATTAACAAGGTGTTTGTGAAAACGACTAAAGAGGCAGTGCTGGCTGACCCTAGTGCTATTAGTTATGCCATTCCAGTCACTCACCTAAAGCAGTTAATCAATTCACTTAAATAGTGAGTACAACTAAATAAGCTATAGATACTAAAAAGCCTCAATTTCTTGAGGCTTTTTATTTTTAGCTCTTAGCAGCCTAGAACGGGATATCGTCGTCAAAATCCATTGGCGGCTCGTTAAACTGTGGTGCAGCTTGTTGAGGCGCTTGTTGCGGAGCAGCAGGCTTAGCTTGTTGCTGATAGCCACCTTGCTGAGGCGCAGCCTGTTGTTGCGGCGCTTGCTGCTGGAAACCACCTTGTTGTGCGGTAGGAGCAGCCTGTGGAGCTGCTTGCTGTTGGCCACCCCAGTTATTTTGCTGCTGTGGCGCTCCACCCATGCTTTGACCTTGACCACCGCCTTGGCGACCACCTAGCATTTGCATTACGCCATTAAAGCCTTGAACAACTACCTCTGTTGAGTAGCGGTCTTGACCATTTTGGTCTTGCCACTTACGCGTTTGTAATTGGCCTTCAATATAAACCTGTGAACCTTTTTTAAGATATTCACCAGCTACTTCGGCCAGTTTGCCAAACAACACTACGCGGTGCCATTCTGTGCGTTCTTTCTGTTCACCACTTTGCTTGTCTCTCCAGCTTTCTGAAGTAGCAATAGTAATATTGGCGACGGCCCCGCCGTTTGGCATAAAACGTACTTCAGGATCTTGTCCTAAGTTACCAACCAAAATTACTTTATTAATGCCCCGAGTGGCCATGTATATCGCTCCTATATTCTATCTGTTGTGGCGAGGAAGACCCGCTATCATACTAGGCTGCTCGCACCAAATCCAATGCTCTAGCCAATTCAAATTCTTTTGTTTTCACTTTGAGGTAGACAGTACGGTCACTGGAAATCACTACCGCTTCTACAACCCCAGGTAATACCTGCAGTTTTGCCAATAAACTCGCTGGTTGGTCGGCAGATGATATCGCCAACGAATAACTTTTTATGCCACTTTGCGCACGCATTCCTAAACTAACAACTAACCAAATAAGCAGCAAAGCAATAGCAAACAGGCTTACTCCATACGCACCTGCTGCCATATACAAGGCTCCAGCACTAGAACCGCCAATAAACGCCCCTAGAAATTGACTGGTAGAAAACACCCCTAAAGCAGCGCCTTTATTACCTGGAGGCGCTAGATTAGAAATAAGCGCAGGTAAGCTCGCTTCTAAATAATTAAAGCCGATAAAAAAAATCGCTAAAATTGCGCCTAACAACCAAATAGACGATACATCAACTAACAGTAGTGCATTAGCCAATAGCAATAAGCTAATTGCAAACAAAAAGTAACCACGTTGCTGATTACGTTTAGCGGCAATAATAAGTAACGGCACCATTAATACGAACGACACTAATACTGCAGGTAAATACACTTGCCAATGACTGGCGGCTTCTAGTCCTGCATCCACCAAACGTAGTGGCATCACCACAAATAGTGCGGTCAATACTAGGTGTAGCGTAAATACCCCCCAATCTAAACGCAGTAATTGAGGGTGTTTGAGTAGTTTGAACATTTGAGCAGAGTTAGCACTCACTTCACCACTAGGGGCTTTAGAGTGAGCATTTGGCACAGCAAATTGCACCACCAACATAGCCGCTAACGATAAGCCAGCAATTAACCAAAACAACCCCGATAAACCTAGCAGTGCAGACACTATAGGCCCAAGCACTAAAGATGCTGCAAAAGATAAACCAATGCTTACCCCAATAAACGCCATCACCTTGGCACGCTGGGTCTCTCGGCTTAAGTCTGCGGCCAGCGCCATAACCGTACTCGCAATTGCCCCCATGCCTTGCAAAGCTCGCCCAATAGCAACGCCATGAATCGATTCCGCCATAGCGGCCACCACTGAGCCTAATGCAAAAATGCTCAAACCTAAAAAGATAACCGGTTTTCTACCAATGCGGTCCGATAGCCACCCCATAGGGATTTGAAACATAGCTTGAGTTAAGCCATAAGCGCCAATAGATAAGCCAACCCAAAGCGGCGAAAAACCTTTTAACTCTTGACCATACACAGCCAAAACCGGCATTAACATAAACAAGCCAGCCATGCGCAAAGCAAACAACAGCGCAAGCGAATAAGCACCGCGTTTTTCAGTAGGATTTAAACCTTCTTCCACAGCTATAACCATAAAAAATTCGTCAATTGAGAACCGGCAATGCTAACACAGGCACTTGGCTGCAAACCAGCTTAAGATTGCGGCCTTACTATTACTTCATCCACACCAGCAGAACGGCGCATTTCAATAAATAATGTGTAATACTGGGCGATTTACTGCAGCAATGATCAGGTAACAATGGACAGTATCGATATTAGAGGTGCACGCACCCACAACCTCAAGAACATTTCGCTTACCCTCCCGCGCGACAAGCTTATTGTTATTACTGGGCTCTCTGGTTCGGGGAAGTCATCGCTAGCATTTGATACCCTCTACGCTGAAGGTCAGCGCCGTTATGTAGAATCTCTTTCAGCTTATGCGCGTCAATTTTTGTCATTGATGGAAAAGCCCGATGTTGACCATATTGAAGGTTTATCTCCGGCAATCTCCATTGAACAAAAATCTACCTCACATAATCCGCGCTCTACTGTTGGTACGATTACTGAAATTTATGATTACTTAAGATTATTGTATGCGCGAGTGGGCGAGCCACGCTGCCCGCATCACCATCAACCCTTGGCTGCACAAACCATTAGTCAAATGGTAGACAAAGTGTTTGAAGAGCCAGAGAACAGCAAACTGATGTTGCTGGCGCCCATTGTTCGAGACCGTAAAGGCGAACATGTAAAAACCCTAGAAAACCTTGCTGCTCAAGGCTTTATTCGTGCACGAATAGATGGCGAAGTCTGTGACTTAAGCGATCCTCCAGAGCTAGAGCTGCATAAAAAACACAATATTGAAGTGGTTATCGACCGTTTTAAAGTACGCGCTAGCGATGACTTATCTCAACGCTTAGCCGAGTCATTCGAAACGGCGCTAGAACTTGCTGAAGGCACAGCCATTTTGGTAGATATGGATAGTGGTGAAACCCGCCAGCTATTTTCCGCCAACTTTGCCTGTCCAGTATGTGGTTACAGCATGACAGAGCTAGAGCCTCGGATCTTTTCGTTTAATAACCCTGCTGGCGCTTGTCAAACCTGTGATGGCTTAGGTGTAGATCAGTTTTTTGATGATAACAAAGTCATCGTAAATTCGAGTTTGAGCCTGTCGGGCGGAGCCATACGCGGCTGGGACAAACGCAACTTTTACTATTACCAAATGCTTAAATCTTTAGCAGCTCACTTTGAGTTCGACTTAGAAACTGCCTTTGAAGAACTCAGTGAAAAACACCAAAAAGTCGTTTTGCATGGTTCAGGTCGTACTAGCATTGAATTTAAGTACATGAATGATCGCGGCGACGTAACCGTGCGCAAACATCCCTTTGAAGGGATAATCCCCAATATGCGTCGCCGTTACAAAGAAACAGAGTCTAATGCCGTACGGGAAGAACTAGCGAAGTTCATTAGTAATCAAAACTGTCCAAGCTGTAACGGTAGTCGCCTACGCGAAGAAGCCAGAAATGTGTTTATTGGCACTACCAACCTGCCAGAAGTCAGCTGTAAATCCATTGGCGAAGCCATGGAGTTTTTTGACTCACTCAGCCTGACCGGACAACGCGCACAAATTGCCGACAAAATTCTCAAGGAAATCTGTGAACGCTTAAACTTCTTAATTAACGTTGGCCTAGATTACCTTTCATTAGATCGCAGCGCAGATACTTTATCAGGCGGTGAAGCTCAGCGCATTCGACTTGCCAGCCAAATTGGGGCGGGCCTTGTTGGCGTAATGTACGTACTTGATGAACCTTCGATTGGTTTACACCAGCGTGATAACGAAAGATTACTCGCTACCCTCAATCATCTACGGGATTTGGGCAATACCGTAATAGTGGTTGAACACGATGAAGATGCCATTCGCGCCGCCGATTATATTGTTGATATTGGTCCTGGAGCAGGTGTGCATGGTGGCGAAATTGTTGCTCAAGGTACTTATCAACAAGTCATAGACACCCCCGATTCACTCACCGGACAATATTTGTCGGGCGTTAAGGCAATAGATGTTCCCGCAAAACGGCATCCTGTAGGTAAAGACTGGTTAAAGGTGCTTGGCGCAAGTGGCAATAACCTCAAAGACGTTGATCTAGCGATTCCACTAGGCTTGTTAACCTGTGTTACAGGCGTATCAGGCAGCGGAAAATCTACCTTAATTAATGACACCTTATATAAAATTGCCCAGAAAGAGCTCAACGGTGCCGCCGGTGAAGACATCGCCCCACACAAAGCCGTTGAGGGCCTAGACAAGCTCGACAAAGTTGTCGATATTGACCAGAGTCCGATTGGCCGAACACCTCGTTCTAACCCAGCAACTTACACAGGTATTTTCACACCCATTCGCGAGTTATTTGCTGCGACTCAAGAATCACGTTCTCGCGGCTACAAACCTGGCCGATTTAGCTTTAACGTAAAAGGCGGTCGCTGTGAAGCGTGTCAAGGTGACGGCGTAATAAAAGTTGAAATGCACTTTTTACCCGACGTTTATGTGCCCTGTGATGTATGTAAAAGCAAACGCTACAACCGCGAAACACTAGAGATAAAATACAAAGGTAAAAGTATTCACCAGATCTTGGATATGACTGTTGAAGAAGCTCGCCCATTCTTTGATGCTGTGCCAGCGATCGCTAGGAAATTACAAACGCTGATTGATGTTGGTTTAACGTACATAAAGCTAGGCCAATCAGCGACCACCTTATCCGGCGGTGAAGCTCAGCGAGTAAAACTGGCTCGAGAACTCAGCAAACGAGACACCGGCCAAACCTTGTATATATTAGATGAGCCAACCACTGGTTTGCACTTCCACGATATTGAATTGCTGTTAGAAGTGATTCACCGCTTACGCGACCACGGAAACACCATTGTAGTAATTGAACACAACTTAGATGTGGTGAAAACCGCAGACTGGGTGGTAGATCTTGGCCCTGAAGGTGGTAAAGGCGGAGGAGAAATCCTGATAGCTGGAACACCAGAAGATATAGTAAAAGAACAACGCTCTCATACCGCTCGCTTCTTAAAGCCAATGTTAAACAAATAGTGATTGAAAGGGCACTTGATGCTCGCATTTTTCAAAGGAAATGATATGTCAGCCAAGTTGACACTAGAACGTTGTTTTATTTATGTATTTGCCGTGATGATGCTTGTAGGTATGCATTACTTCCAACATAACCAAGGTGGTACCGGCCTCGCGCTTCCATTTAACTTAGTAGTATGGATGTTCGCTTCAGTGCTTATTGGCATTGGTCTTATTAAAGTTAGTGCTGCAGAGCAACTACGATACAACCAACCTTTAATTGTTCTTCTCGCTGGTGTTGGCCTTCTTTGGATTCCGTTGTTTTATCCAAATGCTGAGTTCGGCGAGTTCGCCTTAGATAGACTAATCGGATTATCCGCGGGCCTTTTGCTTATTTTTGCGTTTATGCAGTTAGAACTAACACGTAAAGACTGGCACCTATTGCTGTTTCTAATTGTCGCGGGGGCCTTAATCGAAAGTGCTTACGCTTTATCTCAGATGTACCTGCTCACTGAAGGTAATTGGGTTGGCTTTAATGTCAATTCCACCCGTGCGGCCGGAATTTTTCAGCAACCCAACGTACTAGGTACCTTTGTCTTATTTGGACCTTTAGCGTCTGCATGGTTAATTTCTGATAAAGCGATAACGACCAAAGCCCAGCTTACTCTAGTGGCTGTAACCAGCTTTCTAGCGGCCTGGGTATGTTTCTTATCAGGATCAAGAACCACTACCCTCTCCTTGTTTTTAATTTTGCCGCTACTAGCTCCTTATCTATTTAAAACCTCAAAAAAGAAAGAATTGAGAGTATGGTTATGCTGCATTGCTCTGGGTGTAGTAGCTTCAAGTATTCCCGAAATGCTCGGTGAATCAGTTGCACGTGACGCCATAGGTGGTGTTACAACAGCCTACCGAATCACCATGTTAGAAGTAAGCTGGGAATTATTTAAACAACAACCTTTACTTGGTTGGGGTTATGGCGGATATGATGGGGTATATCATGAAGCGCAGGCTCTGTTAAACCAGCAAAACATTATAGATGGCTATCATTTCAATGTTGCTCACCCTCATAACGAACTAGCTTATTGGGCCGTCGAAGGCGGAATACTTCCTATTCTAGTATTGCTGACATTGGCCGGATACTGCTTAAAACTTTGGTTTACCAAAGGCTGGCAGAAAGGTCTCTTCTACTTTGCTATTCTATTGCCAAGCTTATTGCATAGCATGACCGAGCTTCCGTTTTATCACTCATCAATACTGTGGGTTTTGTTTTGTATAGTGCTAGCTAAAACATTTATGGAAAGTGGCAAAATCATCGTCATAGGTTTCCCTGCTAAATTTGCTCCAAAAATATTCGGCGTGTTAATACCATTATTCACGGTGATCTTCATGGTCTCCGGTTTACAAAGTATTAAGCTCAACAAGGACTATGAACGTACTGGCAGTGTAGATGTAACTTACTTAGAGAAAGTAAGCAATCCCTTACCAATTCAAACACGTTACGAGTTTAACGCCATGGTATTTAGACTAAAAGCAGCGATTGGTTTAGGTTTGCCAGAAGAACTACATGGCTATCTAGCATGGTCAGAGAAATTGATGCGCCGCCAAACACGTACTGAGCAATTCTATAATCATCACCTAGCCTTAACAGCTCTTAATAGGAATGATGAAGCTGACGCACTGTATCAACACGCCTTAAAGATTTACCCTGATAATCAACGAGTTTCATACCGCTATATCCATGCCTATAACTATGGTGAAGAAGCTTTAGAGGAGTATGTTAAATGGAACAACTCACTTAGCGCTGACGAATTATCACCTGAATTATTCGTACACAAAATAAATGCACTAGTACAGCTGGATAAAATCAAGCTGGCTGTTGATGCTCTTATTGCTGGGCAAACACAGTTTCCTCAAGAGTTAAATCTTAATAGTGTCCCTAGACTTAAACCTTATGTGCGTATTGAAGGTTAGCGTTAACTACTAGAGGGAGTTTATCTCCCTCTAAAAACCGCTTTATACAGCTCAGCACTAAATCACCACAGATACCTTCCTTTAAACTAAATAAAATGTGCATGCCGGCATGCACATTTTATTGGGCACCTCGGTAGCGATGACTTTATAGTGATTTTTACCCGACAAGGCTGGCAACCGTCGGTACTGCAATTGCTCAATCAGTTTGATTCT